>NZ_JBFAWH010000016.1:0-232839 GCF_040680235.1 Streptomyces sp. NPDC052101
CATTCCGAACCCGGAAGCTAAGCCTCACAGCGCCGATGGTACTGCAGGGGGGACCCTGTGGGAGAGTAGGACGCCGCCGAACAAATTTTGAGAAAACCCCCGCACCGGGAACGGTGCGGGGGTTTTCTGCGTTTCAGGGCCCCCGAAGGGCGGGGGAGCCCGGGCCGGTCAGAGCCGGCCCGCCGCCTTCAGAGCCAGATACGCGTCCGCCAGAGTCGGCGCCAGATCCTCCGGAGTCGCGTCCACGACCGTCACTCCATGACGACGGAGCTGCTCGGCCGTGCGCTGACGCTCACTCTGTGCCTGAGCCGCTGCCGCCGCCTCGTAGACCGCCTCTGCGTTTCCGCGGGCCTCAGCCATACGTGCGATGTGCGGGTCAGCCACCGAGGCGACCAGAAGAGTGTGTCGTTGAGCGAGCTGCGGAAGTACGGGGAGCAGCCCCTGTTCCACCGGGGCCGCGTCGAGGGTCGTGAGCAGCACGATCAGCGAACGGCGAGGTGCCGTACGCAGGGCGGCCGCGGTTAGCCCGCGGGCGTCGGTCTCGACGAGTTCCGGTTCCAACGCGGCCATCGCGTTCACCAGGCCTGGCAGTACGTCTCCTGCCGAGCGGCCCTGGACCAGGGCACGTACCCGACGGTCGTACGCCAGGAGTGCCACGCGGTCGCCGGCTCGGGAGGCGAGTGCGGCAAGGAGGAGCGCTGCGTCCATGGAGGCGTCGAGACGTGGTGCGTCACCCACGCGGCCGGCGGAGGTACGGCCGGTGTCCAGGACCAGGAGGATGTGTCGGTCCCGCTCGGGGCGCCAGGTGCGCACGGCCACGGAGGACTGGCGGGCGGTGGCTCGCCAGTCGATCGAGCGGGTGTCGTCGCCGGGGACGTACTCGCGCAGGCTGTCGAACTCCGTTCCCTCGCCGCGGGTCAGCACGCTGGTGCGGCCGTCGAGTTCACGCAATCGGGCGAGTTTCGACGGAAGATGCTTGCGGCTGGTGAACGGGGGCAGGACCCGTACTGACCAGGGCAGCTTGTGGGCGCCTTGACGGGAGAACAGGCCGAGGGGGCCGTAGGAGCGGATCGTCACGCGGTCGGCCTGGCGATCGCCGCGGCGGGTGGGACGGAGCCTGGTCGTCACGCGTCTGCGTTCGCCCGGAGGAACGGTCAGACGGTGACGGGAGGCTTCGATCTCGGTGCCGGGCTGCCAGCTGCTCGGTGGCCAGGCGTCCCGCAGCTGTGCCCGCAGGGTGCGGCGGGACGGGTTGCTGATCGTGAGCGTGACGTCGGCGGTTTCGCCCAGGCGCGTGGAAGTGTCGCCGGACCGGGACAGGACGAGGCGTCGTACGGGGGTGGCGAGGGCGTAGTCGCAGGCGCAGGCGAGGGCCAGCGGGCCGTTGACCGCGAGGATGCCCGACCAGCCGGGTTCGAGGATGCCGACGGGGATCGAGCCGAGGGCCGCGAGGAGGGCGGCGCGTCCGGTGAGCGCCATCAGCGGGGCACCGGGACGTGGGCGAGGATGGCGTTGATGACGGAGTCCGCTGTCACGCCTTCCATCTCCGCCTCGGGGCGCAGCTGGATCCGGTGTCGCAGGGTGGGCAGGGCGAGGGCCTTCACGTCGTCGGGGATGACGTAGTCGCGGCCGGTCAGCCATGCCCAGGCACGGGCGGTGGCCAGGAGGGCGGTGGCTCCGCGGGGGGAGACGCCGAGGGTGAGGGAGGGCGACTCGCGGGTGGCGCGGCAGATGTCGACGACGTAGGCGGTGATCTCGGGGGACACGGCTGTCTTGGCGACGGAGGCGCGGGCCGCTTCCAGGTCGGCGGGGCCTGCGACGGGGCGTACGCCGGCGGCGCGCAGGTCGCGCGGGTTGAAGCCGGAGGCGTGGCGGGTGAGGACGTCGATCTCGTCCTGCCGGGAGGGCAGAGGGATCGTCAGTTTGAGCAGGAAACGGTCCAGTTGGGCTTCGGGGAGGGGATAGGTGCCCTCGTACTCGACCGGATTCTGTGTCGCGGCGACCAGGAAGGGCTCGGGGAGCAGGCGTGGGGTGCCGTCGACTGTGACCTGGCGTTCCTCCATGGCTTCGAGGAGGGCGGACTGGGTCTTGGGCGGGGTGCGGTTGATCTCGTCCGCGAGGAGGAGGTTGGTGAATACCGGTCCGGGCTGGAAGGAGAACTCCGCGCTGCGGGTGTCGTAGACGAGGGAGCCCGTGACGTCGCTCGGCATCAGGTCCGGGGTGAACTGGACGCGCTTGGTGTCCAGTTCGAGTGCGGACGCGAGGGTACGGACGAGCAACGTTTTGGCGACTCCGGGGACTCCTTCTAGTAGTACGTGTCCGCGGCAGAGGAGGGCGACGACGAGGCCGGTCACGGCGGGGTCCTGGCCGACCACGGCTTTGGCGATCTCGGCGCGCAGGGCTTCCAGGGAGGCGCGGGCGGCGCCCGCGTCACCGGTGGTCCCGGCGTTGTCAGTGGTCGGGTCCATCATGAACGGCGTACCTCTCTTTCGAGGGCGTCGAGTTGGTCGGTCAGTGCGATGAGGGCCGCGTCGTCGCCGGGCGGCGGTCCGAAGAGGAGGGAGTGCAGGTCCTGTCCGTCCCGTGCGAGGTGAGAGGACAGGGCGGGGAGCAGAGCCTCGGGCGTGTGCGCCTGGGGGACGGGGACGCCGACAAGAGGGGCGAGGCGGGTGCGGGTCGTGGAGCGAAGAGCGGCGGCCGCGCGGTCGCGGGCGTCGGCCTTGCGGTAGAGGCGGGCGCGGCCTTCGGCGGTCTCGGAGGCGCGGATCGCCACGGGGAGTCTTTCGGGCACGAGCGGGCCGAAGCGGCGCGCCCGCCAGAAGGCGGCGAGGACCGCTGCGATGAACAGCTGCAGGGTGCCCCAGAGCCAGCCCGAGGGGAGCAGGTCGAGGAAGTTCTTCTGGTCGCCGTTGCCGGTGGCCGAGGTGTCGGACAGCGAGGGGAGGTACCAGACCAGATGGGGGCGGGAGCCGAGGAGTTGGAGGGCGAGGGAGGCGTTGCCCTGCTCGTCGAGGCGGTCGTTATAGAGGATGTCGGGCGCGCCGAGTACGACGGTGTCACCGCCCCCGGATGTCTCGGGGATGCGCAGCAGGGTGGCGAGTCGCTCGCTGGGGTAGCAGGCGTCCGCGCCGAGGTGGGTGGTGGTGTAGCGGATGCCGCCGGTGTCGGCGCTGCCCGCGCGCCGGGCTTCGGGCAGGGCGCAGTCGGGGGCGAGTGTGGTGCCGGTGCTGGTGGCGGGGTCCGCGGTGACCCCGGGGGCGAGTCGCTCGACGGAGGAGCTGCCGGCGGCGACGAGGACGGTGCGCCCGCCGGAGGTTGCGATGGCCTTGTGCAGCTGGTTCTGTTGACGGCTCGTCAGCAGGTCGGGCACGGCGACCAGAAGGGTGGTGCCGGGCCCGGCGGCGGCGCGTGCCGCGTCGAGCGTGGTGACGACGCGCGTGGAGACGCCCCGGTCGGCGAGGAGTTGGGCGACGGCGCGGCTGCCGTAGGGGTCGGCGGAGCGTGGGTCCAGTTCGCCGTGCCGGGCGGTGGAGCGTACGGCGGCCATGGCGACGGCCGCCGCCAGGATCAGTACGGCGGCGAGCGCGATGCCCCGGGCGCGGGTCCACACCTGGCGGGCGGTGGGCGCGGTGGAGGTCGTCGGCAGCGTGGCCTCGGCGGTCACTGGGCGGCCCCCTGGCGGGTATTGCGTGCCGTGCTGCTGGTGCTGGTGCTGGTGCTGGTGCTGGTGCTGGTGCTGCTGTGGGCTAGGGCGGGCCTGGTCCGTTCCAGGTCGCGGTCGAGTCCGGCGATGCGATCGTACGACTGCTCGGTCGCACTGCGTCCGCCGTATGTGACGTCGTCGAACTCGCGGGCCGCGGCCCGCAGTCGGTCGGTGTGTGCGGGCAGGGCCCGGCCGGCGTCGGCGGCCGCCTCGTCGGCGGTGCGGCCGGGGCGGAGGTCGAGCAGGGTCCGCTCCTCCAGAGAGCGGACGATGGCCCGCATGCGTTCCTGCACGGCCTGGTTCCAGTGGCCCTGGGCCGCGTGTGCCTCGGAAGCCGCCCTGTGTTCGGCGGCGCTGCGGGGGCGGTCGTCGAACAGGGCGATGGCGGAGGAGGGCTGTCGGCGCGGGGTCCCGAGGCGCCACCACAGGGCGGCCAGGACGGCGACGATGAACAGGACCACGACGATCAGGCCGACCGTGCCGCCGGGGGTCGCCGAGGCGGCCGAGTTGAGCAGCCGGTCGAGCCAGTCCCAGAGCGCCTTCAGCGCGCGCTGGAACAGCCCGGGGTCGTTCTCGTGGTACATCCGCTTGGACAGCTCGCGGCGAGCCGCCTCCCGCGCGGGGTCACGCGGGATGGTCACCGGTGGCTCGCTTTCGGAGCCGCCTGTCGCACGGGCGGCTGTGTCCGCCGTGCGCAGCAGGCTTCGTACGACCGTGCCGCCGGTGCCCGACGGGACCGCTGCCGCGAGCACTCCCCCCGTGAGACTCACCGCGTCAGCTCCCTGGGACGGCACCGGCGGCGCCGGTGCCGGCGCCCTGGACACTGGCGGCGCGGGCCAGCTCGAGGTCGAGGGCTTCGCGGCGGATGCGCTGGTCGATGTAGAGGAGCACGGTGACGCCCGCGCTGATCGGCAGAGTGAGCGCGGTGCCCACCAGGGCGCCGATTCCCTGGATGATCAGGGTCGTCCAGCCGACGTGCCCGCCGCTGGTGCCGAGCAGGTTGTTCATGCCGTCGCCGCTCACGGCGGCCCCGATGACGGCGAAGGGGATGCTGACGAGCGCCTCGACGATCCTGACGATGAGGCCGGTGAGCAGCAGGATGCCGAAAGTGCGCCACCAGGAACCGCGCACCAGCTTTGCGGAGCGGCTCATGGCCTTGACGATGGTCTGCCGTTCGAGCATCAGGGCGGGCGTCGACAGGCAGAAGCGGATCACCAGCCAGGCCGAGACCACGGCGGCGCCGAGGACGCCCAGGGCCAGCAACGCGGCCCCTCCGATGCTGTCGCCGCCGACGACCCGGACGAGAATGCCGGGCAACGCACCGACGGCGACCACGCCGACGACGATCAGAGCCAGCAGGATGAGCAGGCCGAACAGCTTCGGAAGCTGCGGGCGTGCGTCTCGCCAGGCCTCGCCGATGCTGACCGGCCGACCGAGAACGGCGCGGCTGGTGATGGTCGTGAGCAGGGCGGTGGCGATGATCACGGCGATGCCGGAGATCGATGTGACGATGCCGGTGCCGAGCATGAGGTCCGGCATGGCACGGAACACGTCGTCCGGGTTGGCGTCGGGATTGTTGACCTGTACCTGTGCGAGAGCGTCGTTCAGGACGAAGCCCTGCACGAGGACGAGGGTGGTTGCCGTGAACAGGGCGACGACCAGCGAGATGCCGAGCACCGATCGCCAGTACGTGCGCATGGTGGAGACGGCGCCGTCGAGGATCTCGCCGACGCCGAGCGGGCGCAGCGGGATGACGCCGGGCTTGGCCGCGGGCGGGGGACCGCCCCAGCCGCTGCCCCAGGCTCCGTAGCCGCCGGGGGCGCCGGGGGCGCCGTAGCCCGGGGTCGGACCTCCGTGGCCGCCGGGCGGTTGGTGGCCCCAGCCCGGGCCGGGCGGCGGGGGCGGCGGGGCCTGGTTCGGGCTGGGGGCACCGGTGGGCGCGGACCACTGGCCGGGTGGCGGCTGCTCCTTGGACCATTTCACGCCCGGGCGCTGTGCGTTCGCGTCCGGCTGCGGTGCGGACGCGCTGTCGCCGGGGCGGTCGGCAGGCTCGGCGGGACCCGACGCGCCGGGTTCCCGCCCCTCGTTCGACGGGGCGGATCCGGGCGAGGCCCAGCCCGGAGAGTCTGTCATCGGAGCTCCTTCTCGGTGCCCTTCCGCGGTCGCGGCGGCAGGTTGGCAGCCATCGTGTCATGGGGTGGTCACCGGGGGACCGGCCGCGGTGGGGGCTGGATACCTTCAATTGTCCGCCGGATCCGGGGCAGACTGACGGCATGGCTGATCAGCAGGCGCAAATCGACGGGAACAAGCGGCCGACCGAGATACCTGCGATCCGATGGAAGGAACCGCCCGAAGGCCCTGTGCTGGTGCTTCTCGACCAGACGCGGCTGCCGGCCGAGGAGGTCGAGCTGGTGTGCACGGACGCGCCGGCGCTGGTGGAGGCGATCCATTCGCTCGCCGTGCGCGGGGCGCCGCTGCTCGGGATCGCGGGGGCGTACGGTGTCGCGCTCGCCGCCGCGCGCGGCTTCGACGTGGCGGAGGCGGCACGAGCGCTGGAGGGCGCCCGGCCCACCGCGGTGAACCTGTCCGTCGGCGTGCGCCGGGCCGAGGCCGCGCATCGGGCCGCGCTGGCGAAGACCGGCGATCCCACCGAGGCGGCCGCGGCGGCTCTGGCCGCGGCACGGGCGCTGCACCGGGAGGACGCCGAGGCCAGCGCCCGGATGGCGGCCCATGGTCTGGCGCTCCTGGACGAGCTGCTGCCCGGTGGCGGGCACCGGGTCCTGACCCACTGCAACTCCGGTTCGCTGGTGTCCGGCGGTGAGGGTACGGCCTTCGCGGTGGCCCTCGCGGCGCACCGAGAGGGGCGGCTGCGGCGGCTGTGGGTGGACGAAACGCGTCCGTTGCTGCAAGGCGCTCGCCTGACGGCATACGAAGCGGCTCGCAGCGGCATGGCGTACACCTTGCTCACCGACAACGCGGCGGGTTCCCTGTTCGCGGCGGGCGAGGTGGACGCGGTCCTGATCGGGGCGGACCGGATCGCGGCCGACGGCTCGGTGGCGAACAAGGTGGGGAGTTATCCGCTCGCCGTGCTGGCGCGGTACCACCATGTGCCGTTCATCGTGGTGGCGCCGGTGACGACGGTCGACCCGGACACCCCTGACGGGGCGTCCATCGAGGTCGAGCAGCGACCCGGCTTCGAGGTGACCGAGGTCACGGCACCCCAGGTGCCGGTGCCGGGGGCAGGAGGCGGGATTCCGGTGGCACCCCTGGGGACCCAGGCGTACAACCCGGCGTTCGATGTGACGCCGCCCGAGCTGGTGACGGCCATCGTCACCGAGGAGGGAGCCGTCTCACCTGTGACGGCCGAGGCTCTTGCCGAGCTGTGTGCCAGGTCAGGCCAGGTGGCGACTGGCTAATGGGCTGACATCAAGGAGCAGGGGAGGGGTTTGCCGGTTGGACGAGGCCGCGCTCGGTGTCCACGGGTGCGGCCCGACTTCACCGCTCCACGGTCTTGGCCGGCGTCTTCGGTCACGTGGTCAGGGGGACCGGGTGGATCTCGTCGGCCAGGTGCCCAGCGCGCTCGTGGATGCGCTGGACCGCTTCAGCCGAGGGGGCCTCCGAGAGGCAGTAGACCGTGCCGGACTCCGGGTCGGCCCAGGCCTTCTCGAAGTGGACGCCTTCCTCCTTCTCGATGGCCAGATCGGCTCTGTGGGCCTGCATCAGCTGGTCGGCCGTGATGCCATTCATCCCGTGGTGGACATCCATGAACTGGGGCATGGCGCCGCGCCTCCTTCCGGCTGTCGCGTCCCGGCGCGTGCCTCGCCAGGTCCGTCATGTCCATCTTGTGCCTGTACGGCGTCGATGGCGACCGGCGCCCGCGGTCAGCAGTGGAGCGACGCCGAGCCGACATCCGCGACTGACATCGACGTCGGCGGACAGGGGCAGACAGTGACGGCCCAGTACGACTAAGGTCACCGGCCAGTGACCTCGCTCACCAGCGCCTCTGTCACTGTTACGAGAATGGGATGATGTCGTTTATGAAGGGACGAGTCCTTGTCGTCGACGACGACACCGCACTGGCCGAGATGCTCGGCATCGTGCTGCGTGGTGAAGGTTTTGAGCCGTCTTTCGTAGCCGACGGCGACAAGGCGCTGGCCGCTTTCCGGGAGACCAAACCCGATCTGGTGCTGCTCGACCTGATGCTGCCCGGACGGGACGGCATCGAGGTGTGCCGGCTGATCCGGGCCGAGTCCGGGGTGCCGATCGTGATGCTCACGGCGAAGAGCGACACCGTCGATGTGGTCGTGGGCCTGGAGTCGGGCGCCGACGACTACATCGTCAAGCCGTTCAAGCCGAAGGAGCTGGTCGCCCGGATCCGTGCGCGCCTGCGCAGGTCCGAGGAGCCCGCGCCGGAGCAGCTGACCATCGGTGACCTGGTCATCGACGTGGCCGGGCACTCGGTGAAGCGGGACGGGCAGTCGATCGCGCTGACCCCGCTGGAGTTCGACCTGCTGGTCGCGCTCGCCCGCAAGCCGTGGCAGGTGTTCACGCGTGAGGTGCTGCTCGAGCAGGTGTGGGGCTACCGACACGCCGCCGACACCCGGCTGGTCAACGTGCACGTCCAGCGGCTGCGTTCCAAGGTCGAGAAGGACCCGGAGCGGCCGGAGATCGTGGTGACCGTCCGTGGCGTCGGCTACAAGGCCGGGCCGAGCTGACATGTCCGGGGACAGCGCCGCTTCGGCTCCCGGCCGGTCCGGGGGCCGTCCTGGGCGGCCTGTCGGCCGGACGGCGGGTGCACGGTTGAGGGGTCTCTTCGAGGGCGGGCTGCTCGAGGGCGGGGTCCAGGGCAGCCCGGTCCTCAGGCTGTTCCTGCGCTGGGTGCGCCGACCGCTGCTGCCGGTGATGCGGCTGTGGCGGCGCAACATCCAGCTCAGGGTCGTCGCCACGACGCTGGTGATGTCGCTGGGCGTCGTCCTGCTACTCGGTTTCGTCGTGATCGGGCAGGTGCGCAACGGCCTGCTGGACGCGAAGGTGAAGGCCTCGCAGAGCCAGGCCACGGGTGGTTTCGCGGTGGCCAAGCAGAAGGCCGACGAGGCGGCCAGCGGCGCCGCCACCGGAGCGGCCACCGGGATCGGCACCGCCGACGGCACGTCGACCACGGACGGCCGCCAGTCGCAGAACGTCATCCCGTGGATGAGCGACCTCGTGGAGTCCCTGTCCAGCGGTGGCGCGGGCGCCTTCGACGTCGTCACGCTGCCCGTCGGTGACGACAGCGGCGGCGGGCGCAGTCCGCGCGGCTCTGGGTACGTCAACCCGACCTCCAGCGTGCCCGCGGATCTGCGCGAGCGGATCAACAGCGGTACGACGGCCGCGCAGAGCTACACCCGGATCGTCTACTCCAACGGCAAGGAGCCGCAGCCGGCGCTGGTCATCGGCAAGCAGGTCAACGACCCCAACGGGCGGCCGTACGAGCTGTACTACCTCTTCCCGCTCACGCAGGAGGAGAAGTCCCTCAGCCTGGTCAAGGGCACGCTGGCGACCGCCGGGCTGTTCGTCGTCGTGCTGCTCGGCGCCATCGCCTGGCTGGTGGTGCGGCAGGTCGTCACGCCAGTGCGGATGGCGGCCGGGATCGCGGAGCGGCTGTCCGCCGGGCGGCTGCAGGAGCGGATGAAGGTCACCGGCGAGGACGATATCGCGCGCCTGGGCGAGGCCTTCAACAAGATGGCGCAGAACCTCCAGGTGAAGATCCAGCAGCTGGAGGACCTGTCGCGGATGCAGCGCCGGTTCGTCTCGGACGTCTCGCACGAGCTGCGTACGCCGCTGACGACCGTGCGCATGGCCGCCGATGTCATCCATGAGGCGCGCGAGGACTTCGACCCGGTGACCGCGCGCTCGGCCGAGCTGCTCGCCGACCAGCTGGACCGGTTCGAGTCGCTGCTCGCCGACCTGCTGGAGATCAGCCGCTTCGACGCGGGCGCGGCGGCACTGGAGGCCGAGGCGATAGACCTCAGGGAGGTCGTCCGGCGCGTGGTCAGCGGCGCGGAGCCGCTCGCGGAGCGCAAGGGCACGCACATACGCGTGATCGGTGATCAGCAGCCCGTCGTCGCCGAGGCCGACGCCCGGCGCGTGGAGCGCGTGCTGCGCAACCTCGTCGTCAACGCCGTCGAGCACGGCGAGGGCAAGGACGTCGTCGTCAAGCTCGCCGCGGCGGGCGGCGCGGTCGCCGTCGCGGTGCGCGACTACGGCGTGGGACTCAAGCCGGGCGAGGCGACCCGTGTCTTCAGCCGCTTCTGGCGGGCGGACCCGGCACGCGCGCGTACCACCGGCGGTACGGGCCTCGGGCTGTCGATCGCCCTGGAGGACGCGCGGCTGCACGGCGGCTGGCTGCAGGCCTGGGGTGAGCCGGGCGGCGGCTCCCAGTTCCGCCTGACGCTGCCCAGGACCGCGGACGAGCCGCTACGGGGCTCGCCGATACCGCTGGAGCCCAAGGACTCGCGCCGCAACCGCGGCCTGGACGAGGCCGGTCTGCCCGGCGGGGCCGAGGAGAAGCGGGCGACCGTTCCCGTGCAGCAGGGCGGCGCCCAGGCGCCCGCGCTGCCGACGCGCGCCCCGATCGCGCCGCGGCTGTCCGGCATCGCACCTGCCGCCGACCCGGCCGCACTGCCCGGCAACGGCAACGGTGCGCGCGTGGTGCCCCGGCCCACCGGTGGCGCCCGGCGCCCGGACGAGGGGGCCGCTACGGACCCGGCGCCCGACGCGGGCGGGGCCCGGCCGGACACGTCCGGGGCGCAAGACTCGACGGAGCCAGGGGAGGCATTTCGTGGGCGCTGACCGCAAGGGGGGCGCCCGGCCCAGGCCTGGACGCGCGGTGGCGTACGCCGCCTTGGGGGCCGTACTGCTGGCCGGGTGCGCCTCGATGCCCGACAGCGGGGACCTGAAGAACGTGGAGTCCACGCCGCGACAGGACACCGGGGTGCGGGTGTTCGCCATGCCGCCGGCCGAGGGCGCCGGGCCCGCCGAGATCATGCAGGGCTTCCTGGAGGCGCTGACCAGCGACGACCCGGGGTACGACACGGCCCGCAAGTACCTGACGTCCGACGCGGCGCGTACCTGGCGGCCGGAGCAGTCGACCACGGTCCTCGCGGGCGGGCCGAGCATCGAGCCCGGTTGCCGGGCGGGCGGCAGCCCGGACCTGCCCAGCAGCATCACCTGCGTCCTGGCCGGCAGCCGGGTCGCGACCGTGGACGGGCAGCAGGCGTACCAGCCGGCCGACGGCTCCTACCGCAAGAAGGTGCGCCTCACGCGCAGCCCGAAGGACGGGCAGTGGCGCATCGACGAACTGCCCGACGGTGTCGTCATGGGCAAGTCGGACTTCCAGCGCAACTACACGTCCGTCGACAAGTACTACTTCGCCTCCGACACGACGGTCGGGGCGACGGGGCAGCCGGTGGCGGTCGCCGATCCGGTGTTCGTGCGCAGCAAGGTGGACCCGATGACGCAGATGGTCCGCTCGCTGCTGAGCGGGCCCAGCCGCTGGCTCGGTCCGGTCGTGAGGTCCAGCTTCCCGACCGGCACGGCCCTGCAGAAGGACGCGTCGGGCCTGGCACCGGACGACCAGAACAAGCTGACCGTGCCGCTGAACCTGAAGGAGTCCCAGGTCACGGCGGTCAAGTGCACCGAAATGGCGACGCAGGTGCTGTTCACGCTGCGGAACCTGGCGCCGACGCTGGAGTCCGTCGAACTGCAGGGCGCGGGCGGCCACCGACTGTGCGACCTGAGCGAGGAGCGCGCCGAGTCGGCCGCCTGGCACGGGTCGGCCAAGACCCCCGACAACCTGTACTACCTCGACGGCAAGCACCGCCTGGTGCGGATGCCGACGGGGAGTACCACCACCAGCGCCCTTCCGGTGCCGGGGCCGCTGGGCGAGGGCGCCAAGGCGCTCGAGTCGGTGGCGGTGTCACGGGACGAGCACAACGCGGCCGGGGTCGGCGACCAGGGCAGATCGCTGTACGTGACGTCGCTGACGTCGGGCGCCTCGGTCGGGGGCGCGCTGGTGACCAGCCAGGGCGTGACCCCGGCCGACCGGCTGACGACACCGAGCTGGGACGCCCGCGGCGACCTGTGGGTGGCCGATCGGGACCCGCGCCGTCCGGGGCTGTACGTCCTGCAGCAGGGCGCTGCCAAACCGGAGCAGGTCGCGGTGCCGGAGCTGTCCAGCCACATCACGGACGCGCGGGTGGCGGCCGACGGCGTGCGGATCGCGCTGGTCGTGGAGAAGGACGGCAAGCAGTCCCTGCTCATCGGCCGTATCCAGCGTGACAACGGGACCGGGCAGGGGACTTCGGTGGTCGAACTGCGGTCGGCTGCGCCCGACTTGGAGCAGGTCAGCGCCCTGTCGTGGGCCGGGGACAGCAGGCTGCTGGTCGTCGGCCGGGAGCAGGGCGGCGTGCTGCAGATGCGCTACGTCCAGGTCGACGGCTCCGCGCTCGACGGTCCGGCGCCGGGCGGGCTTCCCGGCGTCAAGGCGATCGCCGCGTCCGAGGACGAGCGGGTACCGCTGGTGGCCTACTCCTCGGACGACGGGATCGTACGGCTGCCGTCCGGGGCGCAGTGGCAGAAGGTGGACAAGGACGGGACGGCACCGGTCTATCCGGGCTGAGCGTCGTGTCGCGCACCGCCCCTGCCCTCGTGTGAGCGACGGGCGGGGGGTGTGCGGTCTCCCCGGGCTGGTCCACGGAGTTTGTCCACAGAGGCTTGTCCACAAGGGGTTTTCCACAGGGGTGGCCGAGTCGCTCCGGCGTTGGCACAGTGGTGCACATGCGGGGGTGGTGGCGGGACCTCACCGACCTGGTGCTGCCGACCGACTGCGCGGGCTGCGGAGCACCTCGTACGGTGCTCTGCCCGCGATGCCGGGCCGCGCTGCACGGACGTGCGCCGCGGCAGGTGCGGCCGGTGCCGGAGCCTGCCGGGCTGCCGGTGGTCCACGCGGCCGCTCCGTACGCGGAGGAGGTGCGCACCTTGCTTCTCGCGCACAAGGAGCGGGGTGCGCTGGCCCTCGCGGGACCGCTGGGTTCGGCTCTGGCGGGGGCCGTGCGAGCGGGCCTGGGCGAGAGCGGTGCCGGTGCCGGTCCTGCCGATGCCGGTGCCGGTTCCAGCAGCCGACGGGGTGGCGCACCCGGTTTCCGGCCCGTGCTGCTCGTCCCCGTGCCCTCCGCCCGGTGGGCCGTGCGGGCGCGCGGTCACGATCCGGTGCGGCGGATGGCCCTCGCGGCGGCGGGGGAGCTGCGGCGCACCGGGACGCCGGCCAGGGTGGCGGCCGTGCTGCGCCAGCGGCGGGGCGTGGCGGACCAGGCCGGGCTCGACGCGCGGCGGCGCCTCGCGAACCTCGCGGGCGCGCTGGAGGTGAGTGCGGGCGGTGACCGGCTACTCGGTGCCGGACACGTCGTGCTCGTCGACGACCTGATCACTACGGGCGCCAGCCTCGCGGAGGCGGCGCGAGTCGTACGGGAGGTGGCAGAAGAGCGAACCGTGGTGAGAACGGCTGTGTACGGGGCCGTAACTCGGGAAGGAAGGGATGAACGACGGATCGGGGCACGGCCGGAGAGCGGGAAGTGGGTGCATGGTGCACCGGAAAAGGCGGTGGTGAACACGCTCGGGCATGCGCTCCATGCGGCCGTGATCGCCGCTCCGTGGGATTCTTTTGAAATAAACAGGAACTGACTGCTGACTTGCATCGTTGCAGGTAGCGAGAGGCGTAATTCACCTGAACGGAGGTACGCCGGAGTAGAGGGTGACGACATCCGTCCGGGCGAGATATGTTCGGTTGTGAGGAAAGGCGCAGGCCACACCTCTCATATCGGAATGCCGTGCCACGGGTTTTCCTCATTGACCCGTGCGGGTGGGGTGGAGATCTCGCCGTCGGGGGAGGAGGAGGTGGAAGTCACCGAGTCGGAGGTCCGGTGCTCACCGGACCTGGTGCAAAAGGGAGATGCTCCGCCGCTGGAGCGGAGCGATCCGGGAACGGAGTTCTGCGTGGACATCGTCGTCAAAGGCCGCAAGACCGAGGTGCCCGAGCGGTTCCGCAAGCACGTGGCCGAGAAGCTGAACCTGGAGAAGATCCAGAAGCTCGATGGCAAGGTGATCAGCCTCGACGTCGAGGTGTCCAAGGAGCCCAACCCCCGACAGGCCGACCGCTGTGACCGAGTGGAGATCACCCTCCGCTCCCGCGGTCCGGTGATCCGGGCGGAGGCGGCGGCCAGCGACCCGTACGCGGCACTCGACCTGGCCGCGGACAAACTGGACGCCCGGCTGCGCAAGCAGCACGACAAGCGGTTCTCGCGCCGTGGCGCACGGCGGGTCTCGGCGGCCGAGGTTCCCGACCACGTCCCGGGCGCGGCCACGCTGAACGGCAACGGCCTCCCCGTCCACGAGGAAGAGGCGGACGGAGTGCCGACGAAGAAGATCGGCTCGCTGGAGATCAAGGGCGAGGGCCCCCTCGTCGTCCGCGAGAAGACCCATGTCGCCGCACCGATGAGCCTTGACCAGGCCCTCTACGAGATGGAACTGGTCGGCCACGACTTCTACTTGTTCGTCGACGCAGAGACGAAGGAACCGAGCGTCGTCTACCGGCGCCACGCCTACGACTACGGCGTGATCCACCTCAACTCGGACCCGATGGTCGCCAACGCGCAGTCCCCCGAGGCGGGGGGCACGCTCGGCGGCTGAACCCACCCGGGCGAAGTCGAGCCGGTGCCCCTGGACGCGCGTGTGCGCCCCCAGGGGCACCTGTGTGCGACCACTTCACGCCCCGGACGTCACCTCGGTGTCGCCCGGGCATGAAATCATGGCCGGACCGGCCCAACCGGTGGGCCGCTGCCTTGGGTTGGCGATGGCACAGGACCACAGGCCACAGCCTTCAGGGGGAGGAACGATGGCGGACACCTTCGGACCGATGCGGGACGAGGATGGCGACGACGGTGTCATCGGCATGGGCCCGGACGCCGGCTCCGTACGGGCGGAGCCGATCAGAGTCCTGGTCGTCGACGACCACGCCCTCTTCCGGCGCGGACTGGAGATCGTGCTCGCGGCGGAGGAGGACATCCAGGTCGTCGGCGAGGCCGGTGACGGCGCCGAGGCCGTGGACAAGGCCGCCGATCTGCTGCCCGACATCGTGCTGATGGACGTCCGCATGCCCAAGCGCGGCGGGATCGAGGCCTGTACGTCCATCAAGGAGGTCGCCCCCAGCGCCAAGATCATCATGCTGACGATCAGCGACGAGGAGGCCGACCTCTACGACGCGATCAAGGCGGGTGCGACCGGATACCTCCTCAAGGAGATCTCCACGGACGAGGTGGCGACCGCCATTCGCGCGGTGGCCGACGGGCAGTCGCAGATCAGCCCGTCCATGGCGTCGAAGCTCCTCACCGAGTTCAAGTCGATGATCCAGCGCACCGACGAGCGCCGGCTGGTGCCCGCGCCGCGGCTGACCGACCGGGAGCTGGAGGTCCTCAAGCTCGTCGCGACCGGGATGAACAACCGGGACATCGCCAAGGAGCTGTTCATCTCCGAGAACACCGTGAAGAACCATGTCCGCAACATCCTGGAGAAGCTCCAGCTGCACTCCAGGATGGAAGCCGTGGTCTACGCGATGCGGGAGAAGATCCTGGAGATCCGGTAACGGCCGGAGCGGTCCGGTCGGAGAGGGCTAGCCCAGAGTGCGGGCCAGTTCTCTCGTCAGGGGCTCGCGCAGGTCGGGGGCGTGCACCCGCTCCACGCGGACGTCCGTGCAGTTCACCCAGGTGGCCGCCTCGATCAGGGCCTGGGCGACCGCCGGTACCGCCTTCGGCCCGTCCACCGTGACCTGCTTGGCCACCAGCGTGTGCCCCTCGCGCGCCGGGTCGACCCGTCCGACCAGCCGGCCGCCCGCGAGCACCGGCATCGCGAAGTAGCCGTGGACCCGCTTAGACCTGGGCACATACGCCTCCAGGCGATGGGCGAAGCCGAAGATCCGCTCCGTGCGCGCCCGCTCCCAGATCAGCGAGTCGAACGGCGACAGCAGCGTGGTGCGGTGACGGCCGCGCGGCGGTGTCGCCAGCGCCGCCGGATCGGCCCAGGCCGCCCTGCCCCAGCCCTCGACCTCGACCGGGACCAGACCCGAGTCGGCGATCACCGCGTCGACCTGCTCGCCCTTGAGGCGGTGGTAGTCGGCGATGTCCGCGCGCGTGCCGACACCGAGGGACTCGCCGGCCAGCCGGACCAGGCGGCGCAGGCACTCGGTGTCGTCCAGCTCGTCGTGCAGCAGTGCGTCCGGGACGGCGCGCTCGGCCAGGTCGTACACCCGCTTCCAGCCGCGGCGCTCGACGCACACCACCTCGCCGTACATCAGCGCGCGCTCCACGGCGACCTTGGTGCCGGACCAGTCCCACCACTCGTTCGTCTTCTTCGCGCCGCCCAGCTCCGTGGAGGTCAGCGGGCCTTCCGCGCGCAGCTGCTTGATGACCTGGTCGTAGGCGCCCTCGGGCAGCTCGTGGTTCCAGTGCGGGCGGTCGCGGTAGGCGCGGCGGCGGAAGGCGAAGTGCGGCCACTCCTCGACGGGGAGGATGCATGCCGCGTGCGACCAGTACTCGAAGGCGTGCGGGCGGGCCGGTGACACGCCGATCGACGAAGGCTTCCAGTAGGCGGCCTCGACCGTTCTGCGGCCGACCGCGCCGAGCCGGGCGTACGGAACGAGTTCATGGGAGCGGGCGAGCACGGAGATCGTGTCGAGCTGGACCGCGCCGAGGTGGCGCAGCACCCCGCGGACACCGGCCCGCCGGTCGGGCGCGCCGAGGAAGCCCTGGGCCCGCAGGGCGATACGGCGGGCGTCGTCCGCGGTGAGGGTGGTGGTCGGGCGCGGCAGGGTCGTCATGCCCCGGACGATAGAGGGCCCCACTGACAGTCCGCGGTGACCTGCGCAAACGCTCCCGGAGGTCAGGAACGGGCGGGCAGGTAGGGCGCCGTGGACGGCAGGCCCAGGTCCGAGGGGAGCAGGGAGCCGACCCAGCAGTCCCGGCGCACCCCTTTGTTGTTGATCGCGGAGCGCAGGGTGCCCTCGATCGTGAAACCCGCGCGTTCGGCGACGGCGCGGGAGGCGTGGTTGCCGACCTCGGCACGCCATTCGACCCGGTCGACGCCGACCTCGGTGAAGATCCACCGGCAGGCCGTGAGCGTGGCCTCCGTGACGTAGCCACGGCCGCGGTGCTCCTTGGCCGCCCAGAAGCCGACCTCCGCCACGCCGAGCGAACGCATGGTGAGCCCGAGTATGCCCGCGAGTTCCCCGTCGGCGAGGAAGACGCCGAAGGTGAACATCGAGCCCTGCGCCCAGCCGTCGGGGACCAGCTGCTCGGTGAAGCCGTCGGCGTGCTCGGGCAGATACGGTGAGGGCACCGTGGTCCAGCGCTGGATGTCGGGATCCTGCGCGGCGTCGTACACCGCCTGGGTGTCGTGCGGGCCGACCGTGCGCAGGACCAGGCGGTCCGTGGTGAGGGTGACGGGCTCCATCGGCCGATTGTGCTCGCTCGACGGCCCGGCGGCCATCGTTTTTCGCTGTGTGTGAGCACGTGATCACATTTCGCGCAATTCCTCGCGCCGATGCGGCACTATCGCCGTGGCCCGTCCGTTGTCCTGGATGAAGCAGCCGTCGGGCCGCCAGGCCTCCCGGCCCAGCCTGGTCCTCGCATACGATGGCCGTTGCTCAGTAAGTCAAATGGAAACCGACCGTCCCAGGCCCGACCGGCAAGGAGACAAACCCCCGTGTCCGTCCTCTCGAAGATCATGCGTGCAGGCGAAGGCAAGATCCTGCGCAAGCTGCACCGCATCGCGGACCAGGTCAACTCCATCGAAGAGGACTTCGTCGACCTCTCCGACGCCGAGCTGCGGGCCCTCACCGAGGAGTACAAGCAGCGGTACGCCGATGGTGAGAGCCTGGACGACCTGCTCCCCGAGGCGTTCGCCACCGTCCGCGAGGCCGCCAAGCGCGCCCTCGGCCAGCGGCACTACGACGTGCAGCTGATGGGTGGCGCCGCCCTCCACCTCGGCTATGTCGCCGAGATGAAGACCGGTGAGGGCAAGACCCTCGTCGGCACGCTGCCCGCGTATCTCAACGCCCTGTCCGGCGACGGCGTCCACATCGTCACGGTCAACGACTACCTGGCCGAGCGCGACTCCGAGATGATGGGCCGCGTCCACAAGTTCCTGGGCCTGAGCGTCGGCTGCATCCTCGCCAACATGACGCCGGCCCAGCGCCGCGAGCAGTACGAGTGCGACATCACGTACGGCACGAACAACGAGTTCGGCTTCGACTACCTGCGCGACAACATGGCATGGTCCCAGGACGAGCTGGTGCAGCGCGGCCACAACTTCGCCATCGTCGACGAGGTCGACTCCATCCTGGTCGACGAGGCCCGTACGCCGCTGATCATCTCCGGCCCGGCCGACCAGGCCACCAAGTGGTACGGCGACTTCGCCAAGCTGGTCACGCGTCTGAAGAAGGGCGAGGCCGGCAACCCGCTCAAGGGCGTCGAGGAGACCGGC
This sequence comes from Streptomyces sp. NPDC052101, assembly GCF_040680235.1. Taxonomy (NCBI): domain Bacteria; kingdom Bacillati; phylum Actinomycetota; class Actinomycetes; order Kitasatosporales; family Streptomycetaceae; genus Streptomyces; species Streptomyces sp. NPDC052101. The sequence goes on from NZ_JBFAWH010000016.1 coordinate 18,275, forward strand.
GACTACGACGTCGACGAGAAGAAGCGCACGGTCGCCATCCACGAGTCCGGCGTCACCAAGGTCGAGGACTGGCTGGGCATCGACAACCTCTACGAGTCGGTGAACACCCCGCTCGTGGGCTACCTGAACAACGCCATCAAGGCCAAGGAACTCTTCAAGTGCGACAAGGACTACGTCGTCATCGACGGCGAGGTCATGATCGTCGATGAGCACACCGGCCGTATCCTCGCCGGCCGCCGCTACAACGAGGGCATGCACCAGGCGATCGAGGCGAAGGAAGGGGTGGACATCAAGGACGAGAACCAGACGCTCGCCACGATCACCCTGCAGAACTTCTTCCGCCTCTACGGCAAGCTCTCCGGCATGACCGGTACGGCGATGACCGAGGCCGCCGAGTTCCACCAGATCTACAAGCTCGGTGTGGTCCCGATCCCGACCAACAAGCCGATGATCCGCAAGGACCAGTCGGACCTGATCTACCGCACCGAGGTCGCCAAGTTCGAGGCGGTCGTCGACGACATCGCGGAGAAGCACGAGAAGGGCCAGCCGATCCTCGTCGGCACGACGTCCGTCGAGAAGTCGGAGTACCTCTCGCAGCAGCTCAGCAAGCGCGGTATCCAGCACGAGGTGCTGAACGCCAAGCAGCACGAGCGCGAGGCGACGATCGTCGCCCAGGCCGGCCGCAGGGGCGCCGTGACGGTGGCCACCAACATGGCCGGCCGTGGTACGGACATCAAGCTCGGCGGCAACCCCGAGGACCTCGCCGAGGCCGAGCTGCGCCAGCACGGCCTCGACCCCGAGGAGCACATCGAGGAGTGGGCCGCGGCGCTGCCCGCCGCCCTGGAGAAGGCCGGACAGGCCGTCAAGGCCGAGAAGGAAGAGGTCGAGGACCTCGGCGGGCTGTATGTGCTGGGCACCGAGCGGCACGAGTCGCGCCGCATCGACAACCAGCTGCGCGGCCGTTCCGGCCGACAGGGCGACCCGGGCGAGTCCCGCTTCTACCTGTCGCTCGGCGACGACCTGATGCGCCTGTTCAAGGCCCAGATGGTCGAGCGCGTGATGTCCATGGCCAACGTCCCGGACGACGTGCCGATCGAGAACAAGATGGTCACGCGCGCGATCGCGTCCGCGCAGTCGCAGGTCGAGCAGCAGAACTTCGAGACCCGTAAGAACGTTCTGAAGTACGACGAGGTCCTCAACCGGCAGCGTGAGGTCATCTACGGCGAGCGCCGCCGTGTGCTGGAGGGCGAGGATCTGCACGAGCAGGTCCAGCACTTCATGGACGACACGATCGACGCGTACGTCGGTGCGGAGACCGCCGAGGGCTTCCCCGAGGACTGGGACCTGGACCGGCTGTGGGGCGCCTTCAAGCAGCTCTACCCGGTGAAGGTCACCATCGAGGAGCTGGAGGAGGCCGCCGGCGACCGGGCCGGCCTGACCGCCGAGTACATCTCCGAGTCCATCAAGGAAGACATCCACGAGCAGTACGAGGCGCGGGAGGCGCAGCTCGGCTCCGAGATCATGCGCGAGCTGGAGCGCCGGGTCGTGCTGTCGGTCCTCGACCGCAAGTGGCGTGAGCACCTCTACGAGATGGACTACCTCCAGGAGGGCATCGGCCTGCGCGCGATGGCGCAGAAGGACCCGCTGGTCGAGTACCAGCGCGAGGGCTTCGACATGTTCACCGCCATGATGGAGGGCATCAAGGAGGAGTCCGTCGGCTATCTGTTCAACCTGGAGGTCCAGGTCGAGCAGCAGGTCGAGGAGGTCCCGGTGGAGGCCGCGGAGCCGGTCGGCGAGGGCGTCCAGGAGACCGTGCCGGCGCAGGCCGGGGCGCGTCCGGAGATCCGCGCGAAGGGGCTGGACGTTCCGCAGCGGCGGGATCTGCACTTCTCGGCGCCGACCGTGGACGGCGAGGGCGGCATCGTGGAGCGCGACCTCGAGGACGACGAGCCGGTGCGGTCCGAGTCGGACGGGCTGACACGGGCTGAGCGCCGGCGCCAGGCCAAGGGCGGACGACGCCGCAAGAAGTAGCGTGCCGCCGCGGCGAGTTGGCCGTTGAGAAGGGCCGGGTTCCCGTCGGGACCCGGCCCTTCTGCCTGCGGCGGTGTTTTCAGGTGCGGGGGCCGGTTTCCACTGCCGTGCAGCGCCAGCGGAGGTCCTGGCCCAGTTCCAGGCGGAAGGCCAGGGCACGGAGTTGGTCGCCGGCGCCGATACGGGCGAAGACCTCCAGGGCGCCCTGGCTGGGGACGTAGTAGCCGATGTCGTGGACCACGGGACTGGATCCCCGGGTGCGCAGGGGCCCGTGTTCGGCGAGGCGGGCCAGGTCGTCGTAGGCGCGGCCCGCGGTGTGCCGGAGCATCCAGTGGACGGGCCGCTGACCGCTCAGGACGGCCAGCAGGCGCTCTGCGAAGAGATCGGTGGGGCGTACCGGCGGCAGGGCCGCCTCGGGCGCTGTGAGGGCCGTGCTCGCCTTCCGGGCCGCGACTTCCGGCATGTCCCGCCTGCCCCTGATCGACGGCTTCCGGGGCGGGGCGCCGCCCGGGCGTCGCGTGTCGTGGCGGGTCGGCGGACGGTGGCGCGGGCGGGGCTGCTGGGCGGTGCGGCTCATGACCTTGTTCATGGGGTCCCCGTTCGGCGGGCCCGGTCGATACCGGGCGGTAACTCACTGGTGGGGATCTTGTACGGGGGCCGGCGGCGGGGTGGCAAGGACGGCGGCGAGGCCTCGGAAGGGGCTCGGATGTTCACCTATCCGAGGGAGGCGGAGGGTGCGGATCCCCGAGATCCCCGGGGTGCGCCGGGTGAATCCGTGGCCCGGAGTGGACGGCTTCCCGGGTGTGGGTACAGACCCGAAAGGGGACCCGCGCACGTATCCTGAAGGCCCTCCGGGAGACGCGGCAGCCGGCTTTCCCGGGGCCCCAGCGGAGCCTTTGAACAGGAAAGAGCGGCCAGCATGCGCGTCTACGTCCCCCTGACCCTCCCCGGTCTCGCCGAGGCGCACAAGACGGGTGAGCTGGGGAGTGGCCCCTTCGTCGCGTACGCCGTCACGCCCGCGCTGCGCGAGTGGTATCTCTCCGAGGACATCGAGGAGCTGGAGTACGCGGCGCTCAGCCGGGCCGCGCTGGCCTCCCTGCGGCTGCTGGCGGCGGAGCCGGGCGCGGTACGGCGCCGGGTCGTGGTCGCCGTGGACGTGGCCGACGGCGCCGTGAGCGTCGACCCGGACCGCGGGCTCGACCCGTCCGCCCTCGGCGAGGTGACCGTGACGGCGACCGTGCCGCTCGCCAAGGCGGCCGCGGTGCATGTCGACGCCGATGACGCGGAGCGGGACGTGGCCGCGGCGGCGGACGCGCTGGCGGCGGCCGACGGCGGGGACGACGACGCGCAGTTCGTCGTGGACGGCGCCGACGATCACGAGCTGCTGTGGTACGCCACCCAGGAGATCCCCAACCTGATCGGGCTCGCCTGAGCCGGCCGCCTCTGGCCGCCCGGCCCGACCTGGCTGATCCGCTGGCTGATCCGACCTGACTTTGCCCCACCTGACCTGGCCTGACCTGCTCGATTCGGTCGGCGGCGGTCGATGTCAGTGGTGGCGGGTACGGTCTTTGGCATGGGGATGCACGGAAACGCGCACATCGTCTGGGACTGGAACGGCACGCTGTTCCATGACAATGACGCGATCATCGGGGCGACGAACGCGGCCTTCGCCGAGCTGGGGCTCGCGCCGCTCACGCTGGAGCAGTACCGGTCGCTGTACTGCGTGCCGGTGCCGAAGTTCTACGAGCGGCTGATCGGCAGGCTGCCGACCGACGCCGAGTGGGAGCTGATGGACGGGGTCTTCCACCGGCACTACGCCGAGTATCGGGGGCTGTGCGGGCTGACCGAGGGGGCCGCGGAGCTGCTCGTGGGGTGGCGGTCGGCGGGGCACAGCCAGTCGCTGCTGAGCATGTATGTGCACGAGGAACTGGTGCCGCTCGTGCGGGGCTTCGGGATAGAGACGCACTTTCTGCGGGTCGACGGGCGTACGGGGCCGTCCGGGGGCAGCAAGGCGGAGCACATGGTGCGGCATCTGCAGGCGCTGAGCGGGGCCGTGGAGCCTGCGCGGACCGTGGTGATCGGGGACGCGGCGGATGACGCGGTCGCGGCGCGGGAAGCGGGGGCGCGGGCCGTGCTGTACACCGGGGGTTCGCACAGCCGGGCCAGCCTGGAGGAAGCGGGGGTGCCGGTGGTGGACACGCTGGCCGAGGCGGTGGAGGAAGCGCAGCGCATAGCGGCGTAGCCGCGGGTGCGGGTGCGGGTGCCGGTGCGGGTGCCGGGTTCTGGTGGGCCGGTGCCCGCGGCCACGGGGCATCCTGGCCCGCTGCTGTGTGCGCGCCGCCTCGGAGCAGCTTCAGTTCGCTGGTGCCGTGGTTCGCAGGATCTTCAGGAACTCGCGCATCCAGGCCGGGTGGTCCGGCCAGGCTCGGGAGGAGACGAGGGTGCCGTCGACCACCGCTTCGGTGTCCTGGAAGCCCGCTCCGGCCGCCTGCATGTCCGGTTCGAGCGCCGGGTACGCCGTGACGCGGCGGCCGCGCAGGCTGTCGATCGCCGCGGTGAGCAGTGGGCCGTGGCAGATCTGGGCGACGGGCTTGTCGGAGTCGAAGAACGCCTTGAGGATCTTGCGAAGCTCGGGGTCGTTGCGCAGATACTCGGGGGCCCGGCCGCCGGGGATGACGAGGGCCACGTACTCGCCGGGGTCCACGTCGGAGAAGGCCAGGTCGGCGGGCCAGGTGTAGCCCGGCTTCTCGGTGTAGGTGTCGTAGCCGGGTTCGAAGTCGTGGACGACGAAGCGCAGGGTCTTGCGGGAGGGGGCCGCGATATGGACCTCGTAGCCCTCCTCGCGCAGGCGCTGGTACGGGTAGAGGACTTCCAGGGACTCCGCCGCGTCGCCGGTGACGATCAGGATCTTCGCGGGCATGTCGGCTCCTCCGGGTGCTCCGAGGTGCTCCTGTACTCCAGGGCGGGACGCACTGTCCCTGGGCAAGGTGCCAACACCGGGCCTGCTTGCCAAGAGGGCCTTCGCGGTTCCGGCCCGCCTCCGGGCGGCGAGTCCCCACCGGTGTCAGAGTGCCCTGTACTCAGAGTGCGGTCACGGGTCTCCCTGCGCGACCGGACGCCCCCGCCGCCACTTCCGCCGAATACGTCACCACCCCCCAACCCGCCGCTGTGCAGAACGTCAAACTTCACCCCTCGGTTTTGTACACATACGGCTCATGACGGGCCCGGGGTAGGGAGCGATAGCCTTGTGGCGTGATCAGCGCGATATCTCGCGGGGGCGTTCCTGTCCCCGCCCTGCGCCCGGGTTGCACGGAGCACCTCCGTGACCGGGCGGCAGTCGCTGGTCTTCGCGGGCGGGACGGGGCACCAGAAGCCCCCGGGACGCCGAGGGCAACCCTGGACACGGCGGCGCCGAGAGCAGCGTCACACCCGACAGGCGTGTCGACAATGGCCGAATTCCCCCCGCGTATCTCACCTCGAGGCATAGCGTCGATGCGGACCGGACACCCCGGGCCGTGGCGTCGAGCCGGAGGGAAAGAGACCGTACTTCCTTCTACGTCACGCAACGGCGCGCGACAGGAGTCAGAGGACAATGCAGACCAAGCTGGACGAAGCCAAGGCCGAGCTGCTCGAGAGGGCTGCCCGGGTAGCTGAGAACAGCCCGGTCGGGGGGCACCTACCGACCGGGACCGCGGACAAGGGCTCCCCGGACACCCCGGACAGCGAGTCCGTACTCGCGTTCCTCCAGCGCTACTACCTGCACACCGCCCCGGAAGACCTCGCCGACCGCGACCCGGTCGACGTCTTCGGCGCCGCGGTCTCGCACTACCGTCTCGCCGAGATGCGCCCCCAGGGCACGGCGAACGTGCGGGTCCACACCCCGACCGTGGAGGAGAACGGGTGGACCTGCAGCCACTCGGTCGTGGAGGTCGTCACCGACGACATGCCCTTCCTCGTGGACTCGGTCACCAATGAGCTGACCCGGCGCGGTCGCGGCATCCATGTCGTCGTCCACCCGCAGTTCGTCGTCCGGCGCGACCTGACCGGCAAGCTGATCGAGGTCCTGCCAACCCCGCCGGGCGGCGACCTCCCGCACGACGCGCACTTCGAGTCCTGGATCCATGTCGAGATCGACCGGGAGACGGACCGCGCCGACCTGAAGGAGATCACGGCCGATCTGCTGCGCGTGCTCTCCGACGTCCGTGAGGCCGTCGAGGACTGGGAGAAGATGCGGGACGCGGCGATCCGGATCGCCGCCGACCTGGACAGCGAGCCCGTTCCTGGCGACCTGCCCCGGCCCGAGGTCGAGGAGGCCCGCGAGCTGCTGCGCTGGCTGTCCGACGACCACTTCACCTTCCTCGGCTACCGCGAGTACCAGCTGCGCGAGGACGACACGCTCGCCGCCGTGCCCGGCACCGGCCTCGGCATCCTGCGTTCCGACCCGCAGCACGCCGAGGACGACCAGCACCCGGTCAGCCCCTCCTTCGAGCGGCTGACGGCCGACGCCCGCGCCAAGGCCCGCGAGCACAAGCTGCTCGTGCTGACCAAGGCCAACAGCCGCGCCACCGTGCACCGTCCGTCGTACCTGGACTACGTGGGCGTCAAGAAGTTCGACGCGGACGGGAACGTCGTGGGGGAGCGGCGGTTCCTCGGGCTGTTCTCCTCCGCCGCGTACACCGAGTCCGTGCGCCGGGTCCCCGTCATCCGCCGCAGGGTCGACGAGGTGCTGCGCCGCGCCGGGTTCTCGCCCAACAGCCACGACGGCCGCGACCTGCTCCAGATCATGGAGACCTACCCGCGCGACGAGCTGTTCCAGACGCCCGTCGCCGAACTGCAGTCCATCGTCACGAGCGTTCTCTACCTGCAGGAGCGGCGCCGGCTGCGGCTCTACCTGCGGCAGGACGAGTACGGGCGCTACTACTCGGCCCTCGTCTACCTCCCGCGCGACCGCTACACCACCGGTGTCCGGCTGCGGATCATCGACATCCTGAAGGAGGAGCTGGGCGGTGTCAGCGTCGACTTCACCGCCTGGAACACCGAGTCGATCCTGTCCCGGCTGCATTTCGTCGTCCGCGTCCCGCCGGGCACCGAGCTGCCCGAGCTGTCCGACGCCGACAAGGACCGCATCGAGGCCCGCCTGGTCGAGGCCGCCCGCTCCTGGGCGGACGCGTTCGCCGAGGCGCTGACCGCCGAGTGCGGCGAGGAGCGCGCGGCCGAGGTGCTGCGCCGTTACAACCACGCCTTCCCCGAGGGCTACAAGGCCGACCACAACCCGCGTGCCGCGGTCGCCGACCTGGTCCACCTGGAGCAGCTCAGCGAGGACAAGACCTTCAGCCTGAGCCTGTACGAGCCGGTGGGCGCGGGCCCCGAGGAGCGCCGGTTCAAGATCTACCAGAAGGGCGGCTCGGTCTCCCTCTCGCACGTGCTGCCGGTGCTCAGCCGCCTCGGCGTCGAGGTGACCGACGAGCGGCCGTACGAGCTGCGCTGCTCGGACCGCACCACCGCCTGGATCTACGACTTCGGCCTGCGCGTGCCGAAGGCGGTCGGCGGCGGGGAGTACCTCGGCGACGACGCCCGCGGGCGCTTCCAGGAGGCCTTCGCCGCCACCTGGACCGGCAAGGCGGAGAACGACGGCTTCAACTCGCTGGTGCTGAGCGCCGGGCTGTCCTGGCGGCAGGCCATGGTGCTGCGCGCCTACGCCAAGTACCTGCGGCAGGCCGGTTCGACCTTCTCGCAGGACTACATGGAGGACACCCTCCGCAACAACGTCCACACCACCCGGCTGCTCGTCTCGCTGTTCGAGGCGCGGATGTCGCCGGACCGGCAGAAGGCCGGGCTGGAGATCACGGACGCCCTGCTGGAGGAGCTGGACGCGGCCCTGGACCAGGTGGCGAGCCTGGACGAGGACCGGATCCTGCGGTCGTTCCTCACCGTCATCAAGGCGACCCTGCGCACGAACTTCTTCCAGGAGGCGCACGGCGGCAAGCCGCACGACTACGTCTCCATGAAGTTCGACCCGCAGGCCATCCCGGACCTGCCGGCGCCCCGCCCGGCGTACGAGATCTGGGTGTACTCGCCGCGCGTCGAGGGCGTGCACCTGCGCTTCGGCAAGGTCGCGCGCGGCGGCCTGCGCTGGTCCGACCGGCGTGAGGACTTCCGCACGGAGATCCTCGGCCTGGTCAAGGCGCAGATGGTGAAGAACACCGTCATCGTGCCGGTCGGTGCCAAGGGCGGTTTCGTCGCCAAGCAGCTGCCGGACCCGGGCAAGGACCGCGACGCGTGGCTGGCCGAGGGCATCGCCAGCTACAAGACGTTCATCTCGGCGCTGCTCGACATCACCGACAACATGGTCGCCGGCGAGGTCGTACCGCCGCAGGACGTGGTCCGGCACGACGGGGACGACACCTATCTGGTCGTCGCGGCCGACAAGGGCACCGCGACCTTCTCCGACATCGCCAACGACGTCGCGAACACATACAACTTCTGGCTCGGCGACGCCTTCGCCTCCGGCGGCAGCGCGGGCTACGACCACAAGGGCATGGGCATCACCGCGCGCGGCGCCTGGGAGTCCGTGAAGCGGCACTTCCGCGAGCTGGCCGTGGACACGCAGACCGAGGACTTCACGGTCGTCGGCATCGGTGACATGTCCGGTGACGTGTTCGGCAACGGCATGCTCCTCTCCGAGCACATCCGTCTGGTCGCCGCCTTCGACCACCGGCACATCGTCATCGACCCCACCCCGGACGCGGCCACCTCGTACGCCGAGCGCCGCCGCCTGTTCGAGCTGCCCCGCTCCAGCTGGGCCGACTACAACACCGAGCTGCTGTCGGCGGGCGGCGGGATCTTCCCGCGCAGCGCCAAGTCGATCCCGGTCAACGCCCACATCCGCGAGGCCCTCGGCATCGAGGACAAGGTCACCAAGATGACCCCGGCCGACCTGATGAAGGCGATCCTGCACGCGCCGGTCGACCTGCTGTGGAACGGCGGCATCGGCACGTACGTGAAGTCGTCGGCGGAGTCCAACGCCGACGTCGGCGACAAGGCCAACGACGCCATCCGCGTCGACGGCAAGGACCTGAGGGTCAAGGTCGTCGGCGAGGGCGGCAATCTGGGCCTGACCCAGCTCGGCCGGATCGAGTTCGCCACGCACGGCGGCAAGATCAACACCGACGCGATCGACAACAGCGCCGGCGTGGACACCTCCGACCACGAGGTGAACATCAAGATCCTGCTGAACGGCCTGGTCGCGGAGGGCGACATGACCGTCAAGCAGCGCAACAAGCTGCTCGCCGAGATGACCGACGAGGTCGGCGCGCTGGTCCTGCGCAACAACTACGCGCAGAACACCGCCCTGGCCAACGCCCTCTCCCAGGCGGGCGCGATGCTCCACGCCCAGCAGCGGTTCCTGCGCCACCTGGTGCGCGAGGGCCACCTGGACCGGGCGCTGGAGTTCCTGCCCACCGACCGTCAGATCCGCGAGCGCCTCACCCAGGGCCATGGCCTGACCGGCCCGGAGACGGCCGTCGTCCTGGCGTACACGAAGATCACGGTCGCCGAGGAGCTGCTGGCGACCTCGCTGCCGGACGACCCGTATCTGCGCAGCCTGCTGCACGCGTACTTCCCGACGGCTCTGCGCGAGCGGTTCGTCGACGCGATCGACAACCACCCGCTGCGCCGCGAGATCACCACGACCGTGCTGGTCAACGACACGGTCAACACCGGTGGTACGACGTATCTGCACCGGCTGCGCGAGGAGACCGGCGCCTCCCTGGAGGAGATCGTCCGGGCCCAGACCGCGGCCCGCGCGATCTTCTGCTCGGCACCGGTGTGGGACGCGGTGGAGGCGCTGGACAACAAGGTCGACGCGGCCGTGCAGACCCGGATCCGGCTGCACTCGCGCCGGCTCGTCGAGCGCGGCACGCGCTGGCTGCTCAACAACCGGCCGCAGCCGCTGGAGCTGGCCGAGACGGTCGAGTTCTTCGCCGAGCGGGTCGAGCGGGTCTGGCAGGAGCTGCCGAAGCTGCTGCGCGGCGCGGACCTGGAGTGGTACCAGCATGTGTACGAGGAGCTGAACGAGGCCGGCGTCCCGGAGGAACTCGCCACGCGCGTGGCCGGGTTCTCCTCCGCCTTCCCGACGCTCGACATCGTGTCGGTGGCCGACCGCATGGGCAGGGAGCCGCTCGACGTCGCCGAGATCTACTACGACCTCGCCGACCGGCTCAACATCACCCAGCTGATGGACCGCATCATCGAGCTGCCCCGTGCCGACCGCTGGCAGTCCATGGCCCGCGCCTCCATCCGCGAGGACCTGTACGCGGCGCACGCGGCGCTCACCGCGGATGTCTTCGCGGCCGGCAACGGCACCTCCACTCCCGAGCAGCGCTTCAAGGCCTGGGAGCAGAAGAACGCGCCCATCCTGAGCCGGGCGCGCACCACACTGGAGGAGATCCGCGGCTCGGAGACGTTCGACCTCGCCAACCTCTCGGTGGCGATGCGGACGATGCGGACGCTGCTGCGCACCCACTCGTAGCCGTACGACAGCGGGGCGCCCCGGGCCGACGTGAGATCGGACCGGGGCGTTCCGCTTCTTGCCGACCCTTGGCAAAAAATGATCAGTGGATTTACCGTTTCCTGCTAATCAGTGTCCTTCGGATAGGGTCGGCGGTGTGACTGTTCAACTCACCGAGATCACCGAGACCCGCCCGGCGGCGCCCCCCACGCCGGCGCCGGCGCCGGCCCGGCCCGTCACGCGCGTCGTGCTGGAGGTCGTGAAATTCGGGATCGTCGGCGGCAGCGGCGTCCTCGTCAATTTCCTGATCTTCAACCTGCTGCTGCACGGCCTGGGTGGGCAGGCGATGACGGCGACGGTCCTGGCCAGCTGTGTCGCGATGGCGACCAATTACCTGGGTTTCCGCTATTTCGCCTATCGCGACCGGGCCTCGCGCACCCGCAGTCAGATCATGCTGTTCTTCGTCTTCAGCGGTCTCGGCGTAGTCATGGAGATCGGCCTGTTCTGGGTCGGGTACCACGGACTCGGCCTCAACAGTCTGCTGGAATCCAACGTGGCGAAGGCACTGTCGATCGTGCTCGCCTCCGCCTTCCGATTCGTCGTCTATCGCACCTGGGTGTTCCAGCAGGATGCACACCGCACCGTCTGACATCGAACCGGTGAGTCGCACGCACACGCCGTCCGGCGCCGCGCGGGCCGGTCGGGCACTGCCGCAGGTGGCCGCCGCGCTCGTCGTGGTGCTGCTGCTCCTGGTGATCGTCCGCCTGCCGTGGGCGGGCGATCTCGGCATGCACGCCGCCACCATCCAGCGCCTCAGCCACAACCTGGTCCATCCCGGCAATCCGCTGGTCGACGCGGACACGCCGAGCCCCTACTACTCGCCGTGGATGCTGGTGCTGGGCGTGGTCGCCAAGGTTACCGGCCTGCCGGTGTTCATGGTGCTGCGGATCGGCGCGCTCGCCGGGCTGACGCTGCTCGTCACCGGGGTCTGGCGCTATGTACGCACACTGACCGCGCACCGTGCGGCGCCCGCCCTGGCCCTGCTGAGCCTGCTCTTCCTCTGGGGCCCGCAGCTGTTCACCTGGTCCGGCTTCCTGGGTCTGAACTCCCTGGCGCTGACGGTGGCGTACCCGAGCGCCCTCGCGCTCGGCCTCACCTTCCACTTCTGGGCCTGGCTGACGCGGGCGGCGCGGGACGAGGCCGCGTGGGCCAGGTGGCTGTGGCTCGGAGCGCTGTGGGCCCTGATCCTGCTGTGCCACCAGTTCACGGGCGTCGTGGCGTCGCTGGGGGCGCTGGCGATGGTGATCGCGGCGCGGCCGTCGCGCGCGCTGCTGCTGCGCCTGGCTGCCGCCCTGGCTCTGGGCATGGCCCTGCTCTGGCTGTGGCCGTACTACGACTTCTTCTCGCTCTTCTCCGCGGGCGCGGACCTGGAGGCCATCCACAAGCCGCTGTACGACGACCTGACCGTGCGGTTCGGGCTGGTGCTGCTCGGGGTGGCGGCGCTGGCGCTCCGCTTCCGGCGCGACCGCTGGGACCCCCTGGTGCTGTTCTTCGTCCTCGGGTCGCTGATGTTCGCCGCGGGCGGGCTGACCGGCCACTACTCCTGGGGCCGGGCCATGCCGGCCGCGCTGATCCCGGCGCAGCTGGCAGCCGCGCTGGAGGTCGTCGCGGCCGGGCGGCGCGCGGTGCGGGCCGGGTGGGCGTGCGTGCTGGGAGCCGCGCTGCTCGTCGGGGCGTGGACGCAGGTCGGGACGCTCGGCTATGTGACGGGGAAGGGCCCGCTGCCTTCGGTGGTCGCCGCGAAGTACCAGACGCCGTGGGTGGGGTACCACTGGATCACGCCGTGGGTGAAGTACGGGGACGTGGTGATGGCTTCGGAGACGCCCGCGCGGCAGATCCCCGCGTATGGGCCGTACACCGTGGCGCCCGGGTATCCGGATGTCTTCCTGCCGGATTCGGCGAAGAGGGAGGCGGCGGTCGAGCGCTACTTCGCCTCGGGGACGTCCGCGGCCGAGCGGGCGCGGATCGCGCGGGAGTACGGCGTGCGGTGGGTCGTGGGGCCGGGTGGACTGGCCGGTCCGGGCCTCCGGAAGGTGACCGACGGCCCGGGCGACGAGACCCTGTACCGAGTGGTGCGCTAGCTGCCGCTGGGGGCGGGGTTTCGCTCGCCCCCAGCTGGTGCCCCGGCAGGCAACGTTCGCCCCGTCGCGACGCCCGGCACTCCCCCACTGCCTTAAGGGCGTGGGAGGTACCCCCACTCTCGCCGCACCGGCCGAAAGCCCACGTACGCCCAGTACGAGGGCTCCCGGCCGGCACTCCCCCAGCCACGGCCGGGGGGACCCCCGGAGCACGCACCGGACGCCGCTCCTCAAGGGCAGACGTTGCCTGCCGGGGCACCAGGTCGACCGCAACGCCTAGGGGCGCGGGGAACTGCGCGATCCGCCACGGTGGATCCGCAGTCGCTCCCGCGCCCCTGGGTACAACGGCGCCGCGACCCGGCCTTCTACCTCAGCACGCTGGACAGCAGCTTCGCCGCCTTGCGGATGCGGGGGCGGGCGACGCGCTTGACCACCGGACGGATCACCCGGGCCGTGACTCCCACCGGCTGCCAGCGCAGCTGCAGGCGGCCGGGGTTGCGGCCCTCCGGCTCCACGGTCAGCTCGTGCGGGGTCACGCCGGAGCGGTAGTCGACACGGGCCGTGAGCGTGGGGAAGGTGGGAGGCGCCAGCAGGAGGCCGGAGTTGGACAGCCCCTGCTGCTGGAGTCGGACCACCGGGTGCCGCATGCCCGCGAAGCCCTGGAGGGGAAGCGGGGCGGTGGACAGGTCGATACGGACCGTGCCTTCGAAGACGCTGGGACGGACCGGGTCGAGCCGGAAGGGGATCGTCATCCGGCGGTTGCCGGGGGAGAGGATCAGGCTGGCGCGCTGCGGGCCGACCGGCAGGCGCAGACCGGGGTCGTAGGTGCGGATGGCGAGGGTGAGGGAGGCACCGGGGCCCGGGGTCAGCTCCGTGATCTCATGGCGGAACTGCGCGCTCGGGAACGGACGGGTGTCCAACTCCAGGTCGGACACGTCCAGTTCACGGCGGCCGCGCTCGGTGGACGGCAGCGTCTCGCCCCAGTGCGGTGTGCCGGACTCGTCGGCCGTGATCTGCCGCGGTGCCACCGGATGACCGAGACTGCGCGCCGCGAGCTGGGCGTCGGCCAGGCGGCCCTCGCGCAGCAGCTCGAGCACCACCCGGTCGGCCCGCGGCAGCCGGGTGTAGGCGCCGTCGGTCAGCGTGTCCAGGTACGGGTTCATGATCTCGGCGAAGGCGTCCAGCCACTCCGCGTCCCGGTAGGGCAGATCGCTGGCGTACAGCCGGAAGTCGTGCTTGAGGAACTTGAAGTCCTTGTCCTCGCGCAGCCCAGGGTGCTCGCTCCCCGCCAGGAACTCGTCGATCATCCGGTGTACGCGGATGCGGTCCTCGACGTTGGAGATCTTGTGCCGCTGGTTGGAGATCGTGGCCGTGTCCGCTGCCGCGAACGGCTCGATGTACCAGAGGTACACCGGGTCCGGGATGATCGTGAACGCCTTCGCCAGACAGTACGACTGGATCGAGAACAGCTGGTCCTCGTAGTGGACGCCCTCCGGGAAGCGGAGGTTGTGACGGTTCAGGAAGTCGGCGGTGTACATCCTGTTCGTCGACAGCGGCCAGAAGAGCAGGCCCGGCTCCGACTCGATGTTCTCCACCGTGCGCCGCTCGGCGAACAGGTTCGGCATCCAGGTGGAGCGGTGGCCGGTGTCCACCCGGAGGCGCTGGCAGGCGCCCATGGTGAAGTCCACCTCGCGCTCGCGGTGCGCGGCGAGGAGCAACTCGACCGCGCGGGGCGGGAGTTCGTCGTCGCTGTCGAGGAACATCAGGTACGGCGCCCGGGCGATCTCGATGGCCCGGTTGCGCGGGGCGCTGCAGCCGCCGCTGTTCTCCGGCAGCCGCAGATAGCGGACGCGGGGGTTCTCGGCCTCCAGCCGGCGCGCCACCGCGGGGGTGTCGTCGGTGGAGTGGTCATCGCTGATGATGACCTCGATGTTCGCGTGCGTCTGGGCGAGCGCCGAAGCCACCGCCCGGGGCAGGCGGGCCGCGTCGTTGAAGACGATGACGGTGACCGTGACATCGGGGGTCGTGGTCGTCGTGGTCGTCATGCCGTGGCCTCCTGAGGGGTCGGGGCGGGGGTGCGTTCCTCGATCGGGATCACCGGTGGCAGTGCTTCCTCCGGCTCGCCCAGGAACACCCGTCGTACGATCCGCTCGGCGGCGTGGCCGTCGTCGTACTCGCAGAACCGGCGCCGGAACGCGGCCCGCGCCTTCTTCGCGCTGTCGTCTCGCCAGGCGCCGGAGACGAAGATCTCCGTCAGCTCCTCCTGGGTGCGGGCCACCTGGCCGGGGTGTTCGGCCGTCAGGTCGAAGTAGACGCCGCGGGTGGTCCGGTAGGTCTCCCAGTCGTCGGCGTAGACGACGATCGGACGGTCCAGGTTGGCGTAGTCGAACATGATCGACGAGTAGTCCGTGACCAGCGCGTCGGCGGCCAGGCACAGCTCCTCGACAGGGTCGTAGGAGGAGACGTCGATGATGCGGCCGGAGCGGCGCAGACCGGTCAGCGGTGAGGCCGCGCCGCCGTAGAAGTAGTGGGCGCGGACCAGCAGGACCGTATCCTCGCCGAGCCGGTCGGCGAATTCGGCGAGGTCCAGGCGCGGGGTGAAGCCGGCCTCGTAGTCGCGGTGGGTGGGGGCGTACAGGACGGCCGTCTTGCCGGGGGCGATGCCGAGCCGTTCGCGGGCCGCGCGGACCGCCTGTGCGTCGCTCGTGTAGAAGACGTCGTTGCGCGGATAGCCGTAGTCCAGGGAGGTGTAGCGGGCCGGGTAGGCGCGCTCCCACATCCGGGTGGAGTGGCTGTTGGCGCTGACGCTGTAGTCCCACTTGTCGATGCGGGACAGCAGCGCGGCGAAGTCCAGGCCCTTGGCGGCGGCCGGGTGTTCCATCTGGTCCAGGCCCATGCGCTTGAGCGGGGTGCCGTGGTGGGTCTGGAGGTGGATCGAGCCGGGGCGCTTGACCACCGCGTTGGCGAAGTTGACGTTGTTCACCAGGTACTTGGCGGTGGCCACGGTCTCCCAGTAGCGGCGGGTGCCGGGGATCACATGGTCGGTGCCGGGCGGCAGCAGGGCCGTGTTCTCCTTCGCCACCACCCACACCGGGTGGATGTGCGGGGCGAGTTCGGCGAGCTTGGCGGCGATCGCGGCCGGGTTGCAGGCCACCCCGCGCTCCCAGTAGGCGGCGAACACGGCCAGGTTCGGGTCGATCGGGCGGCTCAGGGCGCGGTGGTACTGCTGGTCGCGGAGCTTGGCGCCGACCTGCTTCTTACGCGTCCGTACGGCCTTCTTCGCGGCGCGGCGGGTGCGGTTGGCGGCCTGGAACGCGCGGTACTTGGTGTACGCGCCCTCCTCCAGCAGCGCGTGCCGTACGCCCTCCACGCCCGCCGGGCGCTCGTGGTTCTCGGGGCGCCAGCGGACGGCGGCGAGGGAGGCGCGGCGGAAGAACTCGCGGGCCACCGCGTCGGGCAGGTTCTCACCGGCGAAGGTGCGCACGAGGTCGCGCATCATCAGGTCGTACAGCACCGCGCGGGCGGCGCGGCGGTCCCGGGCGAGCGCGAGCAGCGACTCGTAGCGCTCGATCAGCGCGAAGCGGTCCTCGGGGGCGCGCGGCGGCAGGCTCTCGGGGCGCAGCTCGCGGTGCTCGTAGGCCACCTGGTTCAGGCAGGCGACGCGGTCGGCGCGCAGCAGGACGGCCTGGGCGGCGTGCGGTTCGTCGTCGTTGGTGAGGAGGTCTTCGTGCGCGCGCCAGAAGTCGGCGCGCAGTACGCGGTTGCCGAGCAGCGGGGTGAGCCGCAGCAGGTCGGCGGCCTCGTCCAGGGGCAGGCCGGCGCGGCCGACGGCGGCGAGGAAGCGGGCGTCGCGGGAGGGGCGGGCGGCGCTCTGCCAGGTGGTGGTGACGTGGTCGAGGAGGAGGACGTCCACGGCGGCGTGCGCGGCCGCCGGGGTGTCGTCGCCGTCCGCGGCGTCGAGTTCGGCGGTCCGCTCGGTGATCAGCCGGGGGGTGCCGGCGGGCAGGCTGTCCTTGGCGTGGACGAAGTGCAGCCAGCGGCCCCTCGCGCGGGCGGCGCCGGCGGCCCGGGCCGCCGCGTCACCGGTGCCGTCCGGCAGCGGTACGACGACCGTCTCGGGAGCGTGACCCGCGGCGGCCTCCCGTGCCCAGTCGCCGACCGCGGCGACGATCACCTCGGCGTCGGTGAGCGGGTGGGCCTCCAGGGAGTCCAGCAACTCTGTCAGATGCCCCTGTGCGTTCGGTCCGTAGACGATGACGCTGAGTTGGGGCATCGCTGTGGACTCCTTATGGGTTGTCAATGGGGTAAGGATCCTTCATAACATACTGTCACTAAGCGGATGAAATGGATAACCGCTCGTGGGGCAGGAAGAGAACTCTAGTAGGAAGACGGAGTTCCGCCACCTGCGGTTTCCCGCGCGGCAACTTCTATGCCGCCTTGTTACCTGCCTTCTTGTCGCCCTTGTCGCCGGTGAAGGCCTCGTACTCCTTCATGACGTCCTCGGTCGGCCCGTCCATGCGCAGCTCGCCGCGCTCCAGCCACAGGGTCCGCTCGCAGGTGTCGCGGATCGACTTGTTGTTGTGGCTGACCAGGAAGACCGTGCCCGCCTGCTCGCGCAGCTCGCGGATCCGGTCCTCGGAGCGCATCTGGAACCTGCGGTCGCCGGTGGCCAGGGCCTCGTCGATCAGCAGGACGTCGTGGTCCTTGGCGGCGGCGATGGAGAACCGCAGCCGGGCCGCCATGCCGGAGGAGTACGTGCGCATCGGCAGGGTGATGAAGTCGCCCTTCTCGTTGATCCCGGAGAAGTCGACGATGTCCTGGTAGCGGTCCTTGACCTGCTCCCGCGACATGCCCATGGCGAGGCCGCCGAGATAGACGTTGCGCTCACCCGTGAGGTCGTTCATCAGCGCCGCGTTGACACCGAGCAGGGAGGGCTGGCCGTCGGTGTAGATGTGGCCGCTCTCCACGGGGAGCACGCCGGCGATCGCCTTGAGCAGGGTCGACTTGCCGGAGCCGTTGGTGCCGATGAGGCCGATCGCCTCGCCCTTGTAGGCGACGAACGACACCTTCTTCACCGCGTGCACCCGGCGCACCCCGGCCGCCTGCTCGGCCTGCTTGCGCCGCATGATGCGGTTGAGGGCGGCGGTGGCGGAGCCGCGGCCGGCGCCGGTGCCGTTGACCCGGTAGACGATGTCGACTTCGTCGACGACGACGGTGGGGATCTTGGTGCTGTGCGCGGTGTTCGCGGGGGTCTGCTCAGCCACGGCCGTACGTCTCCTCAGCCTTCCAGAAGTAGATGAAGCCGCCGATGCCGGCGAGCAGGGCCCAGCCGGTGGCCGCCAGCCACACATGCGGGGGCAACTGCTTGGAGTGGAAGCTGTCGATCAGGGCGTACCGCATGAGGTCGATGTAGACCGAGGCCGGCTGGGTCTTCAGCGCCAGAATGAGAAGGTGCGGCAGGTGGTCCTTCTTGGTGATCTTCTCGATGCTCCACATCACGCCGGACACGTACATCCAGGTGCGCAGCACGAACGGCATCAGCTGGGCGATGTCCGGGGTCTTGGCGCCCCAGCGCGCCATGATCAGCGACACGCCGGCGTTGAACACGAACTGCAGGAGCAGGGCGGGGAACGCGAGCAGCCAGTGCGGGGTGACCGGGATGCCGAAGGACAGGATGATCACGAACAGTGCGGTCATCGAGAACAGCAGCTGCTGGAGCTGCTGGATGCAGAAGGAGATCGGCAGCGCGGCGCGCGGGAAGTGCAGGGCGCGGACCAGGCCGAGGTTGCCGGAGATCGCGCGGGTGCCCGCCATGATCGAGCTCTGGGTGAACGTCCAGATGAACACGCCCGTGACCAGGAACGGGATGTAGTTCGGCACACCGCGGCTGGTGCCCATGAGCACGCCGAAGATGAAGTAGTAGACCGCCGCGTTCAGCAGCGGGGTCATGACCTGCCAGATCTGGCCGAGTTTTGCCTCGCTGTACTGCGAGGTGAGCTTGGCGGTGGCGAAGGCGGTGATGAAGTGGCGCCGGGCCCACAGCTGGCGGACGTACTCCGGCAGGGAGGGGCGGGCGCCACTGACCGACAGGCCGTGCCGGGCGGCCAGCGCCGCGAGGTCGTCGTCGGCCGAGGCCTGGGTGGGGGGCGGTGTGTCGAGGACCTGGCTCACATCCGCTGCTTTCGCTCGGGGGGAGGGATGCCGCGCCCGGCAGCGGCCGGGACGCGTCGGTGGTCCGTCGTCCGACTGGCGTTCGTTTCCTTACGCTTCTCTTCACGTTCTCTTACGTCGGAACGGGACCGTATCGTCGCAACGGCGAGAGTAGAACCAATCGACGTCGGAACGCAACCGTATCGTCGTAACGTGCCTATGCTGTGCGTCATGACGACGAACGCCGACGACCCGCCGACGCGTCCGCGCCGCCGGACCCCCGCCGGGGCCGCCGTGCTGCGGGAGGACGTGACCGACGCCATCCGTGCGGCGGTCTTCGAGGAACTCGCGGCGGTGGGCTATGCCCGGATGTCCATCGAGGGCATCGCGCGGCGCGCGGGCGTCGGCAAGACCGCGGTGTACCGGCGGTGGCGTTCCAAGCTGCACCTGGTCCTGGACGTGGTCTCGGCGATGGCGGTGCTCGGGCTCCCGGTCCCCGACACGGGCTCCCTGGAAGGCGACCTGCGCCTGCTGTACGAGGTCACGTCCCGCGCCCTGCGCCACCCGGTGGCCTCGCAGATCATCCCCGACCTGCAGGCCGAGGCGGCCCGCAATCCCGACATCGCCGACGCCTTCCAGAAGGCCCTGCGGGACGGTCAGGAGGGCGTGGCCAGCAAGATCGTGGCTGCGGCGGAGGCGCGCGGGGAGGTGCGCGCGGGCGTCGACGCCGATCTCGCGCTCGACCTGATCTCCGGGCCGCTGTACTGGCGCGCGGTGGTGATCCGCTCCCCGAAGCTCCCGAAGGGCTACCTGGAAAACCTGGCCCGCGCGGCAGCGGGGGCCCTGAAGGCGCTGTGAGCGCCACAGCCGACGGCGCGGCAGCTCCCTGAGAGGCGCGTGGCCGCAACGACATGCGGCCTCCGCCGCGTGGCCGCGGCCTGGCCACCGACTACCCGTCGCCGGGCCTCTCGAGGAGCTTCTCGGCGAGTCGCGCCATGTCCTGCGCGTCCAGCACCCGCCCGTCGAAGCCCGGCAGCGGTATGTGCAGCGGCCCGAGCCAGCGCGGCGGTATCGCGTCGACCCCGTACACCGCTCCGGCCAGCGCCCCTGTGACCGCCGCCACCGTGTCCGTGTCACCGCCGAGGTCGATGGCCGCGCGGACCGCCTCCTCGTAGGACGCCGTGGTCCGCAGCGCCCACACCGCCGAGCCGAGACACGGCCACACCGCGCCGTTGAACTCGGTCGCCCGGTCGGGATGCCAGCCGGGGGAGAGGACCGTTTCGTAGCGCGGCCGGTGGTCGGGGTGGAGGGCGGCCAGGGTCGTCGGTACGGCGCTGAGCGGGTTGCCCCCGGTCAGGGCCACGCGGATCAGTTCGTGCAGCGCCGCGGTGCCCTCCCATGCCGCGCGGTCGCCGTGGGTGAGGGCGGAGAGGCGGCGGGCGGCGTTCATGGTGGACTCGCGGCCGTGGCGGGCGAAGCGCACCGCCGAAGGGGCCGCCCGCATCAGAGCACCGTTGCCGGCGGCCCGTTGGCTGACCTGGAAGTGGAGTGCGGCGGCCGTGTCCCATGGATCCCCGCTGGTCAGGACCGCCTCCGTCTGCAGGCCTATGTCCTTCGGGTCGGACGCCGCCCAGCGCTGGAAGCGGCGAAAGACGTCCGGCAGGTCCAGCCCGCCGCAGTCCAGGAGGGACTCGGCGGTCAGGACTGCCATCTGGGTGTCGTCCGTTGCCTCGCCCGGGTTCCAGCCGCCGCCCCCGCACATCTCGTCGCCGTGGCCCGGGTGCGGGAAGCGGGCGGAGAAGGCGCCCTCGGGGCCGAACTCGAAGGGTGCCCCGAGGGAGTCACCGACGGCGGAGCCGAGTACGGCGCCGATGGCGCGTTCAACAGCTCCCGGTACGTCCATCGGCGCAGCCTACGAGCGGGCCGCCTCCGGGTGGTGGTGGACCCAGCCCTCCCAGGCCGAGGTGATCATGTCCTGGACGTCGTACTTGGCCTGCCAGCCCAGTTCGGTGGCGATGCGGTCGGCCGAGGCGACGACGCGCGCGGGGTCGCCGGGGCGGCGCGGGGTGACGGTCGGCGCGCGGTCGTAGCCGGTGACCGCGTTGATGCGGTCGATCATCTCGCGGACGGAGACACCCTCGCCGCGTCCGATGTTGAGGGTCAGGTCGGTGCCGGGGGAGGAGGCCAGGGCGCGGGCGACGGCGACATGGGCCTCGGCCAGGTCGACCACGTGGATGTAGTCGCGCACGCAGGTGCCGTCCGGCGTCGGGTAGTCGTCGCCGAAGATGCGCGGCGCCGCGCCCTCGGTGAGCTTCTCGAAGACCATCGGGATCAGGTTGAACACGCCCGTGTCGGCCAGTTCCGGGCACGCCGCGCCCGCCACGTTGAAGTAGCGCAGCGACGCGGTCGCGAGGCCGGTGGCCTTGCCCGTCGCGCGGGCCAGCCATTCGCCGACCAGCTTCGTCTCGCCGTAGGGGGACATCGGGACGCAGGGGGTCTCCTCCGTCACCAGGTTGACGTCCGGCATGCCGTAGACCGCCGCCGAGGAGGAGAAGAGGAAGGACGGGACCTCCGCCGCCGTGACCGCCTCCAGGAGGGTGCGCAGGCCCTCCACGTTCTCCCGGTAGTAGTGCAGCGGGCGCTCCACCGACTCGCCGACCTGCTTCTTCGCCGCCAGATGCACGACCCCGCTGATCTCGTGCTCGGCGAGCGTGCGGGCCACCCGGTCCGCGTCCAGGACGGAGCCACGGACCAGAGGGACCTCCGCCGGCAGGCGTTCGGCGACGCCGGTGGACAGGTCGTCGTAGACGACCGTGCGCTCGCCCGCCTCGGTCATCGCCCGTACGACGTGTGCCCCGATGTATCCGGCACCGCCGGTGATCAGCCAGGTCATTGCGGCCGTCTCCTCCTCAGTTGGCCCGTCCGGCCGCTCGGTGGCGCAGCGGGCATCGTTCAGTGAAGCTGGGGGTGTCTCAGTGAAGCAGGCGGCGCATCCGGCTGCGCACCACCTGTACGCCCCCGCGCACGCCGGTCGCCACGCGCACGGCGAGTGCGCCGGAGTGCGTGGCGTACGGCTGTATCAGAAGCACGCCGTAGCGGACGCTCGGGACGGCGCGCCGGCTCAGCCGGCCGACGCCCGTCAGGGCGTGCGCCGTGATGTCCCGCTGCGCGCCGTCCGCGAAGCGCACGGTCAGCCGCAGGTCCCAGGTGCCCGCGCCGAGCGCGGCCAGGTCGACGGGCAGCTCGGCCGACCAGCCGGACGCACCCGTCTCCGCGTCCGTCTCCGCGTTGGAGGGCGTGAGCGGGACGGTCGTGCGCCCGCGTGTGCGCTCGTCGTCCCGGGACCGCCACTCCACGTCCACCTCGCGCGGACCTGCCTCGGCCACCCTGCCGTACAGCTCGTGCAGCCGCAGGCGCAGCAGCGAGGCACGCGCGCGTGGCCGCAGTTCCGCGTCGACGGCGAGCGGGAGGAGGGCGGTCGGGCGGGTCAGCAGCGGCGCGAGGGTGACCTGGGGGAGGTCGGCGGACCAGACGGGGACGCCGTCGGGAGTGCGGGCGTGCGGCGGCAGCAGGCGCGCCGGGCGTGCGGCCAGTTCACGCAGCCGGGGCAGGTCGCACGGCTCGGGCGACTCCTGGATGACCCGCGCGAGCAGCCGGCCCGGAGCGCCGGGGTTCAGCTCCCAGTCGGCGTCGTCGTAGTGCGCGAGGAACTCACGGGTGTGCGCCCACCATGCGCGCTGGTACTGCGCGTCGCGCAACCCCAGCTCGCGCGTGTACATCCGCACCTCGTGCTCGAGGAACTTGGCACGCTCCGCCCGCGCCAGCTCCTTCTGTCCGGCGCCCAGCAGGATGTCGTACGCCAGCGCGCACGCGTGGATGCGCGCCTGCCAGTTGTCGATGCGGTCGCGGTCCAGCGAGAGCGAGAGCTGCTCGGCGGACCGGCGTACATGCCACACGTACACACGGTCCGGAACGAGCGCGATGCGCGGGCCGGCGGCCAGCATGCGCGCGGTGAAGACGATGTCCTCGTAGAGGAAGCGGCCCTCGGGGAAGCGGATGCCGTGCTCGCGCAGGAAGTCGGTGCGGTACAGCTTGTTGACGCACAGCGTGTCGTGGACCAGGCGCGGGCGCTGGGAAGGGCGCGCGAGGACGGCGCGCGCCGTGTAGAGGGGCGCCTGCCAGGGCTGCTCGCGCCCCGAGGGCAGCTCCCGGCGCACGCACAGCCCGCTCGCGACCTCGGCGTGCGCCTCCGTGGCCGCCGACAGCAGCGCGTCCACCGCACCGGGCGGCAGGATGTCGTCGCTGTCCAGGAACATCACGTACGGCGTCGTCACCGCGTCGATGCCGGTGTTGCGCGGGCTGCCGCAGCCGCCGCTGTTCACGTCACGGCGCAGCACCCGCAGCCGGGGCTCGGTGGCGGCCAGCTGGTCCAGCAGCTCGGCGCTGCCGTCCGTGGAGCAGTCGTCCACGGCGATGACCTCGGCGACCGCCGGCCCCTGGGCCAGGGCCGATCGCACGGCATCGGCCACATGGGCGCGGTCGTTGTAGCCGATGACGACGACAGCGACCCGCGCCGCGCGGGGCGACTCGGCGGTGCTCGCTGCGCTACTCGCTGTATCGGGAGTGTCAGGATCGAGGGTGTCGGATGGGTCTGGTCGCATCGGGTCCACGGGCCGGGAGCGTAGAAATATTCGGTAATACTCTATTAAGAGAGGTTTAGCGCTCGCTCCGGAAGACAGTGGGAAGCGGGTCGGGGTTCCGTCGTGTGCACGCTCTTACTTTCCGGCCGTGCCGCTCGCCACAGCCGGGTGAACGAGACTACAGCGGCGGCCGCCAGGATTAGGTTGCGGGCCAGCATCAACAGGCAGCCGGACCAGGTGGCGTCGATCACATCGCCGTAGTGCATCGGGAAGACCAGGGTGCTCAGCGCGGTCGCCACCAGGACCAACGCGGCGACCGGCCGCTGGCTGGTGTGCCGCGAGGTCAGGCAGACGGCGGCCAGACCGACCAGCCAGATCATGTACTGCGGGCTGATCACCCGGCTGGTGACCGTGAACAGCAGCACCGCGCACAGCGCCGCGTCGCACGGCGTGGCCTCGCTCCAGCGCCGCGCCCGCACCCGCCACAGCACCAGCAGCGCGAAGCAGACCGCCGTCAGCGTCAGCGAGGCGGTGGCCGCGGCGCGCACCTGCGGGCCGACCAGCTCGACGGCGCCGTACTGGTAGCGGGCCCCGCCCGGCCAGCCCGCGTGCCGCGCGAGGTTCAGCGCCGTACCGCCGAGCGACTCGATCTGCACCCCGCGCCCGCCCTGCTCCCGCACGAAGGACAGCGGATGGTCGAACGACACGGCGAAGAAGCCGAGCGAGGCGGCCCCGGCGGCCAGCGCCCACCCCCATGCCCCGCGCGTCGACCGCCCCCGGGGCGTGCCCAGCAGCACCAGCGCCGGCCACACCTTCACCAGCGCGCCCAGCGCCGCGTAGACGCCGCCTGCGCGCGGGGAGCGGCCGAGCGCCAGCAGGGAGAGCACGGCCAGGGCGGTGACCTGGACGTCGTACCGGGCGAGCGGGAGGTGCAGCAGCAGCGGCAGGCCGCCCGTCCACAGGGCCGCGCCGAGCAGGCTGCGCCCGGGCCGGGTGCCGGTGCGGGTCAGTGCCGCCGTGACCAGCGCGTCCATGGCCAGCGTGAGCACCACGAACGCCTGGAAGTACGTCAGCCACGGCAGCAGACCCGGCGCCAGCAGCACCGCGCCGGCGGCCGGCGGGTACTGCCACAGCGTGTCGTGCGTCGGGAAGGAGCCGTGCGCGAGAACCCCGTACCAGCGGAAGTACAGCTGCGACACCTCACGTGTCACGGAACCCCCGCCGAGCAGCGGAGTGCTGTCGTGGACGAGCAGCCACAGCATCAGCCCGCGCGTGGTGAGCCAGAGGGC
Source organism: Streptomyces sp. NPDC052101 (assembly GCF_040680235.1). Taxonomy (NCBI): domain Bacteria; kingdom Bacillati; phylum Actinomycetota; class Actinomycetes; order Kitasatosporales; family Streptomycetaceae; genus Streptomyces; species Streptomyces sp. NPDC052101. Next base: position 43,032 of record NZ_JBFAWH010000016.1, read on the forward strand.
GGCGAGAGCGTGGACCGGGCCGGAAGTGACACGGAGGCGGTTCATCGCATGGGAGCCTAAGCCGCGCGGATGGTGTATCCGTGCCGATACGCCGTCATGCGCGTTAAAAGATTGGTTAATCGCAATAGATCCCAATAGATCGGGCCATGGTGAACGTCGGGCTTCTCCTGAAACCGCAGTCGCGCAAGGCGGCTGCCGCCACAGCCGTCGTACCGGCCGGCGGGCCGCCGCACCTGCCGGAGAGCCGGCGGGCCAGGGTCCGCCGCCGGGTCGCGGTGGGCGTGCCCGCGCTGGTGATACTCGTGGTCGGGCTCTGGGGGCTCGACCGAGGCGGGATGTGGCGCGACGAAGCCGTGAGCTTCCAGGTCGGGCGGCGCACGGTGCCGCAGATCTGGCTGCTGCTGCACGGCGTGGACGCCGTGCACGGTCTGTATTACCTCCTCGTGCACGCCGTGCTCGCCGTGCACCCCGACGAGGTCGTGCTGCGGCTGCCCTCGGTGTGCGCGGCGGCGGCGACGGCCGCGCTGGTGGCGGCGCTGGGCACCCGGCTGGCCCGGCCGCGCGTCGGGCTGTGGGCCGGGCTGCTCTACGCCGTCGCGCCGATGGCCGGCCACTATGCGCAGGAGGGCCGCTCGTACGCCCTGGTCGCCGCCGGGGCCACGGGCGCGACGCTGCTGTTCGTACGGGCCGTACGGGACGGATCGCGGGGGATCTGGTGGGCGTACGGCACGGTCCTCGGCCTCACCTGCTGGCTGCATGAGTTCGCGGTGCTGCTGCTGTGCGCCCACGCGGGGTCGCTGGCGCTGGCCCGGGCCGGGGCGCGGGTGTGGCGGGGCTGGGGGTGTGCGGCGGGCGGCGTCGGGCTCGCGCTGCTGCCGATGGTGCTCGTGTCGCGGGGGCAGGCGGCGCAGGTGGCGTGGCTGCGGAGGCCTACGGCCCAGACGGCGCAGGGGCTGCTGCGGGGGTTCCTCGGGCCTGCGGACGGGGTGTACTGGGTGTGTCTCGCGCTCGCCCTGGCCGGGCTGGCGGGGATCGTGGGGCGGCGGGGGGAAGTCACTCTCGCGGGGGTGGCGCTGCCGTTGACGGTGGTCCCCCCTGCGGTGTTGATGCTGGCGTCCCAGCTGTCGCCGCTTTATGTGGACCGGTATGTGCTGTACGCGTTGAGCGGGGCGCCGTTGGTGGTCGCGGCGGGGGCTGAGCGGGTGGCGGGGGTGGTGGGGCGACTGTGTGCCGGTGGAAGGCGCCCGGTGGCGCATTCCTCTCTTCCCGCGGTCGCCGGTGTCCTCGCCGTCGCGCTCGCCTTCTTCGACCAGTTGCCCCTGCTGCGGGCCGATCGGGATCCCGGTGCCCGGCCCGATGATCTGGGGGCCGTTTCGCGGGTGGTGGGGCGGGGGCTGGGGGCGGGGGAGCCGGTGCTGTTCCTGCCGGCGAGTATGCGGAACGTGGCCCTCGCCTATCCGCGGGCGTTCCGCGGGGTGCGGGACGCGGCGCTGGTGAAGGGGGCCGCCGGGTCGGGGACGCTGTACGGGCGGGAGGCCGGGGCACGCGAGGTGCGGCGGAGGCTGGGGCGGCTAAGGCGGGTGTGGGTCGTGGCGGACCCGGATCTGCTCGCCGGGCGCTGGACCCCCCGCGATCCCGCCGAGCTGGCCAAACTCGCCGTGCTGCGGCGGGAGTTCACCGGGCGGGAGGGGATCCTGCGGGGCGGGGCGACCGTACGGCTCTACGTGCGTGGTCCGGTTCCCGCCCATCCGCTGCCCGCGTCGGCTGGTCCGCCTCGCGCGCCGCTTCCGCCAGGGCCGCCGCGTCCAGGGCGGTCGTGAGCTGGTCGAGGCGTTCGCGCAGGTCGGCGATCTCCTCCAGGTCGAAGCCGGTCGCCCCCATGATGCGGCGCGGCACCTGAAGGGCCCGCTCGCGCAGCGCGGCGCCCTCCCCGGTGAGCCGGACCTGCACCGAGCGCTCGTCCTGCGCGCTGCGCTCCCGGTGTACGAGGCCCGCCCCCTCCAGCCGCTTGACCAGCGGGGAGAGCGTGCCCGAGTCCAGGCGCAGCTGCTCGCCGAGCTTCTTGACCGGCAGGTCGCCCTGTTCCCACAGCACCAGCATCACCAGGTACTGGGGGTAGGTGAGCCCGAGGTCCTTGAGGATCACGCGGTAGACGCCGTTGAAGGCGCGGGACGCGGCGTGCAGGGAAAAGCAGATCTGGCGGTCCAGGCGGAGCCATTCGGCGCCGGCGGGGGAGGAGGGTGAGGCGGTCATGGCTCCAGAGTAGCTCTTGCGGCCCATTTAGTTGTGCACAACTTAATTGTGTGCTCTACTTGTGTTCGCAAGGGACACCGCAGCGAGAAGCACGAGAAGATCGAGAAGGACGGGTCACCATGGACGCGCTCTACACCGCAGTCGCCACCGCCACCCACGGCCGGGACGGCCGTGCCATCTCCTCCGACGGCAAGATCGACCTGAAGCTGGCTCCGCCGGTGGAGCTGGGCGGCGACGGCCAGGGCACCAACCCCGAGCAGCTCTTCGCCGCCGGTTACGCCGCCTGCTTCGGCAGCGCCCTCGGCCTCGTCGGCCGGCAGGCGAAGGTCGACGTCAGCGACGCGGCGGTGACGGCCGAGGTCGGCATCGGCAAGCAGGGCGAGGGCTTCGGGCTGCAGGTGACGCTGCGCGTCGAGCTGCCCGACACCGTGGACCAGGAGACCGGCCGCAAGCTCGTCGAGACCGCCCACCAGGTCTGCCCCTACTCCAACGCCACCCGCGGCAACATCGACGTCGACCTCGTCATCGAGTAACCGGCTGAGCGATCCACCTGGGTGCCGGCCCCCGTCAGCGGGGAGCCGGCACCCTTTTTGCGTCCACGCCTTCTCACGCCGACGTCAGCGCGTCCCGTCCCGTCGCCTGCCCGGGGATCCGTACCGCGCCCGGCTCCGGCATCGGCTCGCCCAGCAGCAGCGTCCGTACGACCCGCTCGGCGGCCCGGCCGTCGTCGAACTCGCAGTACCGGGCCCTGAAGTCCGCCCGCAGCCGCGCCGACTCCTCGTCCCGCCAGCACCCCGAGGCGAACAGCCAGGCCAGCTCCCGGTAGGAGTACGAGACATGGCCCGGCGGTTCGGCGGTGATGTCGACGTAGACGCCGCGGCTCGCGCGGTACACGTCCCAGTCGTCGGCGTGCACCACGATCGGCCGGTCCAGCAGGGCGTAGTCGAACATCACGGCCGAGTAGTCGGTGACCAGGACGTCCGCCGCGAGCAGCACGTCCGCCATGTGCCGCTCGTCGCTCGCGTCGACCACGATCCCGCGCCGGGCCAGCTCCCCGAGGCCCATCCCGCGCGCGGGGCCGTCGGCCAGCGACGGATGCAGCCGGACCACCAGCGTGTGCCCCGCGCCCAGGTCGGTCGCGAACCGCACGAGGTCGATCCGGTCCACGTGCCCGGTGCGGCGGTAGTCCCGGCGGGTCGGCGCGTACAGCACGACGGTGTGGTCCGCCGGGATGCCGTGCCGCTCGCGGAAGCCGCTCGGGCCGCCGTTCACCAGCACGTCGTTGCGCGGGCTGCCGGTGCGCAGCGAGGTGAAGTGGCAGGGGTAGGCCCGCTCCCAGACCAGCTCGGAGTGGCGGTTGGCCACCAGGCTGTAGTCCCAGCGGTCGGCCCGGCGCAGCATCTGCGGCACGTCGAAGCCGAGCCGGGCGCCCGGCTTGTCCAGCAGGTCGGCGCCCAGGTACTTCAGCGGGGTGCCCTGGTGGGTGTGGATGTGCACGCTGCCGGGCCGCTTGGCCAGCGTGCCGGGCCAGTTGACGTCGTTGACGAAGAAGTTCGCCCGCGCGGTGACCTCGCAGTAGCGGCGGGAGCCCACGATCACGTGCTCCACGTCCGGCGGCAGCCCGGCCGCGGTCTCCGCGTCCCGCACCACCCACACCCCGCGCAGCTGCGGCGCGATCTCCCGGGCCTTGGCATGGACGGCCGCCGGGTCGCCGAGCACACCCCGGTGCGAGGACGCCGAGTAGACGACCAGCTGCGGGTCGAGCGGGCGGTGCGCGTGCAGGGACGCCCAGCCGGAGCGGACCCGCGCGGCCACCGCGTCGCCGGCCAGGCCGGCCCGCCGTGCCGTCTCCTGTCCGGCCCGCGCTGTCTGCCGCCGGATCCGGTACGCCGCCCAGGAGCCCTCCAGCAGGCCGGCCTCGCCGTCGACCAGGACGCCCTCGGGCTTGTACGTGTGGAACATCCGCGCCGTACGCCGGAAGAACTCGGCCTTGTCGGCGGGCGGCAGCCGGTCCGGCTTGGCCAGGATGTCCAGGCAGTGCTCGCCCATCTTGCGGTGCAGATACGGCCGCCAGTGCGCCAGCTCCGGGCGCTTGTCGACGAACGCGAAGACCCGCTCGTACTGGTCGTGGACGTCGAAGTGCTTGCGGCTGGTGGTGGACAGGATGCTGCCCTGCCGGCGCTGCCGGTAGTTGACGCAGATCCGGTCCAGCGCGGCGATCCGGCGGGCGCTGAGCAGCACCGGGAAGGTCCAGGGGGTGTCCTCGTAGTAGCCGGGCGGGAACGCGAAGCCCTGCGCCGCCACGAACTCCCGCCGGTGGACCTTGTTCCACACCACCATCAGCAGGTCGAGGATGCGCGGGTACTCCTCGACCGTGAAGTTCTCCGGGCCGGCCTCGGCGAGCACCTCGGAAAGGACGTTGCGCCGGGTCCCGCCCCACCAGTAGGTGCGCGCGTAGTCGAAGACCAGCACGTCCGGGTCCCTGGCCTCCGCCAGCCGGTCGGCGATCGAGCGCAGCGCGCCCGGGGTGAGGGTGTCGTCGCTGTCCAGGAAGAAGAGGTAGTCGCCGGTGGCGTGCGGCATCCCGGCGTTGCGGGCCCGGCCGAGGCCCACGTTCTTCGGCAGGTGCAGCACCCTCACCCGCGGATCGCGCGCGGCGTACTCGTCGAGGATCGCGCCGCAGCCGTCCGGGGAGCGGTCGTCCACGGCGATCAGCTCGAAGTCGTTGAAGGACTGCAGCAGCACCGAGTCCAGGCACTCGCGCAGAAAGCCCTGCACCTTGAAGCAGGGCACGATCAGGCTGAAGCGGGGCACGGCGGGTCAACTCCTCACGAGAGTCGCGGCGGCGGGGGCGGGGACGCGCTCCGCGAGCGGGATCACCGGCGGCAGCGCCTCGGGCGGCTCACCGAGCAGCACCCGCCGTACGACCCGTTCGGCGGCCCGGCCGTCGTCGAACTCGCAGAACCGCTCCCGGAACGCGGCCCGCAGCGCCGCGGACCCGGCGTCCGCGTACGAGCCGTCGCGGAAGACGGCGGCCAGCTCCTGGGGGGTGCGCACGACCGGGCCGGGCGGCTCGGCCATCAGGTCGAAGTAGACGCCCCGCGTCTGCCGGTAGACGTCCCAGTCGTCGGCGTAGACGACGATCGGACGGTCCAGGTTGGCGTAGTCGAACATGATCGACGAGTAGTCGGTGACCAGCGCGTCCGCGGCCAGGCACACATCCTCCGAGGAGCGGTGCGCGGTGACGTCGATGACGCGGTCCGAGCCCTGGAGACCGCCCCGGTCGTAGAAGTAGTGGGCGCGCAGCAGCACGACGACGTCCTCGCCGGCCGCCGCGCAGAACGCCTCCAGGTCCAGGCCGGGCTCGAACCCGGTGTGGTGGTCGCGGTGGGTCGGCGCGTACAGCACGGCCGTGCTGCCCTGCGGGACCCCCAGCTCGCGCCGGATGCGGGCCACGTCCTCGCCGGTCGCCGTGTAGTAGACGTCGTTGCGCGGATAGCCGTACTCCAGGTGCTCGTACGAGCCGGGAAAGGCGCGCTCCCACATCTGGGTGGAGTGGCGGTTGGCGGAGAGGTTGAAGTCCCAGCGGTCGACCCGGCCCAGCAGCCTGGTGAAGCTGCCCGACCGGGCGGCCACCACCGGATGCGTCGACTGGTCCACGCCCATCGTCTTCAGCGGGGTGCCGTGCTGGGTCTGCAGATGCACACTGCCGGCCCGCTTGACGACTCCCTCGGCGAAGTTGGCGTTGTTGACCAGGTACGTGGCGCGGGCCAGCACCTCCCAGTAGCGGCGGGAACCGATCACCGCGTGCTCCACGTCCTTCGGCATCGCATGCGCCTGGTCGGCCTCGACCAGGAACACCGAGCGCAGGTGCGGGGCGAGTTCGCGGGCCTTGGCGTGGATCGCGGCCGGGTTGCAGGCGTAGCCCCGGCCCCAGTAGGCGCAGTACACGGCCAGGTTCGGGTCGAGCGGGCGGCGCAGGTCGAGGGCGTAGCGCAGCCGGGTGCGCAGCATGCGCGGGCGCGGCAGCCGCTCGGTGGCCTTCGCGGTGACCTGGTTGGCGCCGCGCAGCGAACGGAAGGCGAGGTACGCGCCCGTCGCCAGCAGCCGGTGCTGCACCCCCAGGCTGCCGCCCGGTGCCCGGTAACCGGCCGGCCGGTGGCGCCGGTAGAGGCGGGCCGCGCGGCGGAAGAACGCCCGGTGCCCGGAGGGCAGCCGCTCCGGCCGGGACGCCGTCTTCAGCACATACGTGAACAGCTGCTCGAACAGCGGCCGGATCCGCTCGGCGGGCAGCGCGCGCTCGACGGCCCGGGCCAGCACCAGGTCCACCTGGTCGAGCACGGTGTGCTGGTGCGGCCCCGGCAGATTGAGCCGGCTGCCCTGCCGGCGCAGCCGGTGCCGTACGACGACCCGGCGCAGCACCGCGATCCGCCCGGCCGCGACGGTGGTCAGCCCGCCCCAGCCGAGGTCGGTGAAGTGGCTGTCGGGGAAGGTGAGCCCGTGCTCGGTGAGGAAGGTGCGGCGGTAGACCGCGCTCCACGCCGGGAGCTGGACGCCGGTCAGCTCCGGCAGCTCGTCCGGGGCGAACGCGTCCCGCGGGGCCTTGGCCAGCAGGGGCGCGGCCGGATTGGTCGGCTCGCCCTCCCACCAGGGGGCGCGCTCGTGCTCGACATAGAGCACATCCACGCCGGCGGTCTCGGTCAGCCGGGCGTCCAGCGCCGCGAGCGCGCCCGGCAGCAGCAGGTCGTCGCCGTCGAGGAACAGCACATACGCACCGGTCGCCGCCCGCATCCCGGCGTTGCGCGCCCCGCCCGGGCCGGCGGACGGCGGCGAGTCGACCGGGGTCACCCGGCAGTCCCGCTCCGCGTATCCGGCGGCCACCGCGGCGGCCGGGGAGTCCGGGGTGTCGCAGACCGGGATCAGCTGCAGATCGCCGAAGGACTGGCCGAGAACCGAGTCCAGCGCCTGGGACAGCCGGGCGGCGACCCCATGGGACGGGACAATGATGCTGAAGCGGGGCATTCTGTTCTTTCTGTCGTCTTGCGAACGCGTGTCCTGCGGACGAGGTCTGCCACCCGGCCGGGCCGTCCCGCCGGACGCCAGGTGGACGGCCGGCTCGGGGTGGGCCGCGTCGAGCCGAGGAGCAGGGGAACTCCCGGAGGGATCAACGGGGTTCAACGCCTCTCGGTGACGGGGCGGGAACCGGAAGGTTGCTCCACGGTGGCCAGCGGGGAGCGCTCGCACGCCGACGGCACCGGAGCGCGTTCCGCGAGCGGCACCACCGACGGCAGCCCGTGCTCCCCGAACACCGCATGCCGTACGACCCGCTCGGCGGCGCGTCCGTCGTCGTACGGGCAGAACCGCTCCCGGAACGCCGCCCGCAGCTGGGCCGAGCGGGAGCCGCGCCAGTGGCCGGTCGCGAAGATGTCGATCAGCTCGTCCTCGCTGCGCGCGACCGCGCCCGGAGGGAAGACACGCAGGTCGAAGTAGGTTCCGCGGGACGCCTGATAGGCCTGCCAGTCGCCGGTGTGCACGACGATCGGCCGGTCCAGGCCGGCGTAGTCGAACATGATCGACGAGTAGTCGGTCAGGAGGGCGTCCGAGGCCAGGCAGAGGGACTGCACGTTCGGGTGGCCGCCGACGTCGATGACCCGGTTGCCCGCGCCGAGCGGACCGCCGTGCACCGGGTGGGGGCGGGCCAGGATCACGAAGCGCGGGCCGAGGCGGCGCGCGATCCGCTCCAGGTCCAGCAGCGGGAGCTGGGTGCGCCGATGGTCGCGGAAGGTCGGCGCGTACAGGATCGCGACCGCGCCCTCGGGGATGCCCAGCGACTCACGCAGCCGGGTCACGTCCGCCGAGGTCGCCCGCTGGAGGACGTCGTTGCGCGGGGCGCCGTACTCCAGTGTGGTGTAGCCGCCCGGCAAGGCCCGCTCCCAGACGAGCGTGGAGTGCCGGTTGCCCGACAGGACGAGGTCCCACTGGTCGACGCCGCGCAGCAGCTCGGCGAAGTCGGTGCCGCGGGCCGCCGCCGGGCGCTCCTGGAGGTCCAGGCCCATGTGCTTGAGCGGGGTGCCCTGCCGGGTCTGGATCAGCAGCTGCCCGGGCCGCTTGCGAACGGCCCGGTCCAGGGCGTCGTCGGTGACCAGATACCGGGAGCGGGCCAGCGCCGTCCAGTAGGCGGCGCTGCCGGGCCGCAGCGCGCGCGTGCCGGGCGGGACCGTGTGCCGGTGCTCGGGAGCGGCGATCCACCCGGTGCGGATGTGCGGGGCGTGGGCGCGGAACGCCTCCTCCAGGGCGCCCGGGTCACCGCCGTGGCCGCGGCCCGCGCCGGAGGCGAACACCGCCCGGTCGGCGCGGACCGGCAGCCGCAGCTGGATCCGGTAGTGCAGCCGCAGCGCGCCGGTGCGCAGCGCACGGGCCAGCTTCACGGCCCCCTTCAGCAGGCGCCGGCGCCCGGCAGAGGCCAGCCGCAGCACCCGGAACGTGCGGTGCAGACCGAAGCGGACCAGGATGTGCCGCGGCCGCAGCCGGGCCCCCGGGACGCGGTAGCGGCGGCAGTGGGCACGGGCCCGGCGCAGGAACTCGCCATGGCTTCCGCGCGGCAGCCGGCCCCGCCTGGTGAAGACCGTCGCGTAGTGGTCGACCATGCGGCGGAACAACTCCGGCCGCCACCGCGACAGTTCGGGATGCCGCTCGACATACGCGAACACCCGGTCGTACTGCTCGAACAGATCGAAGTGCCGACGGCTGGTGGTGCCGAGGATGCTGCCCTGGCGGCGCTGCCGGTAGTGCACGCACACCCGGTCCAGGGTGGCGACCGACCCCGCCGTCATCAGCACCGGGAAGGTCCAGGGGGTGTCCTCGTAGTAGCCCTGCGGGAAGGCGAAGCCGTGCTCCTCGACGAACTCCCGCCGGTAGGCCTTGTTCCAGGCCACCATCAGCACGCTGAGCAGCCCGGGCCGGTCCTCCAGCCGGAACGGCGCCGGGCCCTGCTCGACCAGCTCGGCGGCGAGCTGGTTGCGCACCGTCCGGCCGTCCCAGTACGTGCGCGCGTAGTCGTACACCAGGACGTCCGGCTCGCCGGACTCCTTGATCCGGTCGGCGATCGAGCGCAGCGCGTCCGGGGTGAGCGTGTCGTCGCTGTCCAGGAAGACCAGATAGTCGCCGCTCGCCTCGGCCATGCCCGCGTTCCGGGCCCGGCCGAGCCCCCGGTTCTCGGCCAGGTGCACGGGCCGCACACGCGCGTCACGGACCGCGTACTCGTCGATGATCGCGCCGCAGGCATCCGGTGAGCAGTCGTCCACGGCGATCAGTTCCAGATCGGGATACGACTGCGAGAGCACCGAGTCCAGGCACTCGGAGAGATACGCCTGAACCTTGTACGCGGGGACAATGACACTGAACCTGGGCAAGGGACATCCAAGGGTCGTCGCTCGGCGCGGGGGCTTTGACCGGGAACGGCCGATGGAGTGAATTGGTTACGGGCCCGTACGGCATGTGGGGGACAGCGGACGCACGCGAACGACAAGGGGTGAGCCCGTTGAGGCCCACCCCTCGACCGTGTGCCGCTACTTGACCGCGCCCGCCATCACCCCGGACACGAACTGCCGCTGGAACGCGAAGAACACCGCCAGCGGGATCACCATGGAGATGAACGCGCCGGGCGCCAGCACATCGACGTTGTTGCCGAACTGCCGCACCTGCGTCTGCAGCGCGACCGTGATCGGCTGGGTGCTCGACTTGGTGAACACCAGCGCCACCAGCATGTCGTTCCACACCCACAGGAACTGGAAGATGCCGAGGCTCGCGATCGCCGGCCCGCCGAGCGGCATCACCACCCGTGCGAACAGCCGCAGTTCACCGGCGCCGTCCAGGCGGGCCGCCTCCAGCAGCTCCCTCGGGATCTGGGCGAAGAAGTTCCGCAGCAGGAACACCGCGAACGGCAGACCGAAACCGGTGTGGAACAGGATCACCCCGAGGATCGTCCCGAACAGGCCGATCTTTCCGAACAGTTCGGCGATCGGGATCAGCGCCACCTGCACCGGCACCACCAGCAGACTCACCACGCCCAGGAACCACCAGTCCCGGCCCGGGAACTCCATCCAGGCGAACGCATAGCCCGCGAGGGCGCCGATCACGACGACCAGCACCGTCGCCGGGACCGTGATCAGCACGGTGTTCAGCAGGGAGTGGGTGATGTCGCCGTTCTCCAGCAGCTTGCGGTAGCTGCCGAAGGTGAGCTGGGACGGCTTGCTGAACACCGTCCACCAGCCGCTCGCGCTCATGTCCTCGGGCGCGCGCAGCGAGGAGATGAGCAGACCGATCGTCGGCACCAGCCAGAACAGGCCCACGAGGATGAGGAACACCCGCACCAGACCACTGTTGATCTTTTCCAGCAGCCAGGTCATCGCCGGACCTCCCGCCTCAGCCGACGGATGTTGAACGCCATCACCGGGATCACCAGGACCAGCAGCAGCACCGCGATCGCGCTCGCCACGCCCGGCCGGTCCTCCGCGAAGCCCTTGCGGTACAGCTCCAGGGCGAGCACGTTCGCGTCGTCCTGGGAGGAGCCCGGCGCGATGATGTAGACGAGGTCGAACACCTTCAGCACGTTGATCATCAGCGTGACGGTGACGACCGCGAGGACCGGTGCCAGCAGCGGCACGGTGACCTTGCGGAACACCTGCCATTCGGTGGCGCCGTCCACCCGCGCCGCCTCCAGCAGCTCCCGGGGCACGCCCGCGAGCCCGGCCGCGATCAGCACCATCGCGAAGCCCGCCCACATCCACACATACGCCCCGATGATCGCCGGGGTGACCAGCGTCGGACCGAGCCACTCGACACCGTTGTACGGCTCCCGGAAATTGCCCGCCGGAAGCCGCAGCCGGGCACCGTCGGCGGCGGCGGGCAGGGCGAAGGTGCCGTCGCCGGCCGCCTTCGTCGAGGCGACCACCCTGCCGTCCTTCACCGCCTCGATCCGCATCCCGGCATAGCCCAGCTCGGACGGGTCGGGCACGCCGAGCCGCCCCACCCCCTTGCCGCGCGTGAAGTCCTGCCAGGCGGTGCCGGTGATCTTCCCCGGCTCGGGCCGGGCGGCGACGGCCCTCTTCGCGCCGTCCGGCATCCGGTCCGGGGCGACACCGACGAGCGGGAGGGCGACCGGCTGCCCGGTGCGCACGGTCGCCGAGGTGATGAACCCGCCGTGGTCGGGTTCGAGCGGCGACCGGCGGCCCGGGTGGGCCTTCGGGAACGCCGACGACTGCGCGAAGGTGTCGTGCACACCCACCCACACCGCGTTCGCGACCCCCTTGTGTGGATCCTGGTCGTACACCAGCCGGAAGATGATCCCGGCCGCCAGCATCGAGATCGCCATCGGCATGAAGACGACCAGCTTGAACGCCGTGCCCCAGCGCACCCGTTCGGTCAGCACCGCGAAGACCAGACCGAGCGCGGTGGAGACCGTGGGCGCGAACACCACCCAGATGACGTTGTTCTTCAGGGCGGTGCGGATGCTGTCGTCCGTGAAGAGGGTCTTGTAGTTGTCGACGCCGGCGAAGCCGTCACCGGAGGCGCCGAGGAAGCTGCGGATGACCGAGTACCCGATCGGGTAGACCACGAGCGCGCCGAGCAGCACCAGGGCGGGCAGCAGGAACAGCGCTGCCACGGTCTTGCGGGTGCCGGTCACGCTCTTGCGACTGCGGGGTGCGGCGGGACTCGGTGGGGCCCCGGCCGCCGCTGCCGATGCCATCGCCGGATCAGCTCCCGCTTCCGTACGCGGCCGCCGCGTCCTTCTCCAGCTTCGCCTGGGTGCCCGCCACGTCCGCCGGGCTCTTCAGGAAGTCCTGCAGGTCCTTCCACTCACCCTTGCCCGGGGTGCCGCCGAAGGCCTGCGGGGCCTGGTCGGACATGTCGAAGCGGAAGTCGTCACCGGACGCGATCAGCGCCTTGGCGATCTTCTGCTGCACCGCGTTCGGGTACGCCGAGACCGGCACGCTCCTGTTCGGCGAGAGATAGCCGCCGAGCTTCGCCTGGATCGTCGCCGCGTCCGGGGAGGCGAGGAAGGTGACCAGAGCCTGGGCCGCCCTGGAGTCCTTCAGGATCACCGCCGCGTCACCGCCGGTGACCACGGGCGCGGTGGAGCCGACGGCGGGGAACGGGAAGACCTTCGCGTCCGTGCCCACCTTCGCCTTGGTCTCACCGATGTTGACCTGGACGAAGTCGCCCTCGTAGACCATCGCCGCCTTCGGCTGGTCGCCACCGGTGAAGGTCTGGGTGACCGAGGCCGGGAACTCCGTCTGCAGCGCGCCGTCCTGACCGCCCGCGAGATAGTCCTTCTTGCCCCAGATCTGCGCGAGCGTCGTCAGGGCCTGCTTGACCGACGGATCCGTCCACTTGATCTTGTGCTGGGCGAGCTGGTCGTACTTCTGAGGTCCCGCCTGGGACAGATACACGTTCTCGAACCAGTCCGTCAGCGTCCAGCCGTCCGCTCCGGCCACCGAGAACGGCGTGACACCGGAGTCGTACACCGCCCGCGTCGCGGTCAGCAGGTCCTTCCAGGTCTTCGGCTCCTGGGCGCCCGCGTTCGCGAAGACCTTGGCGTTGTACCAGATGAGCGACTTGTTGGCGGCCTTGTAGTAGACGCCGTACTGTCCGCCGTCGACCTTGCCGATGTCCTGCCAGCCCTGCGAGTAGTTCTTGCGCAGCTCCTTGAGGGCGTCCGGGCCGAGCGGCTTGGCCCACTTGTGCTGCACGGCCTGCTTGATGGCGCCGGGCTGCGGCAGCATCGCCACGTCCGGCGGCTGGCCGCCCGCGATCTTCGAACCGAGGAAGTTGATGATCGGATCCTGGGCGGGCACGAAGGTGACCGTCGCGCCGGTGCGCTTCTCGAACTCGGCGAGGACTTTCTTGAAGTTGGCCTGCTCGGCGCCGGTCCAGACGGCGGCCACCTCCAGATGGGCGCCGTTCAGCTTCGGCAGGGTGACGGTGGAGCCGGTGGCCGCGCCGCTGCTCTCGCCGCTGCCCTTCTTGTCGTTGTCGCTGCTGGAGCAGGCGGTGAGCGCGAGGGCTCCCGCGAGCAGCGCGGCGAGTGTGGTGACGGCCCTGTCTGTCCGGATGGTGCTGCTCTTGATCCGCATCACTTCCCCGTTCGTCGTTCTCCATTGAACGTCGTCGAGCGTGTCCCGTGCGGTCCGGTGTACGCCGGGCCGCTCAGGGCGGGCAAGAGCGCCTGCGGTGTCAAGCGGCGCATCGTGACCGGCTCGTGACCGGGAGTGTATGCGGCCGATTCCGTTCAGAGCGGCCGATTTCCGCTCAGAGGAGGGATGGCACCTCCGCCGCCGACACCTCCCGGGCCGCCCGCTCCACCGCGCTCGCCAGCAGAGCCAGGTCGGTGGGGCCGTTGCCCAGCTCCCGCACGGGCCGGCGGGCCGGCGGGTCGCCCATGCGCTGCCAGTCCAGCGGGACGACCGTCGGCCGCTGGGTCGCGGTGCGCGGGATACGGCCGGTCACCCGGCCGCTCTGGAAACCGACGACCCGTCCGTCCGCGTACGCCAGCTTCCCGCGTCCCGGCGCCGGCTCGTCCGGACCCTGCTGGGGCGCGTCGAGCGCGACCCGCAGGGCCGCCCGCCGCGCGGGCTCGGTCTCCGCCGTACGGCCGCCGATCCCGGCCGCCGCCACCAGCTGCACCCCGAGCCGCTCGCCGTCCCGGGCCACCGCCTCCAGCGCGCGCATCACCGACCCGGCAGCAGGCCGGCCCGGCGAGCCCAGCGAGGGCGCGACCAGCGCGTCCAGGTCGTCGACGACGACCACGAGCCTCGGCAACGGCGGCGCCGCCTCGGCCCGCTGCCGCGCGGCCGCCCCCGGCCGCAGCCGCAGCGTGGTGCTGGGCGGCGCCTCTATGTCACCGCTCGCGGACGTGCGCTGCGCCACGATCCGGCCCGGCACCGCCTGCCCCGCGTGCCACTGCGCGAAGTCCGTCCGGCCCAGCAGCTCCGCCCGCCGCTTCAGCTCGGCCGCCAGCGACTGGGCGAACTCCCGCATGCGCACCGGGTCGTTGGCGATCAGGTGTGTGGTGACATGCGGTATGTCGGTGCACATCCGCAGTCCCTCGCCGTGTGCCGCGCCCGTACCGGTGCCGTCCCGGCCGTCGACCAGCACCACGCCCAGCCGGTCCGGCCGCTCGGCGGCGGCCAGCGACGCCACCACGGCCCGCAGCAACTCCGTACGACCGCTGCCGGCCGGGCCCTCGATCAGCAGATGCGGTCCGTCGGCCACCAGATCGGCGGTGAGCGGCCCGCGCGGCCCGGCACCGAGCACGGCCCGCGCCCGCCCGCCCAGCGCCTGAGCGTCATCGGCCGCATCCGCCCAGCGCGCCATCAGCGACGCCGGGGTGGCCCGGGCCAGCCCCAACTCGTCCAGCAGCCGCGCCGACTGCGGCAACGGCGTGGCCACGCGCGTGTCGCGCTCCCCGGCCGGGCCGTCCGGCCGCAGCGGCGCGAGCGCCCGCGCGAACCGCTCCGCCCAGGCGGGGGAGACGGCGTCCACGGCGGCGAGCGTGCCCGGCCCGACGGGCCCGCTCGGCGCCACCCGCATCAGATGCAGCGCGGTCGCCACATCACCGCTGAGCAGCGCCACGGCACCGCAGTGCCGGAACGTCGGCGTCACCGCGCACGCGGCCTCGTACGTCAGCGCCACGGGCGAGGCGGGCGAGGCGGGCTCGGTCTCGGCGAGACAGATCACATGGATCCCGGCTCGCGGCCCGGCCACGGCGAGCCGCGCCACGGCCTCGCGCAGCCCGCTGCCGCCTGGGTCTCCGTCCACGACGACGACGGTGTAGGGCCCGCCGAAACCACTGATCCCACCGGCCTCACCATCCCTCTTGGCCCAGGAGGGGCGACGGGCGGCGGGAACGGGTGCGGGGCCACTGGGGTGCCCGGGGGCGGAGTGGGCGGGGTGGCCGGAGACGAGCCCCTGGGTGGGGGTGCCCGGGGTGGCGGAGGCGCCGTGGTCGCCGTGGTCGTAGGCGGTCGGGCCCGGGGAGGGCGTGCCGACCGGCGTGCCGACTGCCTCAGCGGCGCCCTGGGCCGTCGTGCCCGAGGGGGAGGCCTGGGCAACGGCGTCCGGGCGGGAGCCGAGTGCTGTGGCGCGAGCCGGGTGGGCCGCGCTTCTGCCGGTCGCCGCGTGGTCGTCCACCCGGCGCAGCAGCTCCTCCGTGCGGGCCGCCGCCTGCTCGCGGTCGTAGGCCAGCAGCAGCCGGCAGTCCTGGCCGTGGCCCGGCCGGACGTGCGGGAGCCAGCCCAGCCAGGACCACTCGGCCGTGCGCTCCTCCACGGGACGCGAGCGGTCGGCGCTGATCAGCACGATCTCCAGCAGGTCGGGGGAGTGCAGCGCGGCGAGCTGGGCCAGCACCGCGCGGGCCAGCCCGGACAGCCGGGGGCGCGGACCGGCCAGGCCCAGCGCACCGGCCTCGCGCAGAGCCGCCGTCACGGGCACCGCGGGCAGCAGGCCGGAGCCGTCCGGCGCGCTCCGGTCGGCCGTGCCGAGCCGCACCGTCAGCGCCTCCGCGTGCCCCGGCCCGCGCTCCCACAGCCGGGGCCCGGGCCCGAGCGCCGTCAGCAGCAGCGCGGCGGGATCCGGCCAGGTCTCGGGCTGCTGCGGGGCGAAGGCCGCCGGGGCGGCGTCGGGGCGGGCCGCGGTGCCGCTGTACGCCTCGGGGGCGACGGGCTGCTCCCCGCGCCCGCCGGCCAGCCGCCGCGCCCACGCGCCGAGCCCCCGCCGCCGCCCGCCGTACGCTCGCGGATCCTCGCCGGACTCCGGGACCTCGCCGATGTGCCCGTGTTCCGCGGCGCCGGCGTGCGGCTGTGCGGCCGTCGGGTTCGATCCGCCGACACCGAGGCGCCCGGCGTGGGTGTTCCCGCCGCCGCGGTTCTCGATCGACGGCGCCCCGCCCTGCCCCGGCACCACGCCCGACTCGGCCCGCCGATGCTCCAGCCCCCCGCCCCCGAAGGCCCCCCACCCGTCGGCCCCATACCCGTGCTGGGCCGATCCGACGGGCCCCGCGGAAGCCCCATGGGAGCCCCCCGCAGCCGCCGACGATGGCTGTACGGGTTGTGCGGGTGGTGCGGGTGGGAACCCGGACCCGGCCGAAGGCCGGCTGCCCCCCAACGCACCCGCACCCGCATCCGCATCGGAAGACGCATCCGAAGACGCATCCCGAACGACCCGGACGCACCCCTCCCCGTCGGAGACGACCCGCGCCCCCACGCCCCCGACGGGAGCGACCCGCAGCGCCGACTCGCCGATCCGCAGCAGCCCCCCGGCAGGGAACCGCACCGGACGCTCGCCCACCCGCACCCCGTCCAGCGCCGTCCCGTTCGTGGAGCCGAGGTCGGCGACCGAGACGCGGCCGTCCGCGCCGACGGTGACCGCGCAGTGCAGCCGGGACACGTCGGGGTCGTCCAGCGGCACGTCCGCGTCGTCCGAGCGGCCCACGGTGATCCGGCCGCCGTGCAGTAGATGGACCCCGCCCGCGTCCGGGCCGGCGACGACATGCAGCTGGGTGGGCGCCTCGTCCAGCTCGGGATGCGGCTCGGCGGCCGCCGGGGCGCCCAGGGACAGCACGGCGCCGTCGATCAGCGGAGGCTCGCCGAGGGTGGAGCGGCGCGGGTCGAGGCGCTCGGTGCCGGCGTACAGCACCACGGGCGCGCCGCCGGTGTCGCGGCCCGCGCCGCTCTCCCCGGTGACCGCCCCGGCCAGCGCCGACGCGACCGCGGCCAGGTCCGTGCCGGTGGGCGCCGTGACCAGCACGTCGCGGCTCGCGGCGCGGCCCCGCGGCGAGGACGGGCCCAGCGGGTCTACGACGGTCAGCCGGATCTGCATCGGCGTCAGCGGTCCCTTCTGCGCGGGTCTGCGCGGGACGGACTTCCCCCCACCCCACACGAGCACATCGGCCAGTACTGGCAGTACTGGACAGCATCCTCGCACCTGCCGCTGACAACGCGCCCGGAACCCGGTGACAAGTGATCTTGATTGGTCGGCTCTGACCCCAAAAGTGCCTGACCGGTTGTGCTCGGCCGATCACTTGAGATCGGTCACGTCCGGCTCCGGCAACCAGCGGACCGGGACGCGCGTCTTTCGGACGACACGTGGTGCCCGCAGAGGCGGCACTACAGTGGGGCGGACAACCGGAATGACAACCGGAATGCAGCCAAGCAAGCATCAGCAAGCAGCAGGGAGCGCGTGACGTGCGGCCAGTCGGCAGCAAGTACCTGCTTGAGGAGCCGCTCGGACGCGGCGCCACAGGCACCGTCTGGCGTGCCCGCCAGCGCGAGACCGCGGGCGCCGAGGCGGCCGTACAGGGACAGCCCGGCGAAACGGTCGCGATCAAGGTCCTCAAGGAGGAGCTGGCGAGCGATCCGGACATCGTGATGCGCTTCCTGCGCGAGCGCTCCGTCCTGCTCCGCCTGACCCACCCGAACATCGTCCGGGTCCGCGACCTGGTCGTCGAGGGCGATCTGCTGGCGCTGGTCATGGACCTCGTCGACGGCCCCGACCTGCACCGCTACCTGCGCGAGAACGGCTCTCTCACGCCGGTCGCCGCCTCGCTGATGACGGCGCAGGTCGCCGACGCGCTCGCCGCGAGCCACGCCGACGGCGTCGTCCACCGCGACCTGAAGCCCGCCAACGTGCTGCTCCAGCAGCTCGACGGCCGGATGCACCCGATGCTGACCGACTTCGGCATCGCCCGCCTCGCCGACTCCCCGGGCCTGACCCGCACCCAGGAGTTCGTCGGCACGCCCGCGTACGTGGCACCGGAGTCCGCCGAGGGCCGCCCGCAGACCTCCGCCGTGGACATCTACGGCGCCGGCATCCTGCTGTACGAGCTGGTCACCGGCCGCCCGCCGTTCGCCGGCAGCACGGCCCTGGAGGTCCTGCACCAGCATCTGAGCGCCGAGCCGCGCCGCCCCTCCACCGTCCCGGACCCGCTGTGGACGGTCATAGAACGCTGCCTGCGCAAGAACCCGGACGAGCGGCCGAGCGCCGAGAACCTCGCGCGCGGCCTGCGGGTCGTCGCCGAGGGCATCGGTGTGCACGCCAACGCCGCGCAGATCGCCGCCGCCGAGGGCGTCGGCGCGCTGCTGGCCCCGGACCCGGCCCCGACCGCCGTACCGGGCGTGCCCGGCGCCGCCGACCCCACCCAGGTGCTGCCGACGAACGCGCCCCAGGGGGCGTACGGCCAGAACGACCCGAACGCGGCGACGAGCATGCTGCCGCACACCGGTGGCCCCGCCGGCGCCGCCGACCCCACCGCCGTACTGCCGAACACGGGCGCCGCGGACCCCACGGCGGTGCTGCCGAACACGGGCCCGCAGGGGCAGCAGCCCGAGCAGCCGCACCCCTGGCAGACCCAGCTGCGCGCGGCCCGCGACCGCAACGAGCAGACGCAGATGCAGATGCAGTACCTGTCGCCGGAGGACGACCCGCTGCGCCACCGGCCGCAGCGGCAGGTCGCCCGGCCGCAGCAGCAGCCGCGCCAGGCCCCGCAGGCCCGCCCGCAGCAGCCGCAGCCGCGCGGCCGGCAGCAGGGATACCAGCAGGGGTACGGCTATGCGCAGCAGCAGCCCCAGCACCAGCCTCAGCAGTACGCCCCGCAGCAGCCGCAGCAGTACGCGCCGCCCGCCCCGGAGCCGCGGCGGCCCGCGCGCGAGCCCCGCGCGCCGCGGCAGCGCAGCGCCAACCCGATGAAGATCCCCGGGCTCGGCTGCCTGAAGGGCTGCCTGTTCACGATCATCATCCTGGTCGTGGCGAGCTGGCTGGTCTATGAGCTGACTCCGCTGCACACCTGGATCGGCCAGGGCCGGAGCTACTGGCACGAGGTGACCCACTGGGTCAACCAGGCGGGGAAGTGGATCAAGGAGCTGGGCGGCTCGTCGGGCGGCGGCAACTGACCGCGCGTACCCGCGGTAACTGGCCGCGAGTTTGCGGATTTGTCGACATCTGGCGGGTGATTTCCGTCTCCGCGGTGAAGGTTGGCTCGCCGGACGCGTAGTTTTAGCGACAACACGCGTCTGTAGGAGCAGTCTTGGCACGGAAGATCGGCAGCCGGTACACCGCGAACCAGATCCTGGGGCGGGGCAGCGCCGGCACGGTGTGGCTGGGCGAGGGGCCGGAGGGCCCCGTCGCCGTCAAGCTGCTGCGCGAGGACCTCTCCTCCGACCAGGAGCTGGTCGGACGCTTCGTGCAGGAGCGCACCGCGCTGCTCGGCCTGGAGCACCCGCACATCGTCACCGTGCGCGATCTGGTCGTCGACGGCAATGACCTGGCCCTGGTCATGGACCTCGTGCGCGGCACCGACCTGCGCACCCGACTGGAGCGCGAGCGCCGGCTCGCCCCCGAGGCGGCCGTGGCGATCGTCGCCGACGTCGCCGACGCGCTGGCCGCGGCCCACGCGGCCGGGGTCGTCCACCGCGACGTCAAGCCCGAGAACGTCCTCCTCGACATGCAGGGCCCGCTCGGGCCGGGCGGCTCGCACCCCGCGCTGCTCACCGACTTCGGCGTCGCCAAGCTGATCGACTCGCCGAAGCGGACCCGCGCCACGAAGATCATCGGTACGCCGGACTATCTGGCCCCGGAGATCGTCGAGGGGCTGCCCCCGCGCGCGTCCGTCGACATCTACGCCCTCGCGACCGTCCTGTACGAGCTGCTGGCCGGCTTCACCCCCTTCGGCGGCGGGCATCCGGGTGCGGTGCTACGGCGCCACGTCACCGAGACCGTCGTACCGCTGCCCGGGATCCCCGAGGAGCTGTGGCAGCTGATCGTGCAGTGCCTGGCCAAGGCGCCCGCGTCCCGGCTGCGCGCCTCGGAGCTGGCGGCGCGGCTGCGCGAGCAGCTGCCGACGCTGGCCGGGATGCCGCCGCTGGACGTGGACGAGCCCGAGCTGACCGAGGAGGAGGCGGAGGAGTCCGCGCCGACGGCCGCGCCGGAGGGTGAGCCGGTACGGCGGCGGGGGGCGGTGTCGCTGGTGCCCGGCGCCAAGCCGGACTCCAACCGGGACACGCATACGTCGATGCGGGTGCCGGGCCCGGACGAGCTGGCGGGCGGCGCCCATGGGACCGCTCGCGCTCCCCGGCCCACCGGTGCGCCGAGGCCGGGCTCGGCCAAGCACCGGGCGGCGGTACGGCGGCGCAGGGTGACGCTGGGGGTGGCCGGGGTGGTCGTGGCGGCCGTCGTGGGCGTCGGCGCGTGGCTGGCCTCGTCCGACGGCGACTCGCAGGCACCGCAGGACACCCACAGCACGTCGACCCCGTGACCCGCCCGGGGACGGCCACCGCGGTACCCGGTGCCGCACGGCCCAGGTCGGTTGCCACAGCCGTTACGCTTGAAGGGTGGCAGTCGTCGATGTATCCGAAGAGCTGAAGTCCCTCTCCTCGACCATGGAGTCGATCGAGGCCGTCCTGGACCTCGACACGATGAGGGCAGACATCGCCGTGCTCGAGGAGCAGGCGGCCGCGCCGTCCCTCTGGGACAACCCGGACGAGGCGCAGAAGATCACCAGCAAGCTCTCCCACCTCCAGGCCGAGGTCAGGAAGGCGGAGGCGCTGCGCGGCCGGATCGACGATCTCGCCGTCCTCTTCGAGATGGCCGAGGAGGAGGACGACCCGGACACCCGTGCCGAGGCCGAGTCCGAGCTGGCCGTGGTGAAGAAGTCGCTGGACGAGATGGAGGTCCGCACCCTTCTGTCCGGCGAGTACGACTCCCGTGAGGCGCTGGTCAACATCCGCGCCGAGGCCGGTGGCGTCGACGCCGCCGACTTCGCCGAGAAGCTGCAGCGCATGTACCTGCGCTGGGCCGAGCAGCGGGGCTACAAGACCGAGCTGATCGAGACGTCGTACGCCGAAGAGGCCGGCATCAAGTCGACCACCTTCTCCGTCCAGGCGCCGTACGCCTACGGCACCCTCTCCGTCGAGCAGGGCACGCACCGCCTCGTGCGTATCTCGCCCTACGACAACCAGGGGCGCCGCCAGACCTCCTTCGCCGGTGTCGAGGTCCTCCCCGTCGTCGAGCAGTCCGACCACGTCGAGATCGACGAGAGCGAGCTGCGGATCGACGTCTACCGGTCCTCCGGGCCGGGCGGCCAGGGCGTGAACACGACCGACTCCGCGGTCCGGATCACGCACCTCCCCACCGGCATCGTGGTCTCCTGCCAGAACGAGCGCTCGCAGATCCAGAACAAGGCCACGGCGATGAACGTCCTCCAGGCCAAGCTGCTGGAGCGCCGCCGGCAGGAGGAGCAGGCCAAGATGGACGCCCTCAAGGGCGACGGCGGCAACTCCTGGGGCAACCAGATGCGTTCGTACGTCCTGCACCCGTACCAGATGGTCAAGGACCTGAGGACGGAGTTCGAAGTGGGTAACCCGGAGGCCGTGTTCAACGGCGAGATCGACGGGTTCCTGGAGGCCGGTATTCGCTGGCGCAAGCAGCAGGAGAAGTAACTTTGTCGACATGACAACTGCCGCCCGGGAGGCGGCAGTTTGTCTTTTGTCTGGGTTTTACATCACACTCACAGGCTTCAACTCCCCGCAAACGCACCCCCAAGGGACAATGCGCCCGCAACGGCCTTGACGTTGCTTTGAAAAATCGGAAGGGTGACACGCGGCATGCGTACTTAAAGGGGCGCATGTGAACCGGGGGAATGAGTTGACGCGGTCTTCGTCACCGGCTGCCTCCCGTCGATCACGGCAACGCCCCATGCGCCGCCTCATTGACGAACAGCTACTGGGGGTAGCAACCACATGACGAAGAAGACGCGGATCCGGGTCGCGCGGATAGCCGCGGGCGCCGTGATCGCGGGCGGTGCGTCCCTGACCGCCGCCGGCGCGGCCTCCGCCCTGGACCTCGGTGTCCAGGCGGGCCCGGTCAGCCTGGGCGTGCACACGAACGCCGGCAGCGACGACGGCGGCACCGACGGCGGCTGCCCGATCGCCGTCTGCACCACCGACGGCGGCACCAACGGCACCGGCGGTACCGCCACCACGGGCGGCGACGCCACCACCGGCGGCACCGCGACCACGGGTGGCGACGCCACCACCGGCGGCACCGCGACCACGGGTGGCGACGCCACCACGGGCGGTACCGCCACCACCGGCGGTGACAACGGCACCACGGGCGGGGACGCTACCACGGGCGGCGCCGCCACCACCGGCGGGGACGTCACCATCGGCGGTGTCATCGGCGGCGGCACGACCGGCGGTGACAACGGCAACACCGGCGGCAACGGCAACGGTGGCGACAACGGCACCACCGGTGGCGGTAACGGCAACGGCGGTGACAACGGCACCACCGGTGGCGGTAACGGCAACGGCGGTGACAACGGCACCACCGGCGGCACCAGCACCACGGGCGGCAGCACCACCGGTGGTTCCAGCACCACGGGCGGTTCCAGCACCACCGGTGGTTCCAGCACCACGGGCGGTTCCAGCACCACGGGTGGCTCCACCACCACGGGTGGCTCCACCACCACGGGCGGTTCCAGCACCACCGGTGGCTCCACCACCGGCGGCAACGACAAGCCCCAGGGCGGCAACGGCCCCGCCACGCAGGACCAGGGCTCCTCGGCCCTGACCGACACGGGCTCGGACAGCAAGCCCCAGGGCGGCGGCAAGCAGCTCGCCGAGACCGGTGCCGGCCAGACCGCGTTCCTGGTCATCGGTGCCGCGACGATGATCGCGGGCGGCATCGGCTTCCGCGTTCTGCCGCGACTGGTCAACGGCCGGGGTGGCGCGGCCGCCTGAGCGTAGCCGTACGGTCACGCAGTGCGCCCGACACGCACACGGAAGGGCCCGGAGCTCGGCGCTCCGGGCCCTGACGGGTTTCTGGGGCTTTTCTTACGCGGTCTGGTGCGCCAGCAGCGCCACCGCGGCGATCAGCACCGCCAGCAGCGCGATCAGCGCCATCGGGTTCACCCCGCCCAGAAGACCCTCTTGCTGCAGTCGCTCGCGGTTGGCGCGGCACACCGGGCACCGGCCCTCGCTCACGGGCGCCGCGCAGTTCGCGCACACCAACCGGTCGTACGTCATGCGGTCGCCCTCCTCGCACCGGCCATCACTCGTACAACGCTTACGGGAACGAGAACGTTCCCCCTCCACTGTGCCAGGTTCCCGTGCGGCCCGCGCCGGGTCTCCAGCGGCGGAGCGGGCGGCAGTCCGCGGTACAAAAACGCACAACCCTTACCCAACCTCGACCTGCGACTGCACTTGCGCACCCGGTTCGCGTATGGTCACGCTCATCTACCCCCGGCGACCCGTGGTGCATCCGTGATCCGATTCGACAACGTCTCCAAGGTCTACCCCAAGCAGACCCGCCCCGCACTCAGGGATGTCTCCCTGGAGCTGGAGAAGGGCGAGTTCGTCTTCCTCGTGGGGTCCTCCGGCTCCGGAAAGTCCACCTTCCTGCGGCTCATCCTCCGCGAGGAGCGATGCAGCCACGGACAGGTGCACGTGCTGGGCAAGGACCTCGCGCGCCTCTCCAACTGGAAGGTGCCGCAGATGCGCCGCCAGCTGGGGACGGTGTTCCAGGACTTCCGGCTCCTGCCGAACAAGACCGTCGCGGAGAACGTGGCCTTCGCCCAGGAGGTCATCGGCAAGTCCCGCGGCGAGATCCGCAAGTCCGTGCCGCAGGTGCTCGACCTCGTCGGGCTCGGCGGCAAGGAGGACCGGATGCCCGGCGAGCTGTCCGGAGGTGAGCAGCAGCGCGTGGCCATCGCGCGGGCCTTCGTCAACCGGCCCAAGCTGCTCATCGCCGACGAGCCCACCGGCAACCTCGACCCGCAGACCTCCGTCGGCATCATGAAGCTGCTCGACCGCATCAACCGGACGGGCACCACCGTCATCATGGCGACGCACGATCAGAACATCGTGGACCAGATGCGCAAGCGCGTCATCGAGCTGGAGAAGGGCCGCCTCGTCCGCGACCAGGCCCGCGGCGTCTACGGCTACCAGCACTAAGCAAGTTCACGACGGAAAGGCTCGACCAGACGCCATGCGCGCCCAGTTCGTCCTGTCGGAGATCGGTGTCGGTCTCCGCCGCAATCTGACGATGACCTTCGCCGTCATCGTCTCCGTCGCCCTGTCCCTGGCGCTCTTCGGCGGCTCGCTGCTGATGAGCGACCAGGTGAGCACCATGAAGGGCTACTGGTACGACAAGGTCAACGTCTCGATCTTCCTGTGCAACAAGCACGACGCCGATTCGGACGTGAACTGCGCCAAGGGCGCGGTGACCGAGGACCAGAAGAAGCAGATCCTCAGCGACCTGCACAACATGCCGATCGTCGAGAAGGTGGCGTACGAGTCGCAGGACGAGGCGTACAAGCACTACAAGGAGCAGTTCGGCAACTCTCCGCTGGCCAGCTCGCTGACGCCGGACCAGATGCAGGAGTCGTACCGGATCAAGCTGAAGGACCCGCAGAAGTACCAGGTCATCGCGTCGGCCTTCAACGGGCGCGCCGGTGTGCAGTCCGTGCAGGACCAGAAGGGCATCCTGGACAACCTCTTCCAGCTGCTGAACCTGATGAACCGGGGCGCGCTCGGCGTGATGGCGATGATGCTGATCGTCGCGCTGCTGCTGATCGTCAACACGGTGCGCGTCTCGGCGTTCAGCCGCCGGCGCGAGACCGGGATCATGCGCCTGGTCGGTGCCTCGGGCTTCTACATCCAGGCGCCGTTCATCGCCGAGGCCGCGGTCGCCGGGCTCATCGGCGGCGGCCTCGCCTGTGTGGCCCTGGTGGTCGGCCGGTACTTCACCATCGACCACGGCATGGACCTCTCCCACAAGCTCACGCTCATCAACTTCGTAGGCTGGGACGCGGTGTTGACCAAGCTGCCGCTGATCCTCGCCACGAGCGTGCTGATGCCGTCGTTGGCGGCGTTCTTCGCGCTGCGCAAGTACCTGAAGGTGTGACGCATCCCAAGAGGGCCGTACGGACATCCGGCCGTACGGCCCTTCGCCTTGTCCTAGACTCACCGCCATGTCAGGCCGAGACCTGTTCTGCCAGCCCCGTCGCATCCGCCGCGGGGCCGCCCTGACATTGGTCTTCGCCGGCGTCCTGGTCACCGGCGCCGCGACCGGCTCCTTCCCGGAGCCCGACGCCACCGCGCGCAGGGCCGCCGTCGGACCGCCGGCGCCCAGGGCCACCCGGCACGAGGACGTCCAGAAGGCGGCCGCCGAGGCGATGGCCGACGGGAAGTCCCCGATGGAGGCCGCCGAGCGGGCCGTGAGCCGCAGCGGGGACCGCTGGGGCGCGGTGTACACCGAGGGCGAGTACCAGGAGTTCCAGGAGGCCCTCGACGGCCGGTACACCGGCGTCGGCCTGTGGGCGGGGCGCACCCGGGACGGCCGGATCGAGGTGACCGGGGTGCGGTCCGGCTCGCCGGCCGCCGAGGCGGGGATCCGCAGGGGCGACCGGCTGCGCAGCGTCGACGGCACCGAGGTCGACGGGCGCCCGGTCACCGAGGTGGTCTCGTTGCTGCGCGGCGACGCCGACGACGCGGCCGCCGGTACGACGGTCACGCTCGGCCTTCAGCGCGGCACGCGCGCGTGGAGCGAGAAGCTGCGCCGGGCCAGCCTGTCCACCGACTCCGTCACCGAGCGCAGGCTGGCCGGCGGGGTCAGCGTGATCAAGATCGCCGCGTTCACCAAGGGCTCCGGCGACGCCGTGCGCGCCGTGCTGCGGCAGGCCCCGGCCGACGCCGGGATCGTCCTGGACCTGCGCGGCAACTCCGGCGGCCTGGTCACCGAGGCGGTGGAGACCGCGTCCGCCTTCCTCGACGGCGGCCTGGTCGCCACCTACGACGTCGACGGCGCCCCGCGCTCCCTGCACGCCGACCCCGGCGGCGACACCTCCCGGCCGCTGGTGGTCCTGGTCGACGGCGGCACGATGAGCGCGGCCGAGATGCTCACCGGGGCGCTGCAGGACCGGGGCCGCGCGGTGGTGATCGGCTCGCGCACCTTCGGCAAGGGCTCCATCCAGATGCCGACCACGCTGCCCGGCGGGTCCGTCGCCGAACTGACCGTCGGGCACTACCGCACCCCCTCCGGCCACAGTGTCGACGGTCGCGGTATCACCCCTGACCTGGATGTCGGGCAGGCCGAGGGGCAGACCGGCGGGCAGGCCGCCGTCCAGCGGGCCGAGACCGTACTCAGCGGCCTGGGCGACGCCGATTAAGGGCTGGCCGCAAGACCCCTCCGTAGTGCGAAAATGGACGGCACTATGAGCAAGGGAATGTACGTACCCAAGGAGTCCCAGCCCAAGCAGGGCGGCGGGGCCGGCAAGGCCAGGGACGGCGAGAAGGGCGGCAAGCGCAAGATCGTCGCCCAGAACAAGAAGGCCCGGCACGACTACGCGATCATCGACACCTACGAGGCCGGGCTCGTGCTCACCGGCACCGAGGTCAAGTCGCTGCGCGAGGGACGGACGTCGCTGACCGACGGCTTCGTCCAGATCGACCGGGGTGAGGCGTGGCTGCACAACGCCCACATCCCCGAGTACCACCAGGGCAGCTGGACCAACCACTCCGCGCGCCGCAAGCGCAAGCTGCTGCTGCACCGCGAGGAGATCGACAAGCTGGAGTCCAAGGCCCAGGAGACGGGTCACACCATCGTGCCGCTCGCCCTGTACTTCACCAACGGCCGAGCGAAGGCCGAGATCGCGCTCGCACGAGGCAAGAAGGAGTACGACAAGCGCCAGACCCTGCGGGAGAAGCAGGACCGGCGTGAGTCGGACCGCGCGATCGCGGCGGCGAAGCGGAGGCAGCGCGGCGCGTAGCCCGGGAATACGCTGGCATCGGCGTGCGTTGGTCACGTACGATGGTGCCAACACCGGTTGAACCCGGTGTGTGCATTGAAAACACAACATGGGGATGATCGGTTTCGACAGCGGCTGTCGAAGCAGGGGAAGCGTGTCGAGGAAGCGGCAATGATCTCGTAAACCATATGTCGCAAAAAATAATCGCCAACACCAAGCGCGATTCCTTCGCCCTCGCTGCCTAAGTAGCGACTTGCGAAGTGTCAGCCCGGGGCTGTTCCCGACCCGGATCCTGGCATCAGCTAGGGGACTAAACCTTGATCCCGGTCACGGGGTGAAGAGGGAAACCAAACAGTGACTGAGCCCGTCGGCGACTTGTTCGCGTGATCGCCGGGGCCGAGAAAAGCGAAGCGAACTGCACACGGAGAAGCCCTGATTCCGCACCGTTGGACGCGGGTTCGATTCCCGCCATCTCCACGACGCCCCTTCGGGGGTACCCCATGTGGGCAAGGCCCCGTCGCTTTCAAGCGGCGGGGCCTTTGCCATGGGCCGGCGCCGTGAGGGGCGTCGCAGCGCTGTCGGCTTCCTGCCGCACCCCGCCGGCGCGGGTGAGCGAAGCGAGGCCCAGGGCGAGCGACGCGGCCGTGGCCGGTACCGCGTACGCGGACACAGGCGAGAGATGCTCCACCGCCCAGCCCCCCGTCGCCGAACCGCACGCGATCCCCGTGAGCAGTGCCGTCACCACCAGGCTCATGCCCTCGTTGAGACGGTCGGCCGGGGTGCGCCGCTGCACCAGGGTCATCGCCGTCACCATGGTCGGCGCGGTCGCCATGCCCGCCACCAGCAGCGCGCCCGCCAGCACCCAGAGCGAACCGGTGGCGCCGGCCGCCGCCCACGGCAGCGTCATCAGGACGGCCATCCCCGCCAGACAGTGCCCCAGCCCGAGCCCGGCCGGTCTCCACGCGCCGTACAGCAGGCCCGCGGCGCACGAGCCCGCCGCCTGGAGCGCGAGCACGGCACCGGCCGCCGCGCGATGGCCATGGGCGTCGGCGTAGGCGATCGTGACGACCTCCATCGAGCCGAACACCGCGCCGGTCGCGGTGAAACAGGCCAGCAGCGGCGGGATGCCCCGGCTGCGCAGCGGCGACCGGGCCCGTGAACGGCCCCGCGGCGGCGGCTCGGTGGCCCGCTGCCCGGTGAACAGCAGCATGCCGGCGAGCAGCAGCGCCGCGCCCGTGAGCGTGCCCGCCTCCGGGAAGAAGGTGCCGGTGAGGAAGGACGCGAGGACCGGCCCGAGCATGAAGCACAGCTCGTCGGCGGCCTGCTCGAAGGAGTTCGCGGTGTGCAGCGTGCCGGGGTCGTCGCGCAGCAGATGGGCCCAGCGGGCGCGGGAGAGGCCGCCGATGTTCGGGG
This sequence comes from Streptomyces sp. NPDC052101, assembly GCF_040680235.1. NCBI lineage: Bacteria > Bacillati > Actinomycetota > Actinomycetes > Kitasatosporales > Streptomycetaceae > Streptomyces > Streptomyces sp. NPDC052101. Next base: position 71,494 of record NZ_JBFAWH010000016.1, read on the forward strand.
TGGCCGCGGTGAGGGCGTAGGCGGCGAACAGGGTCCAGTCGGGGGCGTCGTAGCGCACGCACAGCAGCAGCGCGAGGCTGCCGAGCACGGAGGCGAGCGTGGCCGGTACGGCGACGCGGGCCTGCCCGTGGCGGTCCACGAGCCGGGCGATCCAGGGCCCGGCCAGCGCGGTCGCCGCGAGCCCGGCGGCGGTGACGGCACCGGCGAGGGCGTACGAGCCGCGCGAGCCGGCGATCATCACGACGGCGCTCACGCTGAACATGCCCATGGGCAGCCGGGCGAGAAGGTTGCCGGCGGTGAAGGCGCGGGTTCCGGGGAGGGCGAAGAGGCGGCGGTAGCCGCTGGTGGTGGATATGACCGGGGGCATGGATCCACCCTCGCCCGGAGTGGATCACGGGGTCCAACACCTTCTCGGCGCCGATTCACGCACCCGCGTTGTAAGTTCGCGGGCATGGCCGTCCGCACCGACATGGAACCCCGCCTCCTGCGCGCCTTCGTCGCCGTGGCCGAGGAGCTGCACTTCACCCGGGCCGCCGCCCGTCTATACATCGCCCAGCAGGCGCTCAGCCGGGACGTACGGCGGCTGGAACGGGAGCTGGGTGCCGAGCTGTTCGTCCGTACCACCCGGCAGGTGACGCTGACGGCGGACGGCGAGCGCCTGCTGCCGCTCGCGCGCCGCGTGCTCACCGCCCAGGACGAGCTGCTCGCCGCCTTCGGTCCGGCCCGCCCCCTGCTCGTGGACCTCAACTTCCCGGGCCCGGCCACCGGCCGACGCGTGCTGCACCGGGCCCGGGAACTCGCCCCCGACTGCGAGCTGATGGCCCGCTACGAGAGCGGTCTGACCGGTGCCGCCGCCGAGCTGCTGGCAGGCCGGCTGGACGCCTCCTTCGGCCGTTTCGCCGGCCTGGACCCGGCGCTGCGCTCCGGTCTCGCGCAGCAGCCGGTGCGCTACGAGCCCATGGCCGTCGTCCTGCCCGAGGATCATCCGCTGGCCGCGCGTGCGGAGGTGCCGCTGGCCGCGCTGGCCGGCGAGACCGTGTACGCCGGTGCCGGGAACCCGAGCACGCCGGAGTGGACCGATCTGGCGTGCCGGCTCTTCGCGGGGCGCGGCATCCGCTCGGCCCCGCCCCTTCCGCCGGCCGTGGGGGACGAGGAGTTCGAGCGGATCATGGCCAAGAACCGCCACCCGGTGCTGGCCGTGGTGGACTTTCCGGCCATGCCCCGCACGGTGCGCCGGCCCCTCGTCGACCCCGTCCCGCTGTCACCGGTGTCCCTGGTGTGGCGCAAGGGGCTGATGCATCCGGGACTGGACGCGCTGCGGAGGGCGGCGGCCGAGATCGCGGAGGCGGAGGGCTGGCTGCGGCGGCCGGGCGGGAGCTGGATCCCGGAGGCGGACGCGACGGTGATGACGGTCCGGCGGTGACGGTCCGGCGGTGATGCGCTCACGGCACGGGGCCGCCTGGGTCATGGTCACCCGGGCGGCCTTGTGCCTGCGCGTGTCGCGGATCAGCCCGCCGAACCCGCCGGTGCCGTCTTCGTGGTGAGGCCCTCCTTCTTGTTGGCCGCGAGGGCGAAGTCATTGGTGAACGTGGTGCCGAGGTCGACCTTCGAGGTGGCGTGGCCGACCAGTTCCTCCGTGGCGAGGACGTTCTTCGGGCCGCCCGCCGGCATGATGCCGTCCGGCAGGAACTGCCCCTTGTCCTGGTTCAGGGCCGCGATGTAGTCGGCCTTGGTCACGAGCTGGTTCTGCACGAACGACTGCGGCAGCTTGTCGGCGATGTCGGCCGCGCTGTGCGTGTTGATCCAGTGCAGGGTGGCCACGAGCGCGTCGACGACCTTCTGGGCCGCGTCCTTGTGCGAGTCGACCCAGTCGCTGCGGGCGATGACACCGGCGGCCGGCCAGGCACCGCCCGTCGCCGCCGTGGCGCCCTCGGTGGTGGCCACGTCGACCGCCGAGTAGCCGATGCCCTTCTTCTGGATCGCGGCGACCGTCGGCTGCGTCGTCATCACACAGGCGACCTTGCCGTTCTGCAGCGCGGCGACGGCGGTGGAGCCCGCGCCCACCCCGATCCGGTGGAAGTCGCTGGTCTTGACGCCCTTCTTGGCCGCCAGGAACTGGGTGAGGGTGTCGGTGCCGGAGCCCAGGTCGGTCACGCCGAGCGTCTTGCCCTTGAAGTCCGCGGCCGAGTGCACCCCGCTCTTCGTCGCGCACATCTCCCGCTCGCCCGGCGCGCCGGACAGCTGGACGATGTCCTCGACCGCCTTGCCCTTCACCTGGAAGTCGATCGTGTGGTTGTACCAGGCGCCCGCCATGTCCACCTGCCCCGAGGCCATGGCGTCCTCGGCGCCGGTGCCGCCGTCCTGCTCGGTGCTCAGCACGACGTCGACGCCGTACTTCTTGTAGAAGCCGAGGTTCTGGGCGAGCTGGAACGGCAGGTAGATCTGCTTGTCGATGCCGCCGACCATGAGCTTGACGGTCGGGGTGCCGCCGGAACCGCCCGAACCGGAGCTGCCGGAGCTGCTGGAACACGCGGTGGCCGCGCCGAGGGTGAGGACGGTGACGAGCGATGCGGTGAGGGTTCTCTTGAACATGGCGGCTCTTTCGTTTGCGGGACGGGGAAAGCGGAGGGGACGCGGAGGGGCTGGACCAAGGGGGAGGTGATCAGAGGGAGTTCGCCTCGGAGGGCGCCGGCGGACGCCAGGCCAGCAGCCGGTGTTCGAGCTTGCCGATCAGCCACTCCGCGCCCAGCACGATGACCGCGATGACGAGCATCGTCGCGAACACACCGTTGGGGTCGAAGTTGTTCTGCGCGGTCTTGATGACGAGGCCGAGGCCGCTCTGCGCGCCGAGCACCTCGCCGACCAGCGCGCCGACGATGGCGAAGCCGAACGCGCTGTGCAGGCTGGCGATGATCCAGGTGAGCGCGGAGGGCACGATGACGTGCCGGATGATCTGCAGCTGGGAGGCGCCGAGCACCCGGGCGTTGGCGAGGATGTTGCGGTCGACCTCGCGGACGCCCTGGAAGGCGTTGAAGAAGACGATGAAGAACACCAGCACGGCGGCGAGCAGGATCTTCGGGGTCACGCCGATGCCGAAGGCGACGATGAAGATCGAGCCGAGGACGATCCGCGGGATCGCGTTGACCATCTTGATGTAGGGCCCGAGGACGTCGGACAGGTAGCGGCTCTGGCCCAGCGCCACACCGAAGACGACTCCGGCGACGGAACCGGCGGCGAAGCCGATGAGCGCCTCCTGGATGGTGGTCCAGATGTTCGCGTAGAAGGAGCCGAACTCGGTGCCGTTCTGGAAGAGTTCGATCAGCCGCTGCCAGATTCCGGAGGGCTGGCCGAAGAAGAACGGGTCGACGATGCCCCAGGCGGTGAAGGCCTGCCAGCCGCCGATGACGAAGGCCGCGATGCCGATGCGGCCCGCCCACACCCGCAGGACGCGCCCCCGGGCGGCCCGCTTGGCGGCGGCCGACGCCGAGGTCTGCCCGCCGCCGGTGAGCGGCGCGGCGGATGCGGTGGACGTCGTACTCATGCCGTGCCTCCTGCGGTGCGTGCGTACGCGCGCTCGACCTCTTCGCGCAGCGTTTCCCAGATCTGTTGCTGGAGTTCGATGAAGCGGGGCTGGAAGCGGATCTCCTGCACGGAGCCGCGCGGGCGCGGCAGGTCGATGTCGAAGACCGCCTTGACCGAGCCGGGGCCGGAGGTCATCACGACGACCCGGTCGGCGAGCGCCACGGCCTCGTCGAGGTCGTGGGTGATGAAGATGACGGACGGGCGGATCTGCTCCCACAGGCCCAGCAGCTCGGTCGACATGATCGCCTTGGTCTGCACGTCCAGGGCGCCGAACGGCTCGTCCATGATCAGGATCTTGGGTTCGTTGATCAGCGCGGCGGCCATCGCGACGCGCTTGCGCATACCGCCGGAGAGCTGGTGCGGATAGCGGTCCTCGAACCCCGAGAGCCCCACCCGGCGCAGCCAGTCACGGGCCGAGGCCTGTGCCTGCTGCTTGGGCACGCCCCGGAAGACCGGGCCGATCAGCACATTGCCGAGGACGGTCTTCCAGGGCAGCAGCGCATCGGCCTGGAACATGAAGCTGACGCCGTCGGTGATGCCGTCCACCTCGCGGCCGCCGACCTTCACCGAGCCCTCGCTGGGCCGGTCGAGCCCGGACACCATGCCCAGCGTGGTCGACTTGCCGCAGCCGGTGGGGCCGACCACGGCGCAGAACTGGCCCGGCTCCACGGTGAACGAAACGCCTTGCAGCGCCGTGAACACCTCACCGGCAGGAGTCAGGAATCGCTTGGTGAGCCCGGAGATCTCGATGCGTGCGTCCGCACGCTCCGCCGCAGCGGCGATCGGGCTCGTCGCGACATCGTTTCGCGAAGCCATGGGGGCCGTCTCCTTTCGCCCTCGGGGATCGAGGTGAAGGCAGACGCTAGAAGCCACCGGCTGTTACGTCGCTGTTTCCCAGGTATCCCGCGATAGCCGCGTAAACCGGGGTTCTGCTCGTTCTGCTCAGCGATACGGGGGTGGGCAGAAAATCGGCCATCAGGCACAATCACGCCACCACGGGTCCGGCGCAGGGCCGGCCCGGCACCATCCAGAACAGGGGCGATGAGGCACCTGTGACACCCATCCGCATACGGATCGGGCGCGGCGGGAGGGGGAGACTGTCCGCGCGGATCCTGGCCAGCCAGCTCGTCATCCTGGCGCTCACGGGCGTGATCGGATTCGGCCTGTTCGCCTTCGCGCAGCGCTCCGCACTCGACCGCACCTACGAGGAGCGGGCCGTGGCCCTCGCGCAGACGACGGCCGCGGACCCGCAGATCCGGCGGGCCATGCAGGACGGCGGCGGGGACGTGGTGCAGAGCGTCGCCGAGCGGATCCGCCGGGCCTCGGGGGCGTCGTACGTCGTGGTGATCGACCTGCACGGCATCCGCCACTCGCACCCCATGCCGCAGCTGGTCGGCTCGCCGGTGACCGAGCCGATCGTGGCGCGGGACGGCCGCCCGCACGTCGGCACCGACCAGGGCGCCACCGGGCGCTCCGCCAACGGCAGGGTGCCGCTGTACGGGCCGACGGGCGAGCTGGTCGGCGAGGTGTCGGTGGGCATCCCGGAGAACGACGTCCTCGGCGAGCTGTGGCGCGAGCTGCCCACCTTCGCCGTGTACGCCGCGATCGCCACGGCGCTCGGTTCGGCGGCCGCGTATCTGCTGGCCAGGCGGCTGAAGCGGATCACGTTCGGGCTGGAGCTGGAGGAGGTCGCCGGGCTGCTCCAGGACCGCGAGGCGATGCTGCACGGCATCCGCGAGGGCGTGCTCGCCTTCGCCCCGAACGGCCGGATCACGGTGGTGAACGACGAGGCCCGCCGGCTGCTCGGCCTCGGCACCGCGCTCGGCAGCACCCTGGCCGAGGTGCTGCCCGACGGACGGCTGCGCCGGGCCCTGGACGGGACGGTGACCGGCACCGACATCAGCGTGCTGACCGACGAGCACTGTCTGGTCGTCAACCGGATGCCGGTGACCCTGCGCGGGCGCGAGCTGGGCGCGGTGGTGACCGTCCGCGACCGCACCGAACTGGTCGGACTGCTGCGGGAGCTGGACTCCGTGCGCGGGCTGACCGACGCGCTGCGGGCGCAGCAGCACGAGTTCACCAACCGTCTGCACACGCTCGCGGGGCTGCTGGACATCGGGGCGTACGACGACGCGTACGAGCTGGCCGTGGAGTCGGCCGGTGCCGGGCAGGCGCTCACCGAGTCCGTGCGCAGGCGGATCGGCAATCCGCTGATGGTCGGCCTGGTCGTGGCCAAGACCACCGTCGCCGCCGAACGCGGGGTGCGGGTCGTCCTCGACGACGGCTCCGCGCTGGGCGAGGACCCGCCGCATCTGCGCCGGCTGCTGACGATCGCCGGAAACCTGCTGGACAACGCGATCGACGCGGCGGGCGACGGGCCGCCCCCGCCGGGGGGACGCGCCGTCACGCTCGCGCTGACCGAGGACGCGGAAGGCACGACCGTACGGGTGGCGGACACCGGACCCGGCATCCCGCCCGGCGCCGGCGAGTCGATCTTCGAGGACGGCTGGTCGACCCGGCCCGAGCGGGGTACCGCGCGGCGCGGCCTGGGCCTCGCCCTGGTCCACCGCCTGGTGACGCGGCACGGCGGCACGGTCGCCGTCAGCGAGGGGCCGGGCGCGGTGTTCACGGTACAGCTGCCGGCTCCCGCGCCGGCGGGGGAGGAACGTTTCACGAAGGCGCTGCCCGTGGGAGGCGACCGCTGATGATCCGCACCCTGGTCGTGGACGACGACTTCCGGGTCAGCCACATCCACTGCGACTACGTGTCCCGGGTCCGGGGCTACGAGGTGGTGGGCGAGGCGGCGAGCGTGGCCGAGGCACTGGCGGCGGCCCACGACCTCCGCCCCGACCTGCTCCTCCTCGACGGCTTCCTGCCCGACGGCAGCGGACTGGACGTCCTGCGGCGGCTCACCGGGGACGCGGGCGGCGCCCGCCCCGACGCCATCATGATCACCGCGGACCGGGACATCGCCTCGGTGCGCACCGCCATGAAACTCGGCGCCGTGGGCTACCTGGTCAAGCCCTTCGGCGCCGCCGACCTGGCCGAGCGGCTCACCTCGTACCGCGAACTCCAGCACCGCGTCGACACCCTCGGGGAGACCACGGACACCGAACAGGCCGATGTGGACGCCCTGTTCAGCGCGGTCCGGCCGCCGGCCGTCCCCCGGGTGCCGGCCAAGGGCCACTCCGCGCCCACGCTCGCCCTCGTCCAGCAGGCCCTGCGCGCCGCCCGCGGCGATCTGTCCGCCGCCGAGGCCGCGGAACTGACCGGCGTCTCCCGCGCCACGGCCCAGCGCTACCTCTCCTACCTCGTCAAGGAGGGCATGGTCCGCCTGGTGCTGCGCTACGGGGCGACGGGCCGTCCGGAGCACCGGTACCGGATCGCGTCCTGAGGCCCCGGCTGCTTGCCCTCACGGGTCCGCCTCCCCGTGCGTGAGAGCAACGTTCCCTTCCGGTCATTCACAGCCACAGGCAGGAAACGCGCCCTCCCTACCTTCGGGCTGAGTCAGTCGATGGCAGGTCGACGGCAGACCGAGCAGCCGGAGCCCCGTGGAGGCGTGATGACAGCCCCAGCCCCAACCCCAGCCCCCTCAGTCCCAACCCGTCGCAGTGGCCGTTGGATCGAGCGCTGGGACCCGGAGGACGAAGGGTTCTGGACGGCGACCGGGGAACGGATCGCCAACCGGAACCTCTGGTTCTCCGTCCTCTCCGAGCACATCGGCTTCTCGGTCTGGACCCTGTGGTCGGTCCTCGTCCTCTTCATGGGGCCGAAGTACGGCCTTACTCCCGCCGACAAGTTCCTGCTGACCTCGATGGTCACCCTCGTCGGCGCCGTCGTGCGCGTCCCCTACACCTTCGCCGTGGCCGTCTTCGGCGGCCGCAACTGGACGATCATCTCGGCGAGCCTGCTGCTCATCCCGACGATCGCGGCCTTCATGGTCATGGAACCGGGAACGTCCTTCACCACGTTCCTTCTGGTCGGCCTGCTGGCCGGCATCGGCGGCGGCAACTTCGCCTCCTCCATGACCAACATCAACGCCTTCTTCCCGCTGAGGAAGAAGGGCTGGGCGCTCGGCCTCAACGCGGGCGGCGGCAACATCGGCGTGCCCGTCATCCAGCTCGTCGCCCTCGCGGTCATCGGCGCGAGCGGCGGCCCGCGCGTCCTGCTGGGCATCTACATCCCGCTGATCGTCGTGGCCGCGGTGCTGGCGGCCCTCTTCATGGACAACCTGGCGACGGTGCAGAACGACACCGGCGCGGCCAAGGACGCCGCCAGGGACGGCCACACCTGGATCATGTCCTTCCTCTACGTCGGCACCTTCGGCTCCTTCATCGGCTACAGCTTCGCCTTCGGCCAGGTCCTGACCATCCAGTTCGGCCGCACCCCGCTGCAGGCGGCCTACCTCACCTTCATCGGCCCGCTGCTCGGCTCCCTGATCCGGCCCCTCGGCGGCCGGCTCGCCGACCGGTACGGCGGCGCCCGGATCACCCTGTGGAACTACGTCGCCATGGCCGCCGCCACCGCCGTACTGATCGTCGCGAGCCAGCAGAAGTCGCTGGCGCTGTTCGTGAGCGTCTTCGTGGTGCTGTTCGTGCTCAGCGGCCTGGGCAACGGCTCGACGTACAAGATGATCCCCGGCATCTTCCAGGCAAAGGCCCTGGCCAAGGGGCTGGAGGGGGAGGAGGCCGTGGCCCACGGCCGCCGGCTGTCCGGTGCCTCCATGGGCCTCATCGGCGCGGTCGGCGCGCTCGGCGGGGTCGGCATCAACCTCGCCTTCCGCCAGTCCTTCCTCTCCTACGGCTCCGGCACCGGCGCGTTCGTCACCTTCCTCGCCTTCTACGGTGTGTGCTTCGCGGTGACATGGGCCGTATACCTTCGCCGTCCGGCGGGGCAGTCTGTGACCATGGCGACAGCGGAGACAAAGCCGCAGCTCAGCTACGCGGAAGTGTGACGTAACACCGGCGCAATGAAGCCGAACCGAGCCTGTCACGCGCCGTTGACAGGCTCGTTCGGCGTGCCGGTCAGCTAGGAGAGCCCATGTACGACGAAGAGCAGCGTCCCGGAGCGGTCGAGCACGGTCCGCTCGCCGGATTCACCGTGGGTGTCACCGCCGCGCGCCGGGCGGAGGAGCTGGGCGCCCTGCTGCAGCGGCGCGGTGCCGCCGTCCTGCACGCACCCGCCCTGCGCATCGTGCCGCTCGCCGACGACGGCGAACTCCTCGCCGCCACGAAGGGGATCATCGACCAGGTGCCGGACGTGGTCGTGGCCACCACCGCGATCGGCTTCCGGGGCTGGATCGAGGCCGCCGACGGCTGGGGCCTCGGCGAGCGGCTGCTCGGACGGCTGCGCGGCGCCGAACTGCTGGCCAGGGGTCCCAAGGTCAAGGGCGCGATCCGCGCGGCCGGCCTCACGGAGGAGTGGTCCCCGTCGTCCGAGTCCCTGGCCGAGGTGCTGGACCGCCTCCTGGAGGAGGGCGTGGACGGCCGCCGTATCGCCGTACAGCTGCACGGCGAGCCGCTGCCGGGCTTCGTGGAGTCCCTGCGGGCCGGGGGAGCGGAGGTGGTCCCGGTGCCGGTGTACCGCTGGATGCCCCCGGAGGACATCACCCCGCTGGACCGCCTCCTGGACGCGACGGTCTCCCGCTCCCTGGACGCCCTGACCTTCACCAGCGCCCCGGCGGCAGCGTCCCTGCTGTCACGGGCGGAGGACCGGGGCCTGCTCCCCGACCTGCTCTCGGCCCTCTCCCATGACGTCCTCGCGGTCTGCGTGGGCCCGGTCACCGCGCTCCCCCTCCAGGCGCAGGGCGTGGACACGATCCAGCCGGAACGCTTCCGTCTCGGCCCCTTGGTCCAGCTCCTGTGCCAGGAACTCCCGGCCCGGGCCCGCGCGCTGCCCATCGCCGGCCACCGGGTGGAGATCCGGGGCCACGCGGTCCTGGTGGACGGCGCCCTGAAACCGGTCCCTCCGGCGGGCATGTCGCTGCTGCGGGCCCTGTCCCGCCGCCCCGGCTGGGTGGTGCCCCGCGCGGACCTCCTCCGCGCGCTGCCGGGCGCGGGCCGTGACGAGCACGCGGTGGAGACGGCGATGGCTCGTCTGCGTACGGCCCTGGGGGCGCCCAAGCTGATCCAGACCGTGGTGAAGCGGGGCTACCGCCTGGCCCTGGACCCGGCGACGGACGCGAAGTACGCGGACGCGTAGCGCGCCGGGTCTCTCACCGGCTGGTCTCTCACCGGTTGTCGTACTCGTCGTGGCGGCGCCACCAGAAGCCGCTCTCGTTGCGGCCGAGGGGGGCGCGGTCGAGCCACTGGTACATGCCCCACAGGGCGTCCAGGCCGCGCACGTACGTCGAGTAGGTGTGGTGGACGGTGCCGTCCTGCAGGGCGAACGCGCTCATGCCGGGGCCTTCCCGGCGGTAGGTCTCCCAGTCCGTGCCGACGATCGACCGGGTGAAGGCGTCGCGGGAACTCCTCTCGTCGGCCGTCGCCGGCCGCATGTCCTCCTCGCCGAAGTTGTACGCGACGACTCCCGCCTCCCACTCCTGCTCGGTGTGCGCGACGCCGAAGTCGAAGTTGAAGTCGCTGCCGTGGGACGACGCCCAGGGGAAGGTCCAGCCCATCCGCCGCCGGTACGCGTCGAGCTGTGCGAGCGGGGCCCGCGACACCGCCCAGAACATGACGTCGTGGTGGGCGAGGTGGACCACGGAGCCGTTGAAGCCGTCGGCGATCGCCGAGCAGGACGGGCATCCGGCGGTGTAGTCGGGCCCGAACATGAAGTGGTAGACGAGCAGCTGCGAGCGTCCCTGGAACAGGTCGGCGAGCGACGCCGTTCCCTCGTCGGTCTCGAAGCGGTAGTCCTTGTCCACCCGGACCCAGGGCAGTTCCTGCCGTCGCCGGGCCAGCTCGTCGCCGCGGCGGGTCAGGTCCTTCTCCGCCGCGAGCAGCTCCAGCCGCGCGGCGAGCCATTCCTCGCGCGTCCCCGTCTTGTGACTGGTCATCGTCCGCCTCCTTGTCTCGTTCTCGGCCTCTTCTTCCTTCTTCCCTCCCTGTGTCCTGCCGGCGTCACGCGGATCCGCGCGCCTGCTCGTCGAGATGGTCCCGCAGCGCGTCGAGCGGCCTGTCCCAGTCGCGTGCCAGCGCGGCCAGGAACTGCTGGGCCACCTGCATCGGCGCGGACCGCAGCCGGTAGCGCACCCGGCGCCGCTCACCCTGTTCCGCTGTCACCAGGCCGGCCTCGGCCAGCAGGGCCAGATGCTTGGCGATCGCCTGCCGGGTGATCGGCAGCCGGCCGGCCAGGTCCGTGGCCGTCGCCGGCCCCCCTGAAGCCAGCGCGGCCAGGATGGCGCGCCGGCTCGGGTCGGCCAGGGCGGCGAAGACCTGTTCGGCGATCGCCTCGACGTCAGCTCGCGGCATCGAGGTGGTCGACCAGTTCGCCCAGCTCGCGGGCCCAGCCCTCGGTGTGGCCGGCGTACTCCTCGCGGTGGACGTCGTCCGGCAGCTGGGCGAAACCGGTTTCGACCACCGTCAGCCGGGTGCCGCCGTCGACCGGTTCGAGCGTGAACTCCACATAGGTGCGTCGCGCATCGTCCTCGGGCAGTCCGGCCATGCGCCAGGTGAAGCCGAACACCGTCGGCTCCTCCACCCGTTCCACCCGCATGTCGGCGGAGTGGCCGCCCTCCCATGTCATCCAGGCCGAGCCGCCCGGGCGCAGGTCGATCCCGGCCTTGTCGCCGAACCAGGCGCTCAGTCCCTCGGCCGTGGTGAGCGCTGCCCACACCTTGGCCGGCGGGTGCGCGATCTCCACGGTCCGCTCGATGCGATCAGGGAATGCCATCACTGCCTCCATGAGTGTCGCAACCATCTGATTGCTACACTATGGCAACCCGATGGTTGCGTCAAATGGACCGGCGCGCGCGGTCGGGGCGGTCGTACAGCAGCAGTGCCCGGCCCAGAAGCCCCAGGGCCAGGGTCGAGCCCAGGGCGCGGACGATGTTCCAGGCCACCCAGGGGCCCTCGAAGTGCTCGCGGAGGGCGGACGACGTGCCCTTCGCCGCCAGGGCGTTGTTCAGCGGGATGTTGAACGCCGTCGTGACGAGGAAGACCAGGGCGTACGCCAGCAGCGCGGCCCCGGCCCATCTCCCGCACGGCGTCCCGCGCAGCTGCCAGGCCGACAGCCCCGTCAGTACCAGCGCCCCCATGAAGCCCAGCAGGAACACCGGGTTCTGGATCACGGTGTTGATGTTCCGCATGACCTCGACGTACGTCCGGTCGTCGCTGCGGGCCAGGGCCGGCATCACCGCGCAGGCGAAGATGTAGAAGACCCCGGCGCTCAGCCCCGTGGCGATGGTCGCCGCGATCAGGACGGCCGCCTCGGTCCTCGCCTTCCGCGTGTGCGTCGTGTGCGTCGTGTTCGCCGTGTTCGTCATGTCTTCAGGCAACCGGGAGACCCCGCCCGGACGACATCGTCGAGGCGCGCGTGCGCATACGCGTGCGTCCAGCCGGTACGAGGGGTTCCGGCCGGGGCCCCGGGCGGGCACTGTGAAGGGAAAGCCCCACGCTTCCTGCCTAGGCGGTGACAGGCACATGGCACTGGGTACGGCCACGCCCTCGTACGAGCTGCGCTTCGACGCCGGACGGATCTGCCTCGATCTCCTCGCGACCACGCATCCGGTCGAACGGCTGGACTCCGTCGAGGCGTTGTGCGCGTGGATCGGCGGGGCGGGGCTGGTGCCGGACGGCACGGCGCTCGGGCACGCCGACGGCCCCTGGCTCGTCGGGTTCCGGGAACTGCGCGCGCACATCGGGACGTTGGTGCGGCACACGCATGTGCCGGACGTGCCGTCGTACGCGCGGGCGCTCGGGCTGGTCAACGACCTGGCCCGGGCCGCGACCCCGGCGCCGCGTGCCGTGCCCGCTGAAGGCGGCGGGCTGACCAGGCAGTTCGCCGACCCGCCGACGTGCGCGGGGCTGCTCGCGCTCGTCGCCCGGGACGCCGTCGAGCTGCTCACCGACCCCGTCGCGCGGGCGGCCGTGCGGGAGTGCGAAGGGGACAACTGCCCGCTGGTGTACCTGGACACGTCCCGGGGGCGGCGCCGGCGCTGGTGCTCCAGCGAGGTCTGCGGGAACCGCGAGCGGGTGGCCCGGCACCGACGGCGCGCCGCGCTCGCGCGGGCCTGAGCCGGCCCCGACCCTCCTCAACCCGACCCGCCCGAGCGTGATTTGCGTAACACCCGGTTTCTCGACCGTCCCGGCCGGGCAGCTCTGCCGTCCCGGCCGGACCCTCTCCGATGTGTCGGAAATGTAAAGATCATGCGGGGGGAATGTGCTCGCATGTCCCTGTCGTCACGTCACCCCGAAGAAAACTGTCACCTCCGTTTGAACACCTCAACGCTCGTTTCCGTACGGGTGGGCGAGCGACCGACTGGGGGAACCCCCGGACACCGGAGGTGGGCGTGCGCAAGGATGCGGCCGTGGCCAATGAACGTGGATCGAGGGCCCGACATCGCATGTCCTCGCAGCCCTCGGAACCAGACGAGGAGCTGATGCGTGCGCTGTATCGAGAGCACGCCGGACCTCTGCTCGCGTATGTCCTGCGGCTGGTCGCCGGTGATCGGCAGCGCGCCGAGGACGTCGTGCAGGAAACGCTCATCCGTGCCTGGAAGAACGCCGGTCAGCTCAATCGGGCGACCGGTTCGGTACGCCCCTGGCTGGTGACGGTCGCGCGCCGCATCGTCATCGACGGCCACCGCAGCCGGCAGGCCCGGCCGCAGGAGGTCGATCCGTCGCCGCTGGAGGTCATCCCCGCGGAGGACGAGATCGACAAGGCGCTGTGGCTGATGACGCTGTCGGACGCGCTCGACGACCTGACCCCGGCCCACCGGGAGGTGCTCGTCGAGACGTACTTCAAGGGGCGTACGGTCAATGAGGCGGCCGAGACGCTGGGTATTCCCAGCGGCACGGTGCGCTCTCGGGTGTTCTACGCCCTGCGATCGATGAAGCTGGCACTGGAGGAGCGGGGGGTGACGGCGTGATGAGCAGTGGTTACGGAGGAATGCAGGGATTCGGTGCTGGTGGTCCGGGTATGTCTGGGCCTATGAGCCCCCATTCGGGATCTTCGGTGCCGAGCGAGCACGAGACCGTCGGCGCCTACGCCCTCGGGATTCTCGACGATGCCGAGGCAACCGCTTTCGAGGCGCACCTCGCCGGTTGCGAGTGGTGCGCCCAGCAGCTGGACGAACTGGCCGGAATGGAGCCCATGCTGGCCGCGCTCGCGGACCTGCCGGGCTCCGGCAGCACCCCGGCGCTCGGCGACTCGCTGTCCGCCAGGCCCAGCCCACGGCTGGTGGAGAAGCTGGTCGACGAGGTCGCCGAGAAGCGCGCCCAGAAGCGGCGGCGCGGTTTCTACATGATCGCGGCGGCGGCCGCGCTGATCATCGCGGGACCGCTGGCCGCGGTGGCGGTGAACGGCGGCTCGGGCGGCGGCGGAGGACAGGTCACCGCGTCCGCGCAGACCACCTTCGAGGCCATGCAGGACAAGAGGTCGGCCGTCGACCCCTCGTCCCACATCAGCGCCACCGTCGGCATGCAGCAGAAGGACTGGGGCACCCAGACGGTCCTGGAGCTGAAGAACGCCAAGGGTCCGATCAAGTGCTCCCTGGTGCTCGTCGCGAAGAACGGCCAGCGCGTGACGATGTCCTCCTGGTCCGTGCCGAACTGGGGCTACGGCATCCCGGACGCGAAGACCGAGGAGGCCAAGAAGCCGCTCTACATCGGCGGCGCGGCAGCCTTCAAGCCGAACGAGATCGACCACTTCGAGGTCGTGACCTTCGACGGCAAGAAGCTGGTGCAGGTCAACGCATAGCGCCTGCGGCGGCCCGGCCGGGACGGGTGCGACGGGCTGGGGGTGCCGCTTCCTGGGGGCTGCGCCCCCCCAGGCCCCGGCGGGATTCGGCGCGCCCGGTGTCGGGTGCGGGGGCGTGGCGGCCGATCGCTCCCCCGAGTTCTCGGCTTCGCTCGAACCCGGGGGACCCCCGTCGCGGCGGCAGCCGCATACCAGACACGGCCCCGCGCCCCCCGGGGAGCTGCGTTCCCGTAGCTTTGAGGGGCTTCCTTCGCGTACGGTTGACGGCTGCCCAGCACGTCAGAAGGGGGCCCGGTGGCCGCTCAGGTTCAGCAGTCCGCGGTCGGCTCGGTACACGACGCACACGATTCCGTCCGTGACCGGGAGATCAGCGTCGAACAGGAACACCTGGACCGGGTGTACCGGCGGCTGGAAGAGAAGATCCACGAGGCCGAGTTCCTGATGAACGACGCGGCCAAGCGCGGCCAGGTCGGCACCCCGGGCGCGCTGGCCGAGCGGGACGCGCAGGTCTTCCGGGCCGGCATCCACCTGAACCGGCTCAACAACGAGTTCGAGGACTTCCTCTTCGGGCGGATCGACCTCCTTCTCGGCAAGGACGGGAAGAAGGGGCCGGACGGGGCCTACACCGCCGTTGAACCGGCCGAGGGCGCCGTGCGGGACGACAACACCGCAGACATCGCCGAGACCCTGCACATCGGGCGTATCGGCGTGCTCGACGAGGACTACGCGCCGCTGGTCATCGACTGGCGGGCGCCCGCCGCCGCCCCGTTCTACCGGGCCACGCCCGTGGACCCGGGACGGGTCGTACGACGCCGGGTCATCCGGTCCAAGGGGCGCCAGGTGCTGGGGGTCGAGGACGACCTGATGCGGCCCGAGCTGACGGCCTTCCTCGACGGCCGCACGCTGCCCGTCATCGGCGACGGCGCCCTGATGGCCGCCCTCGGCCAGGCCCGCAGCCACACCATGCGGGACATCGTCTCCTCCATCCAGGCCGAGCAGGACCTGGTCATCCGCGCCCCCGCCGCCTCCATCACCCATGTCGAGGGCGGGCCCGGCACCGGCAAGACCGCCGTCGCCCTGCACCGCGCCGCCTATCTGCTCTACCAGGACAGACGCAGATACGCGGGCGGCATCCTCATCGTCTCCCCGACCCCCCTGCTCGTCGCCTACACCGAGGGCGTGCTCCCCTCGCTCGGCGAGGAGGGGCAGGTCGCGATCCGCGCCATCGGCTCGCTCGTCGACGGCGCCGAGGCCACGCTGTACGACTCCCCGTCCGTGGCCCGTGCCAAGGGCTCGTACCGGATGCTGAAGGTGCTGCGCAAGGCCGCCCGGGGCGCGCTGGAACTGGGCCCGGCCGCTCCGGCGGCTTGGGACGAGGACGCCGGGCGGGAAGCCCCGGCCGGGCCGCCGTCCCGCCTCCGTGTCGTCGCCTTCGGACGCCGCCTGGAGCTGGAGGCGCCCGAGCTGGAACGCGTCCGCCGCACCGCCCTCGGCGGCACCGCGCCCGTCAACCTGCTCCGCCCCCGCGCCCGCAAGCTGCTCCTGGACGCCCTGTGGGCCAAGTCCGGAGCGGCCGGCCGGCACAGCGACCCCGAGCTGGCCGCCGAGCTGCGCTCCTCCTTCGACGAGGACGTGACCACCGAGGACTCCTTCATCGCGTTCCTCGACGCCTGGTGGCCCGAGCTGACCCCCAAGGCGGTGCTCGCCGCCATGGCCGACGAGAAGCGGCTCGGCCGCTGGGCCCGCCGGATCCTCAACCCAGGCGAGGTCCGCAAGGTCGCCCGCTCCCTGCAGCGGGACGGCCACTCCGTGCACGACATCGCCATGCTGGACGAGCTGCAGGCGATCCTCGGCGCCCCGGCCCGCCCGAAGAAGCGGCGCGAACTCGACCCGCTGGACCAGCTCACCGGCCTGGAGGAGCTGATGCCGGTGCGCGAGGAGAGCCAGCGGGAGCGGGCCGAGCGGCTCGCGCAGGAGCGCACCGAGTACGCGCACGTCATCGTCGACGAGGCACAGGACCTCACGCCGATGCAGTGGCGCATGGTCGGCCGCCGGGGCCGGCACGCCACCTGGACGG
The DNA here is from genome assembly GCF_040680235.1 of Streptomyces sp. NPDC052101. Taxonomy (NCBI): domain Bacteria; kingdom Bacillati; phylum Actinomycetota; class Actinomycetes; order Kitasatosporales; family Streptomycetaceae; genus Streptomyces; species Streptomyces sp. NPDC052101. The sequence goes on from NZ_JBFAWH010000016.1 coordinate 88,013, forward strand.
TCGTCGGCGACCCCGCCCAGTCCTCCTGGTCCGACCCGGACGAGGCGGCCGAGGCCCGCGACGAGGCGCTCGGCACCCGGCCCCGGCGCCGCTTCCAGCTCACCGTGAACTACCGCAACCCGGCGGAGATCGCCGAGCTGGCCGCCAAGGTGCTCGCGCTGGCCATGCCCGGCTCCGAGTCGCCGAGCGCGGTGCGGTCCACCGGCGTCGAGCCGCGCTTCACGGTCGTACGGGAGTCGCTGGGGCGGACCGTGCGGGCCGAGGCCGAGCGGCTGCTGGACCTGGTGGACGGCACGGTCGGCGTGGTCGTCGCCATGAACCGGCGCGAGGAGGCCCGGCGCTGGCTGGCCGGGCTCGGCGACCGGGTGGTGGCGCTCGGCAGCCTGGAGGCCAAGGGCCTGGAGTACGACGCGACGGTCGTCGTCTCGCCGGCGGAGATCGCCGACGAGTCCCCGGCCGGCCTGCGCGTGCTGTACGTGGCGCTGACCCGGGCCACCCAGCAGCTGACGGTGGTGTCGGGGGAGCGGGACGAGCCGGACGCGGCCGGGGTGCCGGACCTGCTGCGGGACTGACTTTCCTGTGAACATCCCGGACGGGAATGGCCGTGGCGCATCGGTTTGTTAGCCTTGGTGTGGCACCGGCCCGATCCAAGCCCCCGGGCCCAACCTTTGTCCCTGCGAGGGACCACTTGCCGCGAGGCGAGCATGGCGGGTCGGTGTCATGAGCTTGTGGAAGACCCACATCACGAAGGTGATGTGGGTCTCTTTCTTTGGTGTTCGCACCCCTTCTCCCACCTGATCGCTTCTCGTATGGTGGAAGTGCTTTTCCGAAATCAAGCACCGCTCATGAACAAAACGTCCGCAATCCCAGGCGACTACCGCGTACTCCGCGGTAGGTGCGACGATCGGACGGCACAACTCGCGACACGGTGAAAGCAGAGGAAGTCGGCCATGGCAACGGCGCCCAGCGTCTCCTACTCGATGACCATCCGGCTGGAGGTGCCCGCGAGCGGAACCGCCGTCTCGCAGCTCACCACCGCCGTGGAGTCCTCCGGAGGCTCGGTCACCGGCCTCGACGTCACCGCGTCCGGGCACGAGAAGCTCCGTATCGACGTCACCATCGCGGCCACCTCCACGGCCCACGCCGAGGAGATCGTCGAGAAGCTGCGCGGCATCGAGGGCGTCACCCTCGGCAAGGTCTCCGACCGTACGTTCCTGATGCACCTCGGCGGCAAGATCGAGATGGCGTCGAAGCACCCCATCCGCAACCGTGACGACCTGTCCATGGTCTACACGCCGGGCGTGGCCCGCGTCTGCATGGCGATCGCCGAGAACCCCGAGGACGCCCGCCGCCTCACCATCAAGCGCAACTCGGTTGCGGTTGTGACGGACGGTTCCGCCGTGCTCGGCCTCGGCAACATCGGCCCCAAGGCGGCGCTGCCCGTCATGGAGGGCAAGGCGGCCCTCTTCAAGCGCTTCGCCGGTATCGACGCCTGGCCGATCTGCCTGGACACCCAGGACAGCGACGCGATCGTGGAGATCGTCAAGGCGATCGCCCCCGGGTTCGCCGGCATCAACCTCGAGGACATCTCCGCGCCCCGCTGCTTCGAGATCGAGGCCCGCCTGCGCGAGGCCCTCGACATCCCCGTCTTCCACGACGACCAGCACGGCACCGCCATCGTCGTCCTCGCCGCCCTCACCAACGCCCTGCGCGTCGCGGACAAGGCCATCGAGAACATCCGGGTCGTCATGTCCGGCGCCGGCGCGGCCGGTACCGCCATCCTCAAGCTGCTGCTCGCCGCGGGCGTGAAGAACGCCGTCGTCGCCGACATCCACGGCGTCGTCCACTCCGGCCGCGAGGACCTGGTGAACGCCCCGGCCGACTCGCCGCTGCGCTGGATCGCCGACAACACCAACCCCGAGGGCCTCACCGGCACCCTGAAGGAGGCCGTGCGCGGCGCGGACGTGTTCATCGGCGTCTCGGCCCCGAACGTGCTGGACGGCGACGACGTGGCCGCCATGGCCGACGGCGCCATCGTCTTCGCGCTCGCGAACCCCGACCCCGAGGTCGACCCGGCCATCGCACGTCAGACGGCCGCCGTCGTGGCCACCGGCCGCTCCGACTTCCCGAACCAGATCAACAACGTGCTGGTCTTCCCCGGTGTCTTCCGCGGCCTGCTGGACGCCCAGTCCCGCACCGTCAACACCGAGATGATGCTCGCCGCCGCGAAGGCCCTCGCCGACGTCGTCAGCCAGGACGAGCTGAACCCGAACTACATCATCCCGAGCGTCTTCAACGACAAGGTCGCGGGCGCGGTCGCCGGCGCGGTCCGCGAGGCCGCCAAGGCCGTGGGCGCGTCGGCGTCGGACGAGTAGACACCCCATACCGCGGCGCCCGGCCGGGTGAAGGAGAAGCGGCGGCCGGGCGTCGGTCCGGTGACGGAGTGCCGTACTGTGCAGGGGCTGTGAGGATCACCACGGCAGCCCCGCATTCGGCGCGTCGTGGAACCGGCTGGCGCCGGGTGCGCTCTAGGGTGACGCCGAGCGGCGCTTTTCGTGTGACTCCCCAGGGTGTTCTCACGACTCCTACGGGTGCCGGATTGGCTTTACCGCCGCAGGTAGGGGCAGGATGCGTCCCTGGGCGCGAGCGCATCGGCATCGCAGTGCCTCGGGCGGATCCGCCGCGTGGCACACCCCAACGGCAAGAAAAACACGGGAGTAACAACATGAACCGCAGTGAGCTGGTGGCCGCGCTGGCCGACCGCGCCGAGGTGACCCGCAAGGACGCCGACGCCGTGCTGGCCGCGTTCGCCGAGACCGTCGGCGAGATCGTCGCCAAGGGCGACGAGAAGGTCACCATCCCCGGCTTCCTGACCTTCGAGCGCACCCACCGTGCCGCTCGCACCGCGCGCAACCCGCAGACCGGCGAGCCCATCAACATCCCCGCCGGCTTCAGCGTGAAGGTCACCGCGGGCTCCAAGCTCAAGGAAGCGGCCAAGGGCAAGTGACCTTGCCGCCTCTGGGCCAACGGGACGGCACGGAGGCAGTGAAGCACTGATGGGGCGGCACCCGGATCCTTCCGGGTGCCGCCCCATCGTTGTGGCGCCGTACGGCCCTTGCTAGCCGAGCGCCTTGCCGGGCAGCTCCACCTTCGCGCCCAGCTCGACGAGCTTCTCCATGAAGTTCTCGTAGCCGCGGTTGATGAGGTCGATGCCGTGGACGCGGGACGTGCCCTCGGCAGCCAGGGCCGCGATCAGGTACGAGAAGCCGCCGCGGAGGTCGGGGATGACCAGGTCGGCGCCCTGCAGCCGGGTGGGGCCGGAGACGACCGCGGAGTGCAGGAAGTTGAGCTGGCCGAAACGGCAGTCGGAGCCGCCCAGGCACTCGCGGTAGAGCTGGATGTGCGCGCCCATCTGGTTCAGCGCGGAGGTGAAGCCGAGCCGGGACTCGTACACCGTCTCGTGGATGATGGACAGGCCCGTGGCCTGCGTCAGGGCCACCACCAGCGGTTGCTGCCAGTCGGTCTGGAAACCGGGGTGCACGTCGGTCTCCAGCGCGGTGGACTTCAACTGGCCGCCGGGGTGCCAGAAGCGGATGCCCTCGTCGTCGATCTCGAAGGCGCCGCCCACCTTCCGGTAGGTGTTCAGGAACGTCATCATCGAGCGCTGCTGGGCACCGCGGACGTAGATGTTGCCGTTGGTCGCAAGCGCCGCCGACGCCCAGGACGCGGCCTCCAGGCGGTCAGAGAGGGCGCGGTGGGTGTAGCCGCCGAGCTTGTCCACACCGGTGATGCGGATCGTGCGGTCGGTGTCCATCGCGATGATCGCGCCCATCTTCTGCAGCACGCAGATGAGGTCCTCGATCTCCGGCTCGACGGCCGCGTTGGACAACTCCGTGACGCCCTCGGCGAGTACGGCCGTCAGCAGCACCTGCTCGGTCGCGCCCACGGACGGGTACGGCAGCCGGATCTTCGTACCGCGCAGGCCCTTCGGGGCCTCCAGGTACTGCCCGTCCGCGCGCTTCTCGATGGTCGCGCCGAACTGCCGCAGCACGTCGAAGTGGAAGTCGATGGGCCGGCCGCCGATGTCACAGCCACCGAGACCGGGAATGAACGCGTGGCCGAGACGGTGCAGCAGCGGCCCGCAGAACAGGATCGGGATACGACTCGACCCCGCATGCGCGTCGATGTCAGCCACATTGGCGCTCTCGACGTGCGTCGGGTCGAGCACCAGCTCGCCGGGCTCCTCGCCCGGACGGACCGTCACCCCGTGCAGCTGGAGCAGGCCGCGGACGACCCGCACGTCACGGATGTCGGGAACATTGCGCAGGCGGCTCGGTGCGCTGCCCAGCAGGGCGGCGACCATGGCCTTCGGTACGAGGTTCTTCGCACCGCGGACACGGATCTCGCCCTCCAGCGGGGTTCCGCCGTGGACAAGCAGGACATCGTCGTTGACGGTCATGTATCTCGCGTTCCGATGAGTTGGGCAGGGGCCGGCCGATCACTGTGCGCAGGGGCCGGGAAGACAGGGTAATCGCCGATTACCCCCCGCCCGTAAGCCCAAGCGCCACCCAGCCACGTCATAGCTGTGTCACAACACGAACCGTTCCCTTTCGGGCACATGGGGTCACCGGACGGGGATGTGCGCCCAGGGCGCTTCCGTGCTCCCTGAGCTGCGTTCACTCCGGCCCCTCTGTTGGCTCCCCACCGCGGGGCAAGATGCGGGATCATGTCTGGCATGACCGAGGTGTCCTCGCTCACAGGGCGGCTGCTCGTGGCCACTCCCGCCCTGGCGGACCCGAACTTCGACCGCGCGGTGGTGCTCCTTCTCGACCACGACGAGGAGGGTTCCCTCGGCGTCGTCCTCAACCGCCCCACGCCGGTGGACGTCGGCGACATCCTGGAAGGCTGGGCCGACCTCGCCGGTGAGCCCGGTGTGGTGTTCCAGGGCGGCCCCGTCTCGCTGGACTCGGCGCTCGGCGTGGCGGTCATCCCCGGCGGCGCGAACGGTGACCTCGCCCCGCTCGGCTGGCGCCAGGTGCACGGCGCGATCGGCCTGGTCGACCTGGAGGCCCCGCCGGAACTGCTCGCCGCGGCCCTCGGCTCCCTGCGGATCTTCGCCGGATACGCCGGCTGGGGCCCCGGCCAGCTGGAGGACGAGCTGGTCGAGGGCGCCTGGTACGTGGTCGAGTCGGAGCCCGGGGACGTCTCCTCCCCGGCCCCGGAAAGACTCTGGCGCGAGGTCCTGCGCCGCCAGCGCAACGAACTGGCGATGGTGGCCACATACCCGGACGACCCGTCACTCAACTGATGTGTGTGCGCTTCAGTACCCTGGGGCTTATGAGCACTCTTGAGCCCGAGCGCGGGACTGGTACGGGAACCCTCGTAGAGCCGACGCCACAGGTGTCCCACGGCGACGGCGACCACGAGCGCTTCGCGCATTACGTCCAGAAGGACAAGATCATGGCGAGCGCCCTCGACGGCACCCCCGTCGTGGCGCTGTGCGGCAAGGTCTGGGTGCCGGGCCGCGACCCGAAGAAGTACCCCGTGTGCCCCATGTGCAAGGAGATCTACGAGTCCATGGGCAGCGGTGGCGACGACAAGGGCGGCAAGGGCGGCGACAAGTAGGGGCTCCGCACCTGGCCTGATCTCCGGGCCCTGGCGTGCTCGGTGCGCGCCGGGGCCTTCGGTGTGCCGCCGCAAGTGGTCGAGACCTCTTGTCGGCGCCTCCCGGACTCCGTAGCCTCCCCACGGGATCGTGCGGAACGGAACTGCCGTTGCACTCTGTGCAACGTGCGTGCGGAGGTGTCACCGGCGACATGAGCGACCAGCCCCTTTTCCCGGAACCCGATGCGGCGCTGATCCCCGCGCCGAGCCGCCTGTCGGCCTCGCTGCCCGGCGGCGGCACCGGATTCGTCATCGACGCGGGCACCGAGATCGACGCCACCGAGGGCACCGAGCGGGTCGCACGCTGGCTGCGGACGACCGTCGGCGCGGCGACCGGCCTGCCGCTGGCCCCGCACCGCGACAGCGGCTCCCGCATCCTGCTGCGGATCGACCCCGCCCTGGAGGACGAACTCGGCAGCGAGGAGGGCTACCGCCTGTGCGCCGACGGTTGTCTCATCTGCATCGACGGCGCCGGTGAGGCCGGGCTGTTCTGGGGCGCCCAGACATTCCGGCAACTGCTTGGGCCGCAGGCCTTCCGGCGGGCCCCGGTCACCCGGCGGACCGAGTGGGAGTTCCCGGCCGTCACCGTCCACGACGCGCCCCGATTCCGCTGGCGCGGTCTTCTCCTCGACGTGGCCCGGCACTTCATGCCCAAGGAGGGTGTGCTGCGCTATCTCGACCTGATGGCCACGCACAAACTCAACGTCTTCCACTTCCATCTGACCGATGACCAGGGCTGGCGGCTGGAGATCAAGCGGTATCCGAAACTGGCCGAAACCGCCTCCTGGCGGGCACGGTCGAAATTCGGTCACCGCGCGTCCCCCTTGTGGGAGGAGAAACCGCACGGGGGTTACTACACCCAGGACGACATCCGGGAAATCGTCGCCTATGCCGCCGAGCGGCATATCACCGTCGTCCCGGAAATCGACGTACCGGGCCATTCGCAGGCCGCCATCGCCGCGTATCCGGAACTCGGCAACACCGATGTCATCGACACCACCACCCTGGACGTCTGGGACAACTGGGGGATCTCCGCCAACGTACTCGCCCCCACTGACACCACCCTGCGCTTCTACGAGGGAGTGTTCGAGGAGGTCCTGGAGCTGTTCCCGTCGCGGTTCGTCCATGTCGGCGGCGACGAGTGCCGCAAGGAGCAGTGGACCGGGTCGGTGACCGCCAAGACCCGGATCGCGGACCTCGGACTCGCCGACGAGGACGAGCTGCAGTCGTGGTTCATCGGGCACTTCGACGCATGGCTCGCCGCGCGGGGGCGCCGGCTCATCGGCTGGGACGAGATCCTGGAGGGCGGGCTCGCCAAGGGCGCCGCGGTGTCGTCCTGGCGCGGCTACGGCGGCGGGATCGCGGCCGCGCGGGCCGGACACGACGTCGTCATGTGCCCGGAGCAGTACGTGTATCTGGACCACCGTCAGGCCCCGGGCGAGGACGAGCCGGTACCGATCGGGTTCGTGCGCACCTTGGAGGACGTCTACCGGTTCGAGCCCGTTCCGGCCGACCTCAGCGAGGCGGAGGCCCGGCATGTGCTGGGCACTCAGGCCAACGTCTGGACCGAGGTGCTGGAGGACGCCGCGCGCGTGGACTACCAGGCCTTCCCGCGGCTCGCGGCCTTCGCCGAGGTGGCCTGGAGCCGGCTGCCCGCCCCCGCACAGCGGGACTTCGCCGGCTTCGAGCGCCGTATGGGCGCCCATTACGCGCGACTTGACGCCCTCGGCGTCGCCTACCGGCCGCCCACCGGTCCCCGCCCGTGGCAGAAACGCCCCGGTGTTCCCGGCCGCCCGATCGAGGGGCAGCCGCCGGACAGGTGACCGTCCCGTCCAGGCGACTGTCCCGAACAAGTGCTGGAAAACCGCTCCAAGGGTCACCAAAGAGTGTCAATCGCCGCGCACCGGTGATGCCAGGCGAAAACGGACCATCTCTGCGGTGAGGTGGGCGAATGCCTCCTAGCGGACCCCCGCGTTCGGCCCTTGCGAAGATGTGCCAGAGTTGCCACGTCCGCCCTGTGAGCACGTACCGTACGGCCACACAGGTGGGACCAGGTGGGGCAGCGGGAAGGGGCAGCCGGTTTGACCACGCACGCACCGCAGGCGGCGCAGGCCGTCACGCTGCCCACGACGCTGGACGAGGCGGTGGCGGCCCTCGCGGCCGTGCCCACCGCCGTGCCCGTCGCGGGCGGTACCGATCTCATGGCCGCCGTCAACTCCGGACAGCTCCGGCCCGCCGCCCTGGTGGGTCTCGGGCGGATCAGCGAGATCCGCGGCTGGCAGTACCAGGACGGCCACGCGCTGCTCGGCGCCGGCCTCACGCATGCACGCATGGGCCGCCCCGACTTCGCGGCCCTGATCCCGGCGCTCGCCGCCGCCGCGCGCGCCGCGGGCCCGCCGCACATCCGCAACGCGGGCACCCTGGGCGGCAACATCGCCTCGGCCGCCCCGACGGGTGATGCGCTGCCGGTGCTCGCCGCCCTGGAGGCGACGCTGATCATCGCGGGCCAGGGCGGAGCCCGCCGGGAGATCCCGGTGTCGCACCTGCTGGCCGGCATGGAGATGCTGCGCGGCGGCGAACTCATCGGCTACGTGCGCGTGCCGCTGCTGCACGCCCCGCAGGTCTTCCTGAAGGCGACCGGACGCACCGGACCCGGCCGCGCGCTGGCCTCCGTGGCGCTCGTCCTCGACCCCGCCCGGCGCGGAGTGCGGTGCGCCGTCGGTGCCATAGCGCCGATGCCGCTCAGGCCCCTGGAGGCCGAGCAGTGGGTCGCCCAGCTGATCGACTGGGACAACGACCGCGCGCTGGTCCCCGAGGCGCTGAACGCCTTCGGCGAGTACGTCGCCGCGGCCTGCATCCCGGACCCGGCACCCGAGCCCGACGGCTCGGTGCCCCCGCTTCCGCCCGCCGTACTGCACCTGCGGCGCACCGTCGCCGCACTGGCCCGACGAGCACTGGGGAGGGCGCTGTCGTGACCGACGACCAGCACGGAGAGGGCACGCCCCAGGGCGGCGGACGCTGGGACCCGCTGCCCCAGGGCGACTACGACGACGGCGCCACCGCCTTCGTCAAGCTCCCCGAGGGCGGCATCGACGCCCTGCTGAACGGCGACAGCCCGCTGGCCGCGCCCGGGCACGGCTATGTGCCGCCGCGGATAACGGCCGTCCCCGGCACCGGCGACCCCGCCGCGGCCGGCACCTGGGCCGCGCCCGCGAGCGGCGTGCAGTGGCCCGACCCGAACGCCGCGCCCCAGCCGCAGGCCGCCGACGACCGGTTCACCTACCAGCCCGGCGCGACCCAGCAGTGGACCTTCGAGGAGCCCGCGGCCCCGGCCGCGCCCGGACACGACGTCACCGGGCAGTGGTCGATCCCGGTCGCCGGCGGCGATCTCCCCGACGAATCGGGCGAGTTCACCACGTCCTCCCTGGTCGAGCAGTGGGGCGGCACCCCGCCGGCCACGCTGCCCGGCGGCGCGCCCGCGCCCTGGGCGACCGAGGAGGCGGGCGGCGCCTGGGGCGGGCCCGCGGACCCCGGCCACAGCGGTCACACCGTCCTGCCCGACCACACCGACGCGCATCCCGCGGGTGGTTCGCCCGAGCCGGCCGCCCCGGGCGGTGCGGCGGCGCAGGGGTACGCGCTGGACGAGCGGTATGCGCAGGACGAGCGGTACGCGGCGGATGGGCAGTTCGCCCCGGATGAGCAGCATGCCCCGGACGAGCGCTACGGGCAGAGTCCCGCCGGCCACGAGGCGCCCGGTCACGAGGCGGCCGGGCACGAGATGCCCGGTCAGGAGGCGCCCCGGCGGGTAGAGCCCGGGCGGGCGGACGCCGGGCATGAACCGGTCGGTCAGCCGGATGCCGGGCCCGTCGACGCCGCGCACGCGCACGTCGAGGCCGGTCACCCCGGCGAGTTCGCCGAGCCGGCGGAGCCGGTCGCCGAGCCGGGTGCCGAGCGAGTGTCCGTGCCGGACATCGACGGCCATGGCCTCGCGCAGGCCCCTGAGCGCCCCGCTGACGGCCCCGCAGGCCACGACGGCACACCAGAGCCCACCGAGGCCCCGCGGGCCGCCACAACGCCCGTCACGGCCGACGCGGCGGCGACCGCCGCCCCGGCAGCACCCCGGACCCCGGCCGCAGCAGCCGTACCGGAGCACACGCCCGACGCGCCCGAGGCGACCACACCGGACGGGGGTGCCTCCCAGGCCGTTGAGGCACCGGGGGAGGACGACACGCCCGAGGACGCCGCCGAGGCCACCGCGCCCCGGCCGGAGCCGGCCGCCGCCGAGGAGCACTCCGCTCCGCTGCCGCCGCACGACGACCACCCGCTCGCGTCCTACGTCCTGCGCGTCAACGGCGTCGACCGGCCCGTCACCGACGCCTGGATCGGCGAGTCGCTGCTGTACGTGCTGCGCGAGCGGCTCGGTCTCGCGGGCGCCAAGGACGGCTGCTCGCAGGGCGAGTGCGGGGCCTGCAACGTCCAGGTCGACGGCCGTCTGGTGGCCTCCTGCCTGGTCCCGGCGGTCACCGCGGCCGGCAGCGAGGTGCGTACGGTCGAGGGCCTGGCCGTCGACGGACAGTCCTCCGACGTGCAGCGCGCGCTCGCCCGGTGCGGTGCCGTGCAGTGCGGTTTCTGTGTGCCCGGCATGGCGATGACCGTGCACGACCTGCTGGAGGGCAACCCCGCGCCGACCGAGCTGGAGACCCGGCAGGCGCTGTGCGGCAACCTGTGCCGCTGCTCCGGCTACCGGGGCGTCCTGGACGCCGTCAAGGAGGTCGTCGCCGAACGCGAGGCGTCCCACGCCGGCCCCGGCGACGCCGAGACGGACGCGGACGAGGTCCGTATTCCCCACCAGGCGGGCCCCGGCTCCGGCGGCGTCAACCCGTCGGCGTTCGAGGCGCCGGGCGCGTTCGACACGCCCCCGGCCGGTGCTGTCGGCTACGGCGACGCGCCCGATCAGTACGGCGCGCCCGACCCGTACGGCACGCCGCCGCACGGCACCCCGGGGCCGCACGACCCGCACGGCCCGCACTACGGCCAGGACGGAGGCCAGGCGTGAGCAACGAAGCCGCCACGGCGACGACCGCCGCGGAACCCGCTCCCGAGGCGGAGCCGTGGCCGCACGGCATCGGCGCCTCCCTGCCGCACGCCGACGCCCGCGCCAAGACCGAGGGCACCTTCCCGTACGCGGCCGACCTGTGGGCCGAGGGCCTGCTCTGGGCGGCCGTGCTGCGCTCCCCGCACGCGCACGCGCGCATCCTGTCCGTCGACACCAGCCACGCGCGCGAGATGCCCGGCGTACGCGCCGTCATCACGCACGAGGACGTGCCCGGCACCCCGCGCCACGGCCGGGGCACCCCCGACCGGCCGGTGTTCGCCTCCGAGGTCGTACGGCACCACGGCGAGCCCATCGCCGCCGTCGCCGCCGACCACCCGGACACCGCGCGGATGGCCGCCGCCGCCGTCATCGTCGAGTACGAAGTACTCGATCCCGTCACCGACCCCGAGCAGGCCTTCGAGGCCGAGCCGCTGCACCCCGACGGCAACCTGATCCGGCACATCCCGCTGCACCACGGCGATCCGGAGGCCGCCGGCGAGGTCGTCGTCGAGGGCCTGTACCGGATAGGGCGCCAGGACCCGGCGCCCATCGGTGCCGAGGCAGGTCTCGCCGTGCCCCGTCCCGACGGCGGCGTGGAGCTGTACCTGGCCTCCACCGACCCGCACGCCGACCGCAACACGGCCGCGGCCTGCTACGGCTTGTCCCCGGATCGGGTGAAGATCGTCGTCACCGGGGTGCCGGGCGCCACCGCCGACCGCGAGGACCAGGGCTTCCAGCTGCCGCTCGGCCTGCTCGCGCTGAAGACCGGCTGCCCGGTGAAGCTCACGGCGACCCGCGAGGAGTCCTTCCTCGGCCACGCCCACCGTCACCCGACCCTGCTGCGCTACCGCCACCACGCGGACGCCGACGGCAAGTTGGTGAAGGTGGAGGCACAGGTCCTGCTGGACGCGGGCGCGTACGCCGACGCCTCCGCCGACGCCCTGGCCGCCGCGGTCTCCTTCGCGTGCGGCCCCTACGTCGTCCCGAACGCCTTCATCGAGGGCTGGGCCGTACGCACCAACAACCCGCCCTCCGGCCATGTGCGCGGCGAGGGCGCGATGCAGGTGTGCGCCGCCTACGAGGCGCAGATGGACAAGCTGGCCAAGAAGCTGGGCCTGGACCCGGCCGAACTGCGCCTGCGCAACGTCCTGGCGACCGGCGACGTGCTCCCCATCGGCCAGACGGTGACCTGCCCCGCCCCGGTCGCCGAACTCCTGCAGGCGGTACGGGACTTCCCGCTGCCCGCCCTGCCCAAGGACACGCCCGAGGAGGAGTGGCTGCTGCCCGGCGGGCCCGAGGGCGCGGGCGAACCGGGCGCGGTGCGCCGGGGCGTCGGCTACGGCCTCGGCATGGTGCACATGCTCGGCGCGGAGGGCGCCGACGAGGTGTCCACGGCGACGGTCAAGGTCCACGACGGAGTCGCCACCGTCCTGTGCGCCGCGGTGGAGACCGGCCAGGGCTTCACCACCCTCGCCCGGCAGATCGTCCAGGAGACCCTCGGCGTCGAGGAAGTCCACGTCGCCCCGGTCGACACCGACCAGCCGCCGGCCGGCGCGGGCTGCCGGGGCCGGCACACCTGGGTGTCGGGCGGCGCGGTGGAGCGCGCGGCCAAGATGGTCCGCACCCAGCTGCTGCAACCCCTCGCCCACAAGTTCGGCATGTCGACGGAGCTGCTCCAGATCACGGACGGCAAGATCACGTCGTACGACGGTGTGCTGTCGACCACGGTCACCGAGGCGATGGACGGCAAGGAGCTGTGGGCCACGGCGCAGTGCCGACCGCATCCCACGGAGCCGCTGAACGCCTCCGGCCAGGGCGACGCCTTCGTGGGCCTGGCCTTCTGCGCGATCCGCGCGGTGGTCGACGTCGACATCGAGCTGGGCTCGGTCCGCGTGGTGGAGCTGGCGGTCGCCCAGGACGTGGGCCGGATCCTCAACCCGACCCAGCTGGCCGCCCGGATCGAGGCGGGCGTGACCCAGGGCGTGGGCATCGCCCTGACGGAGAACCTCCGTACGCCCCGCGGTCTGATCCGCCACCCCGACCTGACCGGGTACGCCCTGCCGACCGCGCTGGACGCCCCGGACATCCGGATCGTCAAACTGGTCGAGGAACGCGACGTCGTGGCCCCCTTCGGTGCCAAGTCCGTCAGCGCGGTCCCGGTCGTGACGGCACCGGCCGCGATCGCCTCCGCGGTCCGCGCGGCCACCGGCCGCCCGGTCAACCGGCTCCCGATCCGCCCGCAGGCAGCGGTGGTGACACCCCAGTGAACCCCCGACACCACCGTCGGCACCGCTGACCACGTACGGACCGGGTACGGCGCAGGTACGGCGCGGGCGATTCCCGCCGACGCGCAACGGGCCCGGGGCGCCTGACGTCCTTCCTGGTGAGGGCCGTTGTCAGTGGGGCGGCGTAGTGTGCTGAGCAGTGGGGGCACGCCCACGCATGGACTCGCACACGAACCGACTGATGTGTGCACCGACGGGGAAGATCGCGGGGGAGCGATGAGCACGACCGACGCCGGGGTTCCGGCGATCACGCTGACCGAGGCGGAGCTGGACCGCTATGTCACGCACGCGCCGACGCGCGGCCTGCTCAGCGGCTCCGGACTGCCCGCGGACACCGACCTGCTGACCTTCTCCCCGCTCCGCAGGCACGGCCTGCGCACGCTCGCCGACGCCGCGGACGGCCCGTTCCGCGTGGCGGAGGAGCTGCGGGACCGGCTGGTGATAGGCGAACTGCTCAACCCGGCGGGCATGGCGCGCGAGTCCATCCTGCTCGACGGCGGCACCGGCGAGCTGACGACGGCCTACCTCTCCGACCCGTCCGGCGCCCGCCCCTTCGCGCCCTGCCTGGACACGCTGCTGCGCTTCGCCGCGGTCACCGAGGAACTGGCCGGTCTGCGCGGCCGTTTCGCCTCGCTCGCCGGGCAGTACGGCCCAAGGACGGCGGCCGAGGCGACCCGCCGGCTGCTCTCCCTCTTCGAGGAGCGCACGGGCGGCGAGATCCCGCCGTACTGGAAGGCGGCGGCCCTGATCCGCCCGCTCGCCCTCGCCACGGGTCCCGGCCCGGCGTCCGGGCTCACCCTGGACGTCCCGGCCCGCCTGCTGGACCAGGAGTTCGGGCACGGCCGGGTGGCCCGCTTCGAGGAGGTCGACTTCCCGCCGACGCTCACGCACGAGCCGACCCGGCGCTTCCTGCGCGAGACCGGCCTGCCGGAGGAGACGGTCCTCTTCCACGCCGACACGGACGTCCCGCTGCCGACACTGCGGGAGTACGCCACCGACGAGTACGCCGGCGACCACCCCCTCGGCGAACTCCCGGCCCACGCCGACCACTTGATCCGCCTCGGCCGCCTCATCGAGGACACCAGCCTGGTGGTCGACGGCAGAACGGGCGCGGTGCTGACCTTCAGCGAGCCGCAGGCGACGCTCCACCCCCTCAACACCGACGTCTCCACCCTCGCCTTCACGCTCTGGCTCCTGCACCACGAGCGCACCATCGACGAGCACCTCGGCCGTGAACTGACGACCCGCGCCTACGACCAACTGGCCGCGGCCATGCTCCACACCCTGACCACCCTCGACCCCACCGCCACCCTCCCGGACACCCCCTGGCACTACTGGACGGAACAGCTCCGTGACGAGACGGGCGGGGCACTCTAGACACCGAAGGGCGGCACCCGTCCCTTCCGGAGGGGTACCGCCCTTGCCAGAGGCCGTGGCGGGATTCGAACCCACGTAACTCGCTTTGCAGGTTTGTCCGGGCTGGTCGGGGTGTGATCCGGAGTCGTTCGCTGGTGTTCAGACGCGTGCGGTAGTTGCCTTCGCAGGGATACGGTGGACGGCTCTGCACGGCCGCGTACGGCGATGAACGAGACGGAAACTGAGACGGGCACTACCCTTCACGGCGCCGCAGAGTGCGTGGTTCGCACGCCCGTGAGTCGGCACGGCTGCGGACGCTGCGGCTGGCCCCGTAGGCTGACGCCGAGACGATGTGTAGCCAGGGAGGGGAAATGGTTGGATGATATGGGAATTTGTGGTTCCCGGAATCCCGCTTTCGGTTAACTCGAAAGATGCGAAGAAGAAACAGCGGTGGATCGAGCATGTTCGCACGTGCGCCACTGAGAAGCTTCCAGTAGACGGATTTCCGCTGCTGAGTGATGTTTCTGTATCGGTTACGTACTTCCATACTGGGTCAACCGATGTGGATATCGACAACATTTTGAAGCGCATCATCGATGGGCTGTATCCGGAAGTTATGATGGATGATGCGCAGATTCAAGACGTGTCGGCATCTAGAAGAGATATGTTGGACGGCTGGTTCAAGAATCCACCATCGATTATTCTTCCATATCTGGTCTCTGGCGAGCCGTTTGTTTACGTGACGATATATGGCGCTATGCCGCAGGAGGAGTTGCCGTGGATTGGCAAGATGCAACAGTGAGGGCGCTGCGCGAACGCCAGGAAAAGCTTCCTCCTGGATGGGTGATGTATATCGGGGTGGTCGGCACTGACCTCCTCCCTGATGATTTTCCGGCCGATGGTCCGCAGGAGTTTGACGCGGTAGCGGTGGGGCCAGACGGTAGCGGTATCGTTTTTGAGGTCATTCACCAGAGGGCTCTCAACTCTCAGGTGAAAGTGGCTCGCATTGACAGGATCCGTAAGCTGCTTCATAGGTTCAAAGGTTGGGATGTCGAGGTCATTGTTCTCCCTCCCGCTCCTCATCTGGCCAACGCGGCCGAGATCAAGGAGAGGCTCCAAGCGGTTTCTGACCTCCTGGAGTCCGCCGAGTCTTCTGGGAGCCAGGAACTTTTGCGGGCTGCGTTCGTTCTAGCTTTTTCCGTGCTGGAATGGACTCTGGCTCGACACTTGGAGGGGGACTCCAATTTGTATCGCATGGGCGTCCGTCAGATGGCCGAGAAGATGGTTTCCGAAGGTCTTATCTCGGAGGGTATCTATCGCGATATTCGTGAACTCCAGCCTATCAGGAACGGAATTGTCCACGGGCTTTCAGTGGGGGCTGTCGTCGACGGTGACACCATTCGTCACGTCATGCAAATGACACAGGCGGTAAATGCGGAGATTTCCCAGGCGCAGACATCCGCGAACGGGGCTGAGTAGTTAAGCTGCTGTGGCAACCTTGGCATCGAGCGATGGAGCAACGCGAGAGGAGTTGAAGTGCCGGAGGCCAGTCCGCGCGGAACCTTTCTGGTCATTGCGGAAGCGCTACGGAAAGAGATCAAGGAGGGCGAGCCCCTGCCGTCTGAGGCGGCACTCATGCGTTCGCACAGCGTCTCGCGGAACACGATCCGTCGCGCGCTCAAGGTCCTCGAAGCTGACGGCGTGGTTGAGTCCGCGCCCGGCATCGGGTGGCGCCCGGCACGGAGCGGCGATCGGCGATCTCTCGATGAACGCATGGTGGATGTGATCACGGAGGATTCATTGTCGGTGGGCGACGCGTACCCGTCGGAGGCGAAACTGTGCGAGCGGTTCGGTGCGTCCCGGACCGCTGTACGGCGCGTCCTGGCGCAGATGGAAGGGAACGGCTTGCTCGCTACCGTTCACGGGAAGGGGCGCACAGTACGTGCCCTCCCGACTCCCACCGCGCGGCCGTAGTCTTGGCCGACATGGGACTGACTGAGTGGGCTTACGGGCTCTCCGAGACGATGCTGTCCGAACCGCTGCCACGCCGCTGGGCACATTCGCTCGGGGTCGCCAAGCGTGCTCGCTCCCTGAGCCCCATCCTTGGCGACGACGCGGAGCTGCTGGAGGCCGCCGCCGTGCTGCATGACGTCGGGTACTCGCCGGCCATCGCCACCACTGGCTTTCACCCATTGGACGGCGCGCGGTTCCTTCGGGATCAGGAGCGAGCAGACGAACGGGTAGTGCGTCTCGTCGCCCATCACTCTTGCGCTCTCCTGGAAGCAGAAGAACGGGGACTGAGGCAGGAGCTGGAGGACGAGTTCCAGCTAGAGCGTCCGGACCTGGTCGACGCACTCCTCTACTGCGACATGACGACGACGCCGGACGGGACGCAGACCACGCCGACCGAACGGCTGGACGAGATCGTGCGGCGATACGGCCCGGACACGATCGTGGGGCGGTTCATCCAACGTGCCGCCCCGGAGATCCACGCGGCGGCCGACCGGGTTGGGAAGCGGTTGGCGCAAGCCTCTACGAGCGATCAGCCGATGTAGGGCTCTCGCCGCGTCTCGTCTAGCCCGTGCCTGATGCGAAGCATCATCGACGGGTGGATGTCCAATCCATCGAGGTCCGCTGGGTCGACCCAGCGGACCTCTTTCGATTCGTTGCTCGTACGTAGGGAACCGCCCACGCGGTGGGCCCGGAAGCAGATGGAGAACTGTTGCCGGACCTCTCCGTCGTCATAGGCGAGCACGTGTTCAGGGTCGGTGTAGAGCCCGACGATGTTGTCGACCTCGACCTGAATGCCGGTCTCCTCCAAGACCTCCCGGACGACCGTGTCACGGATGCGCTCGCCGATGTCGTGGCCTCCGCCGGGCAGCGCCCACAGATCGTTGTCGGTCTTGTGGATGAGAAGAAGTCGTCCCGAGTCGTCCCGGACAACCGCTGTCACCGAGGGCACGACTGAGTTGGCCTTCGGGGCGTTCGGGTCGCGGAAGTAGTCGATACGGCTCATCAGTGCTTGCCTTCCCAGTCGGCGGGCGAGGAGATAGGCCGGGCAGATTCCCAGACCCGTTCCACGCTCTCAGCGTAGGCGTCGAACAGTTCGCCACCCGGCACGCGTCGTAGGTGCAGCACCGGTGCCATGTAGGCGCCAACGCCGTAGATGTGGCCGTTCGCCAGCATCTCGTCGTCGGCTCGGTAGATCGAGTTGTAGAGGGTCGTGTCGTGCAGGCGGAACTCGACGCCGGGAAGGCCGAAGAGCGGGCCGTAGTTGACGAGGGCGTTCCGGACCTTCGCCGCCATCGCTGGACCGATCCCCTCGTCGTCTCCGCGTACGGCCACCGCTGGCGACGCCGGCTCCCCCAGCAGGAAGCGGATCGGTACTCCCTCGGCTGACTTCTCCTTGACGATGCGGTGGAACGTCGCGTCTTCGGTTAGCCAGAACCCGGAGTACACCAGCACATCGAACTGTCGCCTCGCCTTGGAGTACAGGTCGGTCCAAAGGGTCTGCATCACCACGGAGCGGTGCGGATAGAGCCTGACCAACTCCGCGTTGCCGGAGGCTGTGACCTCTGCGGACGTCCGTTCGTCCGGCCACAGGTACGAGACCTCGCACTTCAGCAGTGAGGCGGTCGCGTACTGGAAGCGGCGGTACGGCTTGCGCTCGGGATCGTTGATCCACCGTTCGACCGTCTTGGGTGCCACTCCGAGCCGTTGGGCCACCTCATCGAGGGTGAGGCCCAAGTCCACTATGGCGCCCCTCAGTCGCTCGTTCGCCACGCCAACCTCCGCCTCACTGGGACGACTTGGTACGACTTCACGCTAGCTAAGAGCGACCCAAGCCGTACAGGTACGGGGTCGCTCGTCGTCGGCGCCGAGGCCAGTCTGTAGGTACATCGAGCGCGAGGGTCTCGCTGAACTCCACAAAGCCGAAGGGCTTGACGGGGCGAACCTTCCTCTGCAAGATGAGGAACACGTAATACATGTTCCTCATGCAGGACCCGGATGGCTAGGCCCGGATTCCGTCCTGCGAAGAACTCAACAGAGTGCCGACCCAGCCGCCTGAACACGGGCGGTCGATGGGTGCGGGTCACCACCCCGACCGCCCATGTCGGGCCGGGTGACCTGCCCGGATCCGCTCACCGGAGCGGTGACGGCATTGCGTGATCTGACACCACAGAACCTTCCGCGGGCCGTACGGGCTCGCGCTGAGCACCAGTGCTCACGGTCCCCGACACCGGCGCCGTACGCGGCGGTGGGTGCCGGGTGGCCGTGAGCGCTCGTACACGAGACGCCGACGCACACGGCTCGCGCCTTCCCCGGGGGGAGCTCCCGGGGCCGCCGTTCGGGCCGTTCAACTGTGAGGAGAGACGTCGATGAAGTACATCGTTGCTGGTCATGAGGCCGTCACCGACGCGGAGTTCGCGGAACTGGCGTTGGGCACCCCGGTTGAGCTGTGGCTGGGTGTCGAGGGCGAGACGGCCGAGGAACGCGCGGCCCGCCTGGATGCGGCGCGCGACATCCTCTCCGACCCCCAGTTCCGCGACCTGCCCGACGACCTGATCCGCCTGGCCGCGCGGGTCGTCGACGACAACCCGGAGCTGTTCAACGTGGTCCCGCTGGTCCGCCCCACTCGCCGTCGCCCGGCGCGCAAGGAGGTTGCTGCATGAACGAGGGTCTGACGTTGGACGACGTGGCCGCGCCGCTGCGGGCGCTGCGCCTGCTGGCCGCGGACTTCGGGCACCTGTCGGCACCGGCCGTGCGGGTGACCCCGATCTACCCGGAGCGGCTGGAGCTGGCGTTCCATGACGACCTGGCCGGGTTCGAGGGCTGGCGGGACGCGCTGGGCATCGCGCCGGACGCGGTGACCCACGGCACGCAGAGCGGCGGCCGTACGCGCGTGCTGCGGTCGTCCGTCGAGTACGCGGGCGCTGGGCTGGAGCTGGTGGCCTACGCCCCCATTCCGGCTGAGGCGCTGGTGGGAGCGGTGGCCTGATGTCGGGGGCGTTCGGCAAGTGCTTCGACCCGACCGGCGCCCGCTATGGCATCCCAACTGGAGTTCACGCGGGTTCCTTGAGACGTACCGCGGTCGCATCTGTGCAAGTACGCAGGTGAGCACCCTGCACCGGGCGAACCAGCGAGCGCACGAGGTTCTCGCGCTTACGGGCAGATTCCGCGAGCTGAGCCGAGAACTTGCCCGTGAGCGCGGGAATCCGGAAGTCGCGCGTCAGTCAATCCACGCCTCGCCGTGTCGATGCCGGTCCAACCCCACCGCTGAGAACTCATCCTCGCCGGCGCTTGCCACTACGCCCAACCGCCGCAGCGCTTGAGAGATCGGACTGCCAGCTGGCGGGAAGGGCTGGCCCTCCTCCACATGGAGCGGGCCCAGCACGATGGTGCCGCCATCCCACACGGCAGCCCGCTGCTCGCCCACGCCGCCGAAGTACTCAGCTTCCACGTAGGCCACCGGCCCACCGGCTGACCAGGCAGCGAGGGCCTTCTCGAACCCTCCTGGCAACCCCCAGAACCCCAACGCGCCAACGCCGCTGCCGTCTGCGACGGAATCGAACAGGGCGTCCGTCATCGGCATCAGCGACAGGCCCTGTCCGATCGACGCCAGCCGAGCGGCAGGCAGGTCCCGCGCCGCACCACGCAACGCCTCCCCATCAGCGATCACTGCTCGCAGGTCGTAACCCATCCCAAAGCCCCCTCCAGATCGGAGGCCCCATCTTGTCCCACACAGCGAAGCGGAACCCGCGCGGTACCCCCGTCCAGAACCACCACACCCCCAGCGGGTTCTCACCGGTCCACCGTCCAGATCCCCCGAACCCGCTGGTTTCCACCTACCCGTGGCGGCTGGCCCCGGACGGCTTGGCCACCCGCCGGCAGCTTCGCGAGCGGGGCTTACGGCCGGGTGGTCAGCCGATCGCGGCGCAGGTCATGCGGGTCAACCGGCGGGCCGGAGGCGTGCGGGTCGGCTACCTCTACCGCGTCGACCGCGCCAAGCCCGTGCGGCCGATGACCTCCCGCAAGTGGGGCGCGCTCGCGCTGGCCATGCTCGCGCGGCGCACCTGCCCCCGCTGTCGGCTACTGCATCCCGCGCTCCTACGGCATCTGCGGGATGTGCATCGTCACCGAGGAACAGCGCACCACCTGACCTGATCGAGACAGGAAGGCCCGATGAACGACACCCGAGAACGGTCCCTGAGTAGGGGCCAGGCACTCGTACTGAGTGCCGCCGCAGTGCCCATGGTCGCCTTCGGCGGCTTGGGCGCGGTCGGCACCTACAGCAACATCACCTCCGTGTTCCACCGGTCGGCCACCGCACTGGGTGTGGTCGCGGCCGGTGAGGGCGCGACGCTCGTTCTGGCCCTGGTCCTGGTGGGGCTGACCATGCTGGGACAGTCCTCCCCGGCGGCCGTGCGGGTCGGGCTGTGGACGCTGCCCGCCGTGGCCTCCCTGACCGGTGCGGCCGTCGCCACGACGACCACGGAAGCGGTGGTGTTCGCCGTCACCCCGATGGCCATGTGCGTATCGGCGGAGGGCATGGGCCTGCTGGCCCGCCGCATCGTGGTCTACCGCACCGGCGTGGACGCCGAAGCACAGCGCCGCAACGCGGCCGTCATGCAGCGGCTCGCCTACCACCGGGCCCGCGCCGCGAACCACCCCGACGAGGGCGCCCGCAATGACTCCGAGCGGGAGTCGTGGAAGCTCGCCAAGAAGGTGGGCACCGGTGACGCTCTGCTCGGAGCGCGTCTGGTCGACGTGCAGCGCGAGCGGATGACGGACGGCGCGGACGCCGCGCTCGCGGGCATGTTCGCCCTGCCCGTCACGGCCCCCGTCACGGGCGTGACGGCCGCGCCTAAGCTGCCCGCCGTCGAGGGCGCGGAGGAGGAGGGCGTCACGCCCTCCGTGACGGCGGAAGACACGCAGGTCACGGCCGAATTCGAGACCGTTCCGCCGGAGCCCGTCACGCCCGTGACGCCTCCCGCGGAACCGCCCGTGACGCTGGAAGAAATCGCGGCCGTGGCCGGGGTGCCCACCCCGCAGGCCGGCGAGCCGCTGACCGACGCTCAGCTCGTCGTCGTCCTGCGGCACCTGCGCTACACCGACGACCCGCCGCTGTCCTACCGCCAGGCCGTGACCGCCTTCCGTGAGGGCGGGTTCGTCGGCGGGGAACAGCGCGTGCGCAAGGCATGGGGCTCGCTGATGTCCCACGAAGAATCCGAAGCCTGATCAGCCTCCGGCACACACCAATGAGGACCAGCCCAGTGGAAGTGGGCTGGCCCTCGTTGCGACTGCCGGAAGCAGTCGACCGCACCAGTGAAGCAGACCCGGTGAGCCCCGGCGAGCGGCACCTTCGCAGACCCGGCGAGCAGACCCGGTGAGCTCCGCCCCGGCATCCGCCCGGGGAACAGCGCACCGCCCCCATCACCCCTCCGACCAAGGAGTTTCACTGTGTCCAGCCGTACACGCGCCCGCGCGGTGAAGACGGCCGCGGGTGTCCACACCGTCCACATCCCGCGCCAGCGCGGGCGCCGGCGCGCTCAGCCGTTCGTGGTCGTCGTCCCGGAGCACCCCTCCCTGACCCGTGAAGCGCTCGGCTTCCTCGGGCGCATGCTGTGGCGCTTCCGTGGCGCGCTCGCCCCCACCTTCCTGGCCCTGCTGGCGTGGCCGCTGACCGCGATCCTTCACGCGCTCGCCTGGTGGTCCGGTCTGCTGATCGCGCCCTTGGCCGCCGTCCCGGCGCTGTGGCTCGGCTTCGTCCAGATTCGCCGACCGGCGCGCGCCGCTGCGGTCGTCTGGCGGGCCGGTCTGGCTCTGCTCTCCACGGCCGGGTTCGTCTGGCTGGCGCTGGCGGCCGGGTTCGGGCCGCTCGCTGGCCCGCTGCCCTTGATCTGGCTCCTGGCCTGGCTGGTCGCTCAGACCGCGTGGCTCATCGTCCGCTCACACTGACCTGAGGAGATTGTCAGATGGCAGACAACGGATCCGCCAACCGGGCCGCGAACCGGCGCTACCGGGAGGCTCAGCACGCAGGCCGGCCGCTCATCGACGGAGCCAACGGCTCCTACGCCAAGGGTGCAGTGAACAGCAAGAACTTCGGCGCGTCGTTCGCTCCGGGCTTCACCCTCAACATCAACGCGGGCAACAAGACCACCAATGGCACGGGCGCGCCCGGTGGTCGCGGCGGTGGCTCGCGCGCTGAATCCCTGCTCCCGGCTCCGGAGTTCGGCTCGCCTGCGCAGGTGCGGCAGTACTGCAACACCCTGCGCGCGGCCGCCGTGACGCTGTCCATCGAGGTGGCCATGGGGGCGGAGATCATGAAGGGCGTGCTGGCCGCGGTCCCGGACCCGGAGGGGCGCCCGTTCGGCTCCCGGGCCCGCGCGGCGAAGGTGGCCCGCAAGTTGCAGAAGTCCGCCGATGCGCTGCGGGATGCCGCGAAGAACGCCGCGGCCTGCTACTCGACCTTTCAGCAGCAGTACGAGGAAGAGATCAACCGCGTCCGTCACCGTGCCCGCAGGCCGCAGCAGCCGGTCATGAACTGGGCTCAGCAGTAAGGAGGTCTCATCGATGGTTGAGCGCGACGCGCAACATCAGCTTGCTGAGCTGCTGGAACTTCAGCTCCGGGGTGGCTCGGACGCCGGCGGGGTGGGCAAGTACCTGCTGCACCGGGCCAAGCCGCACATCCCGCCGTGGCTCGGGTGGGCCGGGACCGGCCTGGCCGGGGTGCTGGGTCATCTGCGGTGGGCCGACAGCGCACCGGCGGCCGTGGGCCTCACGCTGGGGTCGGTGGTGCTGACCGGCGCCACCTGGCTGATCGGCAAGAACACCAGTCAGCAGCGGCGCCTGCACTCAGCCATTACCGTGGCCGCGGGCTCCGCCTGGCTGACCGCGGCATGCCTGGCGGGCCCGACGGCGAGTCCGGTCGGAGACCTGTACCTGATGGGCGGGCCCGCCCTGGCCCTGTCCTGGAACGTTCGGATGGTGCTGCGGCACAGTCCGGACGCGTCCGGCGAAGGCTCGGACAAGGGGCTGTTGGAGAAGGTGGGGCTGGCCAGGGCGCAGATCGGCAATGCGAAGGTGGAGCCGAACCGCGTCACGGCGCCGGTCGCGCTGCAAGCCGGTGTGCAGACCAACAACGACATGACCAAGGCACTGGGGAACATCGCCTCCGCCCTGGACCTGCCGACGTCGGCCGTCCGCTATACCCCGGATCCGGGCTCTGCCCGGCGCGGGGAACTGGTCATCGTGCCGGAAGACATGCTGGCCGAAGTCGTCGAGTGGGAGGGGCCATCGAACCTGGGCGGCTCGATTGCTGAGCCGCTCGTCATCGGCCGGTACGACGACGGCGCCCCGCTGGTGATCTGGCTTCCGGGCGACCCTGAGGCGGGCCGCAACTCCACACACGTCCTGGTGGCAGGCGGGACCGGCTCCGGCAAGGGCGACACTGCCCTGAACCTGCTGACCGAGATCCTGTCCCGCCGGGACGTGATCGTGTGGTTCTCCGACCCGAAGGCGTTCCAGGACTTCGCCGCCCTGCGCCCCGGGCTGGACTGGGGCGTCGAGGGCGGCACGCCCACCGAAGTCATGGTGGCGTCCGTCGAGGCGGCGATCCCGGCGCGTACGCGCTGGCTGGGTGCCCACGGCTACCGGCAGTGGGTACCCGAGGCGGCGCAGGCGCAGAACAGCCCGGAGCACACCTGCCGCGCGGACGGGCGGCCGTGTGGCTGTGCGGGTATGCCGTTCCTGGTGGCCTGGTTCGAGGAGGCCGCCAACACCCTGCGCACGCTGGGGGACGACGCGTTCACCGGCATCGCGCAGGAAGCCCGCTCCGCCGGTATCTCGCTGATCGTGTCGCTTCAGCGGCCGTCGTACGACCAGATGTCCACCAGCACCCGCGCTTCACTGCCGTCGGTGATCGCGCTGGGCTGCGACGCACGCGACGAGGGGTTCTCACTGCCGGACGAGGTCTTGGCCGCGGGCGCCCACCCAGGCGCGTGGGGCAACCGGCGTCCGGGCTACTGCTACGTCGTCTCGCCCGGCATCCCGGAGGACCGCTACCCCTCCCCGGGCCGCACCCGGCGCTTCACGCACCGGGCGGTGCCGGTCATGGAACTGCTCGCCACCTGGGCACAGCGCAACGGCGCGCACGCCGACCCCGTCACCGCCGGCGCCGCCTCCAGCGTCGCCGGACGCGCCTACACCGGCCGGGCCACGTCCGGTACCGAGCAGCCGACGGCGCTTCGGGCCGTCGAGCAGGAGGAGGACGACATGGAGCAGGGCGGCTTGCTGGTGGACCCGGAGGACCGGGACATCGACCCGGAGGCCGATCTCCCCGCGTCGCAGGAGGGCGACGACGCCCCGATCTTCGGGCAGGAGACGGGCCGTAAGCCGTCACCGGAGGAAGCGCGCCGGCTGTTCGCGGACGCGCTGGCGGAGTTCGAGAGTGAGGGTCGGATGATCGTGGGCCCGAAGGACTTCACCGACTGGTGCGACCGGCACAACCTCTCCCGCTCCTGGGTCTCCCTCCGGCTGAAGGAAGCGGCGCAGGAGGGCCGGTTGGAGGCGACCAACACCACCGGCCGGTGGCGCATCATCCCCGCCCTCACAGCCGCCTGACACCCGTAACGCGTTACGGCCGCCTAACACCCAAACCCCTAGGCAGGCACGCGTGTTACCCGCCCTAACAGCGGCCGGTCGCGCGGCCTAACACCTGCTCGTAACACCCTCCCGCGGGCCCGCGCTCACCCCTGGTGGCGCGGGCCCGCGGCCATCCCGAAGGGAGTTCCCGTGAGCCACCCCGAGCGGCCCGCGGCCGTCGAAGTCCACCACCCCCAGCCGATCACCGTGCACCCGCCCACCGCGCCCCTGGTGCCGGTGCAGCCTGGCCCTCCGCCGGCCGTGCAGAGCATCGTCCTGCCCGACGGCCGCGTTGTCACCGGCTACGCCCTCACCCCCGTGCCCGCCCCGGTGCCGGTCGACACACGGCCGGCCGTCTCGCGGACGGCGGTCAACATCGCGCTCGGAGGCATCGGGTTCGGCGCGGTGTGCGGCGGCCTGTTCCTGCTCACCTCGTTCATCGCCGCCCTGACCGCGTTCATCACCCAGCTCATCATCCTGGCCGCCGTCATCTTCGGCGGCTGGATCGCCGTGCAGATCTTCGGCGCCACCGGCCACCACGACCACGGCGGGACCACGGTCAACATCCGCAAGGCCGTCATCAAGCGCAGCCACTTCCACGGCTGACCACGCAGACAGGTGACCCGTGTTCGAGATCCGCGTCATCTGCGAGCCGGACGACGCCGACCGCGTCAGCCGGGCCCTGGTCGCCGCGTTCGACACCGGCCCGGCACGCCAGTACCCCACCCGCGACGGCAAGCGCACCCGCCTCTACTTCACCGCCGACCACCGGCCCGCCACACCTGAAAGCGAGTGATCACATGTCATTCGGAGAGACCCCGATCACCATCATGGGCAACCTGACCGCCGACCCCGAGTTGAAGTTCACCACGTCCGGCCAGGCACTCGCGCGCTTCACCGTCGCCTCGACCCCGCGCACCTTCGACCGCGAGTCGAATCAGTGGAAGGACGGCACGTCCACGTTCTTCCGCTGCGCCGCCTGGCGCACCCTCGCGGAACACGTCGCCGAGTCGCTGGGCAAGGGCTCGCGGGTGGTGCTGTCCGGCCGGATCCGTCAGCACGACTGGCAGACCCCGGAGGGCGAGAACCGCTCGATGCTCGCCGTCGAGGTCGACGAGATCGGCGCGTCCCTGCGCTTCACCAC
This sequence comes from Streptomyces sp. NPDC052101, assembly GCF_040680235.1. Lineage (NCBI taxonomy): Bacteria > Bacillati > Actinomycetota > Actinomycetes > Kitasatosporales > Streptomycetaceae > Streptomyces > Streptomyces sp. NPDC052101. The sequence goes on from NZ_JBFAWH010000016.1 coordinate 114,201, forward strand.
CGTTCAGATCAACGGCAAGCGCACCAGCGGCGCCGCCCCGTCCAGCGACCCGTGGAACACCGGCGACAACCGACCCGAGCCGGGCAACGAACCGCCGTTCTAGATGCGCCCGGGGCGGCCACCGTCTCGCCAAAGTCCATGGCCGCCCCGGCTTCCTTGTCCTGACCACAGAAGCAGGAGAGCCGGTGCTGTTCTACCTGACCACCCACAAACGGCACTGGGTCACGCGCACCCGAGTGCCGCTGTTCCTCAAGTCCGAGCACTTCGCCGCAGCGCGCACGCTGCCCGTCGCGCTGGGCCGCTACGCGGTCGACTCCGGCGGGTTCTCGGAGCTCCAGCGGCACGGCCGCTGGACGCGCACCCCGCGGCAGTACATCGGCGACCTGCGCCGCATCTGGGAGGGCGTGGGCCCGTTCGACTGGGCCGCGCCGCAGGACTGGATGTGCGAGGACGTCATCATCCACGGCGGCACCGTCGGCGGACAGCGCTTCGTCGGCACCCACCTGAGCGTGGGCGACCACCAGCGCCGCACCGTCGCCAACTACCTGGAACTTCGCTCCCTCGCTCCGGACCTGCCCATCGTGCCGGTCCTGCAAGGCCGCACGCTCGCCGACTACGAGCGGTGCGTGACGCTTTACGAGCGCGCCGGCGTCGACCTGGCCCCGGAGCCCACCGTGGGTCTCGGCTCGGTGTGCCGGTTGCAGTCCACCCGCGAAGGCGCCGCGATCGTCACCGCCATGGCCGCACACGGCCTGCGGCTGCACGGTTTCGGCTTCAAGACCCTGGGCCTGGAACGCGTCGGCCACCTGCTGACCTCCGCCGACTCCGCGGCCTGGAGCTACCACGCCCGCCGCAGACCGCCGCTGGACGGCCACCCGCACAAGAACTGCGCCAACTGCCTGCCCTACGCACTGCGCTGGCGCTCCCGCGTCCTGGATGCCCTGCCCACCTGGCAGCAACCCGCCCTCGACGCGGCCTGATCGCCCGGGGCGGCCACCGTCTCGCCAAAGTCCGTGGCCGCCCCGGCTCCCTTGTCCTGACCACAGAACAGGAGACCACCCAGCATGACCCACCCCATCCCCATCCGGCGAGTCCGCGGCCGTCCGCCCCTGCTGGACGCCGCCCTCAACGCTGCCGCGCGCGGCTGGCACGTCCACCCGCTCCGCCCCGGCAGCAAGGCATCCGCCCTGCACGGCGAACACGCCTGCCCCCACACCGGCGAGTGCGCCGGCGGACACGTGAAGTGGGAACAGCGCGCCACCACCGACCCCGACCGGATCCGCGCCGCGTGGTCCGCGGGCGCGTTCAACGTCGGCATCGCCACCGGGCCCTCCGGCCTGGTCGTCGTCGACCTGGACGTACCCAAGCAGAACGGGAAGGGCAGTTCGGACGCGCCTGACGGCGCGACGACCTTTTCGGCGCTCTGCGAGCGCGCCGGAGTGCCCTGGCCGACTACCTACACGGTGCGGACGCCCTCCGGCGGCATGCACCTGTACTTCCAGGCGCCGCCCGGCGTGCGTCTGCCCTGCACAGCCAAGACCGTGGCGCCGAACGTCGACACCCGCGCATGGGGCGGCAACATCGTGGCCGCGGGCAGCGTCACCACGGCCGGGGCATACGAGGTGACCGACAGCGCGTCCGTGGCGGTGCTGCCCGCGTGGCTGCTGCACCGTCTCCGGCCCACGCCCACACAGGCCCCGACGCCCGCGCCGGTGCTGATCCCTGGCGGGGCCACCCGCCGCGCTGCGGTGGCGCTGGAGCGGGAGGCCGCACGGGTCAGGAAGGCGCCGGAGGGGCAGCGGCATGACCTCCTGCTCAAGCGCACGATCGCCATCGGACGCTTCGTCGTCTGGGGAGAGATCGCCCGAGACGTGGTCGAGGAGGCATTTGGGGCGGCCGGTGAGGCGGCCGGACTGCCGGCGGCCGAGTGTCGCGCCACGATCCGGGACGCGCTGGCCTACTCCGCCCGTACCTGCCGCGCCCGGGAGACGGCATGAGCCACAACCCGCCCCGCCCGCAACCCAAATGCCCACCGGACACGGCCGGACGGGCCGATTCCGCCATCAGCGCGGCAGGCACGGCTTCCGGGTGCGGCCAAGGAAAGGCCGCCCGTCAGGGCGTCCTTTCAGCCCTTCCCCCCGACCGGCACGCCAGCGGCCCGACCGGCGGTGACGGGCGCTTCGCCGTGGCCTGGCTCCACATCCGCGCGCCGCGCGGCGCCACCCCTACGGCCACCTCGAAGTGTCTGTGCGGCCGGGACGTAAGCGCCATCGGCCACCGCAAGGTGCTCGCCCTGATCGCCGACCACGAAGCCCACCGAGACTCTTGCCCGCTCCGCACCACCCAGGAAGGGAGGAACGCCGCGTGACCAGCACCGAGACGCCCGCACCGTCCACCGACGGCGCCGTACTGCTCGATGAGGTCGAAGCGTTCCACCGGCGCTTCAACATCTTCCCCCTCGATGCCGCGTACGTCGCCGTCACGCTGTGGGACGCGCACGCCCACCTGCTCGACTGCTTCGACTCCACCCCGCGCATCGCGTTCCTCTCCCCGGAGCCGGGATCCGGCAAGTCCCGGGCGCTGGAGATCGTGGAAACCCTCGTGCCCTACCCGATGGTCGCGGTCAACGCGTCCGCGTCCGCGCTGTTCCGCGCGGTCTCCGGGATGGAGGGACGGCCCACGATCCTGTTCGACGAGATCGACACCGTCTTCGGGCCCAAGGCCGGAGAGAACGAACAGCTCCGGGGGTTCCTGAACGCCGGACACCGACGCTCCGGCGTCATGTGGCGGTGCGTGGGCGACGGCGCCAACCAGCAGGTACAGGAATTCCCGTCGTTCTGCGCGGTCGCGGTCGCCGGACTCGGCTCGCTGCCGGACACGATCCTGACCCGCTCCGTCATCGTCCGCATGCGGCGCCGCGCGCCGAACGAGAAGGTGGAGCCGTTCCGGCAGCGCATCCACGAGAAGGAAGGCCACGCGCTGCGTGACCGGCTCGCGAACTGGGCACAGTCCGTGCGCCACCTGGTCGACGGAGTGTTCCCGGATCTCCCGGATGGCATCAGCGACCGGCCCGCGGACGTGTGGGAACCCCTGCTGGCCGTCGCGGAGGCGGCCGGCGGTGCGTGGCCGGAGCGGGCCCGCGCCGCGTGCGTCGAGCTGGTGAACGCGGCCAAGACCAGCGACAAGGGCAGCATCGGCATCCGCCTGTTGACCGACCTGCGCGACTACGTGTTCAACGGCATCGATCGCCTGCCCACCGTCGCCATCCTGGACCGGCTCCACAGCCTCGAAGAGGCGCCGTGGGCGGACATGAGTGGCAAGCCCCTGGACGCCCGCGGGCTCTCGCGGATGCTGCGCGAGTACGTCACTGCGGACAACACCCCGATCGCGGCCCGCAACATCAAGACCGGCGGAAGCGTCATGAAGGGCTACTACGCGAGCGACCTTCACGACGCGTGGCAGCGCTACTGCCCGCCCCCCGCGGAAAGTGCGCTACTTCCGCTACCTCCGCTACCGGGCAGGTCAGAGCCCTGAAATCGGTAGCGGATGCGTGCTCCGCATCCGCTACCGCCGCGCCTCATCCGCTACCCGCCGTGGCCACCGTCCCTGGGCCGGTAGCGGATCTATCCGCTACCGCTACTCCTATCCGCTACCTCGATCATGCCCCTGACCAGGGCGGTAGCGGAGGTAGCGGAAGTAGCGGACTTCCAGCAAGGGGGCTCGCCCCCGCCGTTGTGAGACGAAGGAGATCCGCCGCATGGACACGGCCCAACTCGCCGAATCCATCGACTCCACCCTTGTCCTGCTGACCGTCGAAGAGGCCGCCCGCCGACTCCGTATAGGCCGGACGGTCTGCTACCGGCTCATCCGCTCCGGAGAGCTGGAGTCCATCACCGTCGGCCACCTCCGCAGGGTCCCCGCCGACGCGCCGGCCGAGTACGTCGCCCGACGACGCAAGCAGCACACCGCCATCGTCGCCCCGGCCGCCTGAGGAGCTACACGTGGTAGAAGAGAACAACGGCAAAAAGCGCACCCGACAGCCCAACGGCCGATCATCCATCTACCAGGGCAAGGACGGAAAGTGGCACGGACGGGTGACCGTTGGCGTGCGTGACGACGGGAAGCCCGACCGCCGTCACGTCGAACGCAAGACCCGTGCGGAAGTCACAGAGGCTGTACGGGAATTGGAGCGGCAGCGCGACGCCAAGACCGTACGCAAGCCGGGTAAGCCCTGGACGGTCAAGGCGTGGCTGACGCACTGGGTTGAGAACGTCGCACCACTCGCCGTCAACGACAACACGATGATTGGGTACGGCGTTGCGGTCCGGAAGCACCTCATCCCAGGCTTGGGCGCCCACCGTCTCGACAGGCTCAAGCCCGAGCACATCGAAGCGTTCTACGCCAAGATGCAGGCCAACGGCAGCAAGCCCGCAACAGCTCACCAGGTACACCGAACCTTCCGCACCGCCCTCAACGAGGCCGTACGGCGCGGCCATCTCGGCAAGAACCCCGTTCAGTTGGCCAAGGCGCCGAAGACGGGGGAGTACGAGGTGGAGCCCTACAGTGTCCAAGAGGTACGGCGGCTGCTGAAGGCCGCCGACCAGCACCGGAATTCCGCTCGCTGGGCCGTCGCTCTCGCCCTCGGACTGCGCCAAGGGGAGGTGCTGGGGCTGAAGTGGGATGACGTGGACCTTGAGGGCGGGTTCCTCGTTGTCCGTCGCAGTCGCCACCGGCCGCAGTACGCCCATGGGTGCACGGAGCCCTGCGGACGCAAGGCCGCCGGGTACTGCCCGCAGAGGCGACGAACCAACCCTGAGCTGTCCACCACCAAGTCGCGCGCCGGCCGCCGTGCCGTCGGTCTCCCCGAACAGCTAGTTGACCTACTCCGTGCCCACCTCAAGGCGCAGGAAGCGGAGCGGAAGGCGGCCGGGAAGCGGTGGGAGGACAACAGCTTGGTGTTCCCGGACGAGCACGGCCGTAGCCCGTCCCACCGCCGGGACTGGACCGAATGGAAGGCTCTTCTCACAGAGGCGAAGGTGCGGGACGGGCGTCTGCACGATGCGCGCCACACGGCTGCAACTGTGCTGCTCATCCTGGGCGTGCCGGAGCGGGCCGTCATGGGGCTGATGGGGTGGTCGACCACGGCTATGGCCGCTCGCTATCAGCACATGGTTGACGCGGTGCGGGCTGACATTGCCAGGCAGGTGGATGGGCTGATTTGGCAGTCGTCCGGAGACGGAGTTGGCCCGGACGACGATGACGGCCTCGCGGGGGCCCTCGTGCCGGTCCCCTGAAATGGCAGGGGCAGGCTTTCGAGCCTGCCCTCGCTAGTTCACGGCCTTGCCGCCCAAGAGGCCGACCATGGCACCGAAGCCGAGGTTCGCGAGCGTGGAACAGGTGTCCATCGCAGACTTCGCAGCCTCCGTGGGCTTCTCCACGAAGATTCCTATGTACAGGCTGGCTGCGAGGGTGAGCACAGTTATCAGCGTCACGCTGAGGAAGACCAACTTGAAATGGGCGGTCACCGTGGTGACGGCTGCGGCGTCGGTAGCAGTCGCCGCTGTTGGCGTTTGAGTCGTGTCGATGCTTGTCCCCGGGTTGGCCATGCCTTCACTCATCAGACTCGGCCCCCGCGGCGCGCTGAACACTCTCACCTGACGACGCCGGAGTGTCCTCTACTGTCGGGGGTTTTCGTGCAGCCTCGCGCCACGCCTTGAGGAGTGCCTCCGCCTCTACCGCGCTTAGGTTCGCTGGCCCCCTGATCTCGATGACTCGCCTTCCGCCAGGCTCTTTCACGAGCAGAGACGTCTCTCTGGGCCTTCGGAAAATGGTGCGCAGGATGCTGCGTAGCTTCTCGCTGACCAACAGGGCTGCGGCGGACACCCCGAACGCTCCCAAGAGTGAGACCCACTCCGGATCCATCCCCACCCTCCCCAGTGACGTCGTGCTGTTGTGCGTCGGCAGCGCCGGAGTGTCGATTGTGCTACCCCGCGCCCCTCCTGGGGAGCGTTTCGCATGCTTCACGGTGGAGGAGGGGCGGAGGCATCCGTAACTGAGACGGGAACTGAGACGGACGATCGAAAGGGCGGCACCCCCTCGGGGTGCCGCCCTTTCCTTTTGCCTGGTCAAGGCACCAGAGGCCGTGGCGGGAATCGAACCCACGTAACTCGCTTTGCAGGCGAGCCCCTCAACCACTCGGGCACACGGCCTTGTTCGTGGAATTGAAGCTACGGCGCCGGTGCGGAGCGGCTCAAGGGAGCCGGGCGGGCTGCAATGGGACTGCCATACGGCGTTCATGAAAGGGCGGACGTACGACCAAGGTCGCAGAGCCGGACGGACCATGGACAGGGGTCAAAGCGGCTCGTGGACCTTACGCTGACGGGCATGACCGCCCTGGAGCCCGGTGATGCCGTTGCCGTGGACGTCGTCGAGCAGGTCGGCGGCGTGCTGAGCCGGCCGTACCGGGCGCTCAGTGTCGGGATGGTCTCCGTCGTGCTGCTGATCGCCTTCGAGGCGACCGCCGTCGGGACGGCGATGCCGGTCGCGGCGCGCGAGCTGGACGGCGTGGCGCAGTACGCCTTCGCCTTCTCCGGGTACTTCACGACCAGCCTGTTCGGCATGGTGCTGGCGGGCCAGTGGTCCGACCGGCGCGGTCCGCTGGGGGCGCTCACCACGGGGATCGGGGCCTTCGCGGTGGGGCTCGTGATCGCCGGGACCGCCCGCGCGATGTGGGTGTTCATCCTCGGCCGCGCCGTACAGGGCCTCGGCGGCGGCCTCGTCATCGTGGCGCTGTACGTCGTCGTCGGCCGTGCCTACCCGGAGCGGCTGCGACCCGCGATCATGGCGGCCTTCGCGGCGGGCTGGGTCGTCCCCTCGATCGTCGGCCCGCTCGCCTCCGGCGCCGTCACCGAGCACCTCGGCTGGCGCTGGGTCTTCCTCGGCATCCCGGTCCTCGTCGTCCTCCCGCTCGCGCTCGCCCTGCCGCAGATACGGCGCAGGGCCTCCGGCCCGGTGGACGCGGAGGCCGGCGCCCACTCCTTCGACCGGCGGCGGATCCGGCTCGCCCTCGGCATCTCCCTCGGCGCCGGCCTGCTGCAGTACGCCGCCCAGGACCTGCGCCCCCTCGCCCTGCTCCCGGGGCTGGCCGGCGCCGCCCTGCTGGTGCCCGCCGTCCGCGGTCTGCTGCCACCCGGCACCTACCGGGCGGCCCGCGGACTGCCCTCCGTCGTGCTGCTGCGCGGACTGGCCGCCGGTTCCTTCATCGCCGCCGAGTCCTTCGTCCCGCTGATGCTGGTCAGCCGGCGCGGGCTGTCGCCGACGCTCGCCGGGTTCTCGCTGGCGGCGGGCGGCGGCACCTGGGCGCTGGGCTCATGGGTGCAGTCCCGGCCGCGCGTGCGGCAGTACCGGGAGCGGCTGATGACCGTCGGGATGGTGCTGGTCGCCGCCGCGATCACCACCGCGCCCAGTGTGCTCGCGCACTCCGTGCCCGTCTGGACCGTCGCCCTCGGCTGGGGTTTCGGCTGCTTCGGCATGGGCCTGGTGATCGCCTCCACCGGCGTGCTCCTGCTCCAGCTGTCCGCGCCGGAGGAGGCCGGCGCCAACTCCGCCGCGCTGCAGATCTCCGACGCCCTCGCCGATGTCGTCCTGCTCTCCGTGACCGGCGCCGCCTTCGCGGCCCTGGGCGGCGGCACCAGCGCGGCCGGCACGGCCACGGCCGCCGACGGCAGCCACCCGGCCGCCTTCGCCGCCGTCTTCCTGCCGATGGCGGGGGTGGCGCTGGTGGGGGCATGGGTGACGACGCGGCTGCGGGCGCGCCGACCCGAACGGTGTCGATCTCGGCGGCTGTGACGTCGGTCCCACCCGCGGGCGACCCGCCCTCGTCCGGGCGTTGACGGCAGGACACCGCCGGTAGGGTGGCCCGGTTGTCATACGTAGCCGAGCCCCGACCGACGAGCCGAGCCCCACAAAAAACGGAGACCGTGACTACCACCGCCGCTTCCTCCGCGCACTCGCACCACCTCTCGCCCGCCTTCCCCGGCAGGGCCCCCTGGGGTACCGCCAGCAAGCTGCGTGCCTGGCAGCAGGGGGCGTTGGAGAAGTACGTCCAGGAGCAGCCGCGTGACTTCCTGGCCGTCGCCACGCCCGGCGCCGGCAAGACCACCTTCGCGCTGACGCTCGCCTCCTGGCTGCTGCACCACCATGTCGTGCAGCAGGTGACCGTGGTCGCGCCCACCGAGCACCTGAAGAAGCAGTGGGCGGAGGCCGCGGGCCGGATCGGGATCAAGCTCGATCCCGAGTACAGCGCGGGCCCGCTCGGCAGGGAGTACGACGGCGTCGCGGTCACCTACGCGGGTGTCGGCGTGCGCCCCATGCTGCACCGCAACCGCGTCGAGCAGCGCAAGACGCTCGTCATCCTCGACGAGATCCATCACGCCGGTGACTCCAAGTCCTGGGGCGAGGCCTGCCTGGAGGCGTTCGAGCCCGCCACGCGCAGGCTCGCGCTGACCGGCACGCCGTTCCGCTCCGACACCAACCCCATCCCCTTCGTGCTGTACGAGGAGGACAACGCGGGCATCCGGCGGTCCGCCGCCGACTACACCTACGGCTACGGCTCCGCGCTCTCGGACGGTGTCGTCCGGCCGGTCATCTTCCTCTCCTACAGCGGCAACATGCGCTGGCGTACGAAGGCCGGTGACGAGATCGCCGCCCGGCTCGGCGAGCCGATGACCAAGGACGCGATCAGCCAGGCCTGGCGTACGGCGCTCGACCCGCGCGGCGAGTGGATGCCCAGCGTGCTGCGCGCCGCCGACCAGCGGCTGACCGAGGTCCGTAAGGCCATCCCGGACGCCGGTGCCCTGGTCATCGCCTCCGACCAGGACTCCGCCCGTGCCTACGCCAAGCTCATCCGGGAGATCACGGGGACGAAGGCGACGCTCGTGCTCTCCGACGACACCGGCGCCTCGAAGAGGATCGACGAGTTCAGCGAGAGCAGCGACCGGTGGATGGTCGCGGTGCGGATGGTCTCCGAGGGCGTCGACGTGCCGCGGCTCGCGGTCGGCGTGTACGCGACGACCATCTCCACCCCCCTCTTCTTCGCGCAGGCCGTCGGCCGTTTCGTACGGTCCCGGCGGCGCGGCGAGACCGCGTCGGTGTTCCTGCCCACCGTGCCCGACCTGCTGACCTTCGCAGGCGAGATGGAGAAGGAACGGGACCACGCCCTCGACAAGCCGAAGAAGGAGGGCGAGGAGGACCCGTACGCCGAGTCCGAGAAGGAGATGGAGGAGGCGAACAAGCAGCAGGACGAGGACACCGGTGAGCAGGACATGCTGCCGTTCGAGGCGCTGGAGTCCGACGCCGTCTTCGACCGGGTGCTCTACGACGGCGCCGAGTTCGGTATGCAGGCGCATCCCGGGAGCGAGGAGGAGCAGGACTACCTCGGCATCCCGGGCCTCCTCGAACCCGAGCAGGTGCAGATGCTGCTGCAGAAGCGGCAGGCCCGGCAGATCGCGCACAGCCGGAAGAAACCGGACAGCGAGGCCGATCTGCTGGAGCTGCCGGCCGAGCGGCGGCCGGTGGTCACCCACAAGGAGCTGATGGAGCTGCGCAAGCAGCTCAACACGCTGGTCAGCGCATACGTCCACCAGAGCGGCAAGCCGCACGGGGTGATCCACACCGAGCTGCGCCGGGTGTGCGGGGGGCCGCCGAGCGCGGAGGCCACGGCGGGGCAGCTGCGGCAGCGGATCGACAAGGTGCGGGAGTGGGCCACGCGCATGAAGTGAGGCCCGGCCGGACCGGGGGCCCGGTGTGCGTATCCGGACGAATGGCGGCAGGCCGGATCTTGTCTTGCCCGGATTTTGGACTGAGACTTCCGCTCAGCGAACTTGCTTCGCTACTGTCCCGCTACGCACACGCCCCGTGGCAGCGCCGCCGCGGAGCGCAGCCGTGAAGCGACTTGGCCCGGAGCCGCCGAGCCGTCCTGCCGATCGGCGGCCTCTGAAGCGCGTCGCCGACGGGACTCGACGACGCATCCGCCGCTCAGGGGCCGCCGGCCTCACCACCAAAGGAGTGGGCGTCGTGACCGCGGAGACCTCTCAGACGCTCGACCGGGGACTGCGTGTCCTCAAGCTGCTGGCCGACACCGACCACGGACTGACCGTCACCGAGCTGTCCACGAAACTGGGCGTGAACCGCACCGTCGTGTACCGGTTGCTCGCCACGCTGGAGCAACACGCGCTCGTACGGCGTGACTTGGGCGGGCGAGCCCGGGTCGGACTCGGGGTGCTGCGGCTCGGGCGGCAGGTGCATCCGCTGGTGCGGGAGGCCGCGTTGCCGGCGCTCAGGTCGCTCGCCGAGGACATCGGGGCGACCGCGCATCTGACGCTGGTGGACGGGACGGAGGCGCTGGCCGTCGCCGTCGTCGAACCGACGTGGACCGACTATCACGTGGCCTACCGGGCCGGCTTCCGGCATCCGCTGGACCGGGGGGCCGCGGGCCGGGCGATCCTGTCCGCCCGGCAGTCGCCGTCCGTGGATCCCGGTTACACCCTGACGCACGGGGAGCTGGAGGCCGGAGCGAGCGGGGCCGCGGCGCCGTTGGTCGGGGTCACGGGGGTCGAGGGCAGCGTGGGCGTGGTGATGCTGGCGGACTCCGTACCGGAACGGGTGGGGCCGAGGGTGGTGGAGGCGGCGCGGGAGGTGGCGGAGGCGCTGCGCTGAGCGGCCTGTGGGTCAGGTCGGCCGGTTCTGCTGCGAGGACATCACCGAGCACCGAGCCCCTCCCTCGGGTGCCGCGGAGGTTCACCCGCGCGCGACGGGACCTGTACGCGGCCTGAGGCACGGCGGGTGGTCACGTTAGATTGATCCTGTGCTCTCTCGTCTCACGCGTCCCCAGGCCGTAGCCGTCTGTGCTCTGCCCGTCGTGGCCCTGCTGGCCACGGCGGCGTTCGCACCGCTGCCGTTCTCGGTGGCCCAGCCCGGGATGACGGCGAACGTGCTCGGCGAGAACAAGGGCGCCGAGGTGATCACCGTCTCCGGCGCGGCCACCCGGAGGACCAGCGGTCAGCTGCGGATGGTCACGATCGTGGCGACCGGCCCGGACGCCAGGGTGAGCCTCGGTGACGTGGCCGGCAACTGGTTCCGCACCGACCGGGCCGTCATGCCGCGCGACGCCGTCTACCCGAGCGGTGACACGGTCAAGGAGATCGAGCGGCACAACGAGGCGCAGATGCGGCAGTCCCAGGACGCGGCCACCCAGGCGGCGCTGAAGTATCTGCGGCTGAGCGCCGACAAGGTCAAGGTCACGCTGAAGCTCGCCGACGTGGGCGGGCCGAGCGCGGGTCTGCTGTTCACCCTGGGGATCATCGACAAGCTGGACGGCGACGGCAGCGGCGGCGACCTCACGGGCGGCCGCACCATCGCCGGTACGGGCACGATCGACGCGGACGGCAAGGTCGGCGCGGTCGGCGGGGTGGCCCTGAAGACGCAGGCCGCCCGGCGGGACGGAGCGACCCTCTTCCTGGTCCCGAAGGCCGAGTGCACCGACGCCAAGGCGGAACTGCCCAAGGGCCTCAGACTGGTCCCGGTCACCACCCTGAAGGGCGCGGTCGACTCCCTGGTGGCCCTGGAGAAGGGGAAGGGCTCGGTCCCGAGCTGCTAGGCCGTCGCCGGGGCCCCGCGGCACCGGGGCCCTACTTCACGAACCCCTGCTGCCTCATCCAGTCCAGTGCCACCTGGTGGGGGTCCTGGCCGTCCACGTCCACCTTGCCGTTCAGGGTCTGTGCCACCGTGTTGTCCAGCTTCTTCGTGACGGGGTCGATGACGCTCGCGATGGCCGGCCATTTCTTGAGGACCTTGGTGTTGATGACAGGTGCCGCGTTGTAGTTCGGGAAGAACTTCCTGTCGTCCTCCGTCACCGCCAGGTTCATCGACTTGATGCGCCCGTCGGTGGTGAACACCTCCCCGTAGGTGCACTTCCCCTTGGCCACCTGCGTGTAGATGATCCCGGTGTCCATCTGCGTGATGTTGTTCGCCGGCAGGCTCATCCCGTACGCCTTCTCCAGGCCGGGCAGTCCGTCGGCCCGGTTGGCGAACTCGCTCTCCACGCACAGGGTGACGGCGCCGGGGTCCTTCTCGGACAGCGCGGCCACCTGCGAGAGCGTCCGGGTGCCGTACCTCTTGAAGCCGGCCTGGTTCATGGCCAGGGCGTAGGTGTTGTCCAGCCGCGCGGGCGGCAGCCAGGTCAGCCCGTTCCTCGCGTCGGCGTCCCGTACCGCCTCCCACTGCTTCTGCGGATCCGGGATCGGTGTGCCGTTGCCGAGATACGTGATCCAGCCGGTGCCCGTGTACTCGAACTGGGCGTCCGCGTCGCCCTTCTTCACCGCCTCCCGCGCTCCGATGGACCCCTGGATGCCGGTGCGGTCCAGCACGTCCGCGCCGGCCGCCTGGAAGGCGATCCCCATGATCGCGCCGAGGATCAGCTGCTCGGTGAACTCCTTGGAGGTGACGGTGAGACGGGCACCCCTGAGCGGCTCGCCCCGGCCGATGCTGCCGGGAGCGACAGCGTCGGCCATGGGGGAGCCGCTGGTCAGCCCGCAGCCGGACGCCAGCAGCAGCCCCGCCGCCGACAGGCATGCGCCGCGTCTCATCTGCCCACCTCCAGGCCGTGCGGCCGTAGCAGCACCTCCGCCAGCGAGGCCAGCCAGTCCACCAGCAGGGCGAGCGCCACCGTGAGGACCGAGCCGAGCACCAGCACCGGCATGCGCTGGGTGGTGATGCCCGTGGTGATCAGCACGCCCAGGCCGCCGCCTCCGCCGAAGGTCGCGAGCGTCGCCGTACCGACGTTGAGGACCAGGGCCGTACGGACGCCCGCGAGGATCAGCGGGACCGCGAGCGGGAGTTCGACCCTGCTCAGCACGCCGAGCGGGGACATGCCGATGCCGCGGGCCGCCTCCAGCAGGGTCGGGTCATTGGCCTTGAGCCCGGCGATGGTGTTGGACAGGACCGGCAGGATCGCGTAGACGATGATGCCGATCAGGGCCGCCTTCGTGCCCGTGCCGAGCCAGATGACCAGCAGGGCCAGCAGGCCGATCGCCGGGGTCGCCTGGCCCATGTTGGCGAAGGTCATCGCCACCGGGGTGGCCCTGCGCAGAGCCTTCCGGGTGAGCACGACGCCCAGCGGGATCGCGATGATCAGCACGAAGAACGTGGAGACCACCGTCAGCTGCACATGCTGCCAGAGCGCCTTGGAGACCTGGCCGCCCGACAGTGCGTTCTGCGAGATCGTGTCCAGCCGCGCCTGCCGGAACCACAGCCAGGTCGCCAGGAGCAGCGCCACCAGGAAAGCGGGCACGACGGTCAGCCGCGGCCAGGACAGGCGCCGCGCGGGCGGACGCCGGGCCGGCGGCGGGGCCTCCTGCTCCGCCGCGCCCTCGTCGGGGAAGGCCTCGTCCTCACCGCGGAAGGCCTCGTCGTCGTCACGGAAGGCGAGCCCCTTGACCTCGTGCTCGCCCTCGGGCCGCTGCTGCCGCTCGCCGCTCACGCCTTCGTCACCCCTCCGGGGCCCTCCTGCTCCTGGTGGGTCTGCTGGGCACGCGCCTCCTCCAGCTCGTGCTGGGCCTCCATGGCCTCCAGCCGGTCGGCCTCCAGCAGTTCGTGCACGGAGTTCATCAGGGTCTCCATGTCGACCACGCCGATGTACTCGCCGCGCCGCCCGGTCACCGCGACCCGGCCCGCGTTGTCCGTCAGTACGGCCTCCAGCGCGTCCCGGAGGGTCGCGTCCCGGGTCACCGTGTCGTGCACCAGCGTGCCGGCGCGGGCCAGCGAGCCCTTGGCCCGCATCAGGTCGCCGCGGCGCAGCCACTTGTAGGGGCGGCGGCGCTTGTCGAGGAGCAGAATCTCGTTCGTCCCGCTGCCGCGGATCACGGTGAAGATCTGCTGGAGCGGGGTGTCCACGGTCACCGTCGGGTAGTCCCGCATCTCCACGTCCCGCACCCGGGTGAGGTTCAGCCGTTTCAGGGCCGCGCCCGCGCCGACGAAACCGGAGACGAAGTCGTCGGCCGGGTTGGTGAGGATCGCCTCGGGGGTGTCGAACTGGGCGATGTGCGAGCGTTCGCGCAGGACGGCGATCCGGTCGCCCAGTTTGATCGCCTCGTCGAAGTCGTGGGTGACGAACACGATCGTCTTGTGCAGTTCGTGCTGGAGCCGGATCAGCTCGTCCTGGAGGTGGTCGCGGGTGATCGGGTCGACCGCGCCGAACGGCTCGTCCATCAGCAGCACCGGGGGATCGGCCGCGAGCGCCCGCGCCACGCCCACCCGTTGCTGCTGGCCGCCGGAGAGCTGGCGCGGATAGCGGCCGTGGAACTCGCCCGCGTCGAGCCCGACGAGGTCGAGCAGCTCGTCGACCCGGTCCCGGATCCGCTTCTTCGGCCAGCCGATCATCTTCGGTACGAGGGCGATGTTCTGGGCGACGGTCATGTGCGGGAAGAGACCGGCCGACTGGATGGCGTAGCCGACCTTGCGGCGCAGCTTCACCGGGTCGATGTCGGTGACGTCCTCGCCGTCGATCCGGATGCGTCCACCGGTCGGTTCGATCAGCCGGTTGATCATCTTGAGCGTCGTGGACTTCCCGCAGCCGGACGGGCCGACGAAGATGACCGTCTCGCCCGCCTTGATCTCCATGCTCACGTTGTCCACGGCCGGCTGCGCACTGCCCGGATACCGCTTGGTCAGGTTCTCCAGCTCGATGGCGGCGCCATGGCTCTCCCGGGCGGACGGTTCAGCGGTCGTCTCAGACACGGATCCCCCTCGGAATGGTCAGCCGGCCGATCAGGACGTACGCGGCGTCGAACAGCAGCGCGAGGACGATGATCCCGAGCGTGCCCGCGAGCACCTGGTTCAGCGCGTTCTTGCTGCCCAGGGAGGCGAGCCCGCGGAAGATCTCGTTGCCGAGGCCCGGCCCGGAGGCGTACGCGGCGATCGCGGCGATGCCCATCAGCATCTGCGTGGAGACCCGGATGCCGGTCAGGATCGGCGGCCAGGCCAGCGGCAGCTCCACCCGCACCAGCCGCATCGGCCGGGACATGCCGATGCCCCGGGCCGCGTCCACCAGCGTCGGGTCCACCCCGCGCAGGCCCACGATCGAGTTCCGCACGATCGGCAGCAGCCCGTACAGGGTCAGCGAGATCACCGTGGGCGGCACGCCGAGGCCGACGACCGGGATGAGCAGACCGATCATCGCGAGGGAGGGGATGGTGAGGATGGTGGAGGTGGCGGTGGTGGCGAGGTTGCCCGCCCAGTCGGAGCGGTAGGTGACGACCCCGGTCAGCACTCCGATGGCGGTCGCCAGGACCATGCACTGGAAGACCGCGCTGGCGTGCTGGAAGGCGTCCGTGAGCAGCTGCTGGTGGCGATAGCCCAGGTACTCCCAGAAGTTCACCGGTGCTCACCCCGCGATCGGCCTAGGTCCCTTTCGCCTCCCGGGCGGCCTGTTCCACCAGGGGGATGATCCGCAGCGGAACGGGGTTCTCCATGACGATCGCCGTGGAGGCCCGGACGATGCCATCAAAGCCGATGACCCGGTCGATCACCCGCTGGAGATCGGCGTTGGAGCGGGCCACCAGCCGGCACAGCATGTCCCCGCTGCCGGTGGTGGTCAGCAGTTCCAGCACCTCCGGCACGGTCGCCAAGTGCGCCCGGACGTCAGGCCCTTGGCCCTGCCGGATCTGCAGCGTCGCGAACGCCGTCACCGGATATCCGAGGGCCGCCGGGTCCACCTGCGGACCGAATCCGCGGATGACTCCGTTCGACTGAAGCCGGTCCAGGCGCGCCTGCACCGTGCCCCGCGCGACCCCCAGCCGCCGGGACATCTCCAGCACGCCGATGCGCGGCTCCCGGGCCAGGAGCACGATGATCCGCCCGTCCAGATGATCGATCGCCACAGCACCCCCAGGGGTGGTCATCCTGCACAGAAAGACCGCCGACACGGTCGTAGCACTGAGCAGATTGTGCAGTGAA
Organism: Streptomyces sp. NPDC052101; assembly: GCF_040680235.1. Classification (NCBI taxonomy): domain Bacteria; kingdom Bacillati; phylum Actinomycetota; class Actinomycetes; order Kitasatosporales; family Streptomycetaceae; genus Streptomyces; species Streptomyces sp. NPDC052101. The sequence continues at coordinate 130,212 of NZ_JBFAWH010000016.1, forward strand.
TTCAGAAACTATTGCGCACCTTGCAGAGCGGAGCCACCCTTCCGCTATGACGCAGACCACACACCACACTCCCGACACCGCACGGCAGGCCGACCCCTTCCCGGTCAAGGGAATGGACGCGGTCGTCTTCGCCGTGGGCAACGCCAAGCAGGCCGCGCACTACTACTCCACCGCGTTCGGCATGCAGCTGGTCGCCTACTCCGGACCGGAGAACGGCAGCCGCGAGACCGCGAGCTACGTCCTGGAGAACGGCTCCGCCCGCTTCGTGTTCACCTCGGTCATCAAGCCCGCCACCACCTGGGGCCACTTCCTCGCCGAGCATGTGGCCGAGCACGGCGACGGCGTCGTCGACCTGGCCATCGAGGTCCCGGACGCCCGCGCCGCCCACGACTACGCCGTCGAGCACGGCGCCCGCTCGGTCGCCGAGCCGTACGAGCTGAAGGACGAGCACGGCACGGTCGTCCTCGCCGCGATCGCCACCTACGGCGAGACCCGCCACACCCTGGTCGACCGCTCCGGCTACGACGGCCCCTACCTGCCCGGCTTCGTCACCGCCGCGCCGATGGTCGAACCGCCCGCCCGGCGCACCTTCCAGGCCATCGACCACTGCGTCGGCAACGTCGAACTCGGCCGGATGAACGAGTGGGTGGCCTTCTACAACAAGGTCATGGGCTTCACGAACATGAAGGAGTTCGTGGGCGACGACATCGCCACCGAGTACAGCGCGCTGATGTCGAAGGTCGTCGCGGACGGCACCCTGAAGGTCAAGTTCCCGATCAACGAGCCCGCGATCGCCAAGAAGAAGTCCCAGATCGACGAGTACCTGGAGTTCTACGGCGGTGCGGGCGTCCAGCACATCGCGCTGAACACCAACGACATCGTGCAGACGGTGCGCACCATGCGCGCGGCCGGCGTCGAGTTCCTCAACACCCCCGACTCCTACTACGACACCCTCGGCGAGTGGGTCGGCGACACCCGCGTGCCCATCGAGACCCTGCGTGAGCTGAAGATCCTCGCCGACCGCGACGAGGACGGCTATCTGCTGCAGATCTTCACCAAGCCGGTCCAGGACCGCCCGACCGTCTTCTTCGAGATCATCGAGCGGCACGGTTCCATGGGCTTCGGCAAGGGCAACTTCAAGGCCCTGTTCGAGGCGATCGAGCGCGAGCAGGAAAAGCGCGGCAACCTGTAGGCGCGGCGGGGCCGGCCGTCCCTCACCTCGGCACCGCCTCATCCGGCGGCTGCTCGCCCAGCACCCCCAGCGCCGCGCGCGCCGCGGGTGCGCCCAGGGGCGAGAAGTACGGGTTGAGGCGCAGGGCCTCCTGGAGGTGGCGGCGGGCCGGGGCCGGGCGGTCCAGGGCCTGCTCGATCAGGCCGCGGTGGAAGGCGTACAGCGCGTCGCGCACCCCGGCCCTGGACGTGTCCGTCGCAGCCGTGGCGAAGGCCAGCGCCTCCTGGTCGGCGCCGGACCGGTGCAGCGCCCAGCCGAGCGCGTCGGCGACCTCGGCCGCCGGCTGGCGCCGCCACTCCGCCCGCAGCCGCACCACGGCCTCCCGCGGGTCCCCGTGGTCGGCCTCGAACCGGCCGATCAGCAGCGCGTCGTCGACCCCGGCCGCCGCCTCCCGCCGCTCCAGCGCCTTCACCTGCTCGTACTGCGCCGCCGCCGACGCGCCCATGCCGTGCGCCTCGTACAGCTCGCCCAGCTCAAAGGCGTCCTGCGGGCTGGGATGCCGGTCGAGCGCCGCCCGGTACGCGGCGAACGCCTGCTCCACGCGGCCCAGCGCGACCAGCGCCCTGCCCTGTCCGGCCCGCGCCTCCCGCTGGTCGGGATCGAGGCCCACGGCCGCCTCGAAGTGCCGCAGCGCGTCCTGCGGGTCCCCGCGCTCCCAGGCCAGCTGCCCGAGCCCGGTCAGATACGCGGCCCGCTCGGCCGGTGTGCCGGCGGCGGCCGCCGCGTCGGTCAGCTGGGCCACCGCGTCCTCGCGCCAGCCCCGGTCCTGGTAGACCGCCGAGGCCCGGGCCATCACCGCGGGCCGGTCCGCCGGGCCGGTGCGCAGTTCCAGCAGCTTGTCCAGCGAGACCCGGGCCGCCTTGTAGTCGCCGAGCCCGGTGTAGGCCTCGATCAGCGGCGGATACGCCGTCCACCGGTCCGGCGCCGCCTTCAGCGCCTGCTCGCCGTAGAGTCTCGCCGCCGGAAAGTCCCGGCGCGCCAGCGCGAGCGCGGCCATCCCGTCCAGCGCCTCCGTGTTCCCCGCCGCGCGCACCCGCAGGGACGTCCGCAGCGCCTGCTCGGCCCGCGGATAGTCCGCCGGGTCGGCCGTCCGGCGGCCCCGCTGCACATAGGCGTTCCCCAGCACGGCCCACGCCGGCGCGTCCAGGGGCCGGGCCCGCACCCGCCGCTCCTGCTGCCGGACGAGCGCCGTCAGCTGCGGCAGCGCGGTCGGCACCCCCGAGGCCACCGCCGTCAGCGTCCGCGCCTGCGGACCGGCGGCGGGCGGCGGGAGGGCCTGGTGCGGCGTCTCCTCGGGCAGCATCAGCCCCAGACCCGCGACGACACCGCCGGCCAGCGCGGCCACCAGCAGCCGGCGCAGCCACCTGCGGGCGCGGCGTGGCGGCGGCTCGGCCGGCAGGAGCGCAGACGTGCCCGGCACGCGGACTCGGTTGTCCATGGCGCTCACTGTGCGTCAATACGACGAGCTGATCCGGGCGGCCCAAGGGAGGCGAGGACGGGGTTCACACCGATGGCTGCGAGTGCCAGGCTGTGATCATGAGCCGTATCGAAGCGCCCCGCGACGAGGAAACCAGCAACCTCACCGACCGGCTCCTGGCCGGCCTGCCCGCCGAGGCCGTCCTGACCGACCCCGACGTCACCGCGTCCTACGCCAACGACATGGCGAGCTTCTGCCCGGCGGGCGCCCCCGCCGTCGTCGTGCTCCCGCGCACCGTCGAACAGGTCCAGCACGTCATGCGCGTCGCCACCGAGCTGCGGGTGCCCGTGGTCCCGCAGGGCGCCCGCAGCGGTCTGTCCGGCGCCGCCAACGCCATCGACGGCTGCGTCGTGCTGTCCCTGACCAAGATGGACCGCATCCTGGAGATCAGCCCGGTCGACCGGATCGCCGTGGTCGAACCGGGCGTGATCAACGCGACCCTCTCCCACGCGGTCGAGGAACACGGCCTGTACTACCCGCCGGACCCCTCCAGCTGGGAGATGTGCACGATCGGCGGGAACATCGGCACCGCGTCCGGCGGGCTGTGCTGCGTCAAGTACGGCGTGACCGCCGAGTACATCCTCGGCCTGGACGTCGTCCTCGCCGACGGCCGTCTGATGTCCACAGGGCGCCGTACCGCGAAAGGGGTGGCCGGCTACGACCTCACCCGGCTCTTCGTCGGCTCCGAGGGCTCGCTCGGCATCGTCGTGCGGGCCGTGCTGGCGCTGAAGCCGAAGCCGCCGCAGCAGCTGGTGCTGGCCGCCGAGTTCCCCTCCGCGGCCGCGGCCTGCGACGCGGTCTGCCGGATCATGGAGGGCGGTCACGTCCCGTCCCTCCTCGAACTGATGGACCGTACGACCGTCAAGGCGGTCAACGACCTCGCCCACATGGGCCTGCCGGAGACCACCGAGGCGCTGCTGCTGGCCGCCTTCGACACCCCGGACCCGGCCGCCGACCTCGCCGCCGTCGGCGCCCTGTGCGAGGCCGCCGGCGCCACCGAGGTCGTCCCGGCCGAGGACGCCGCCGAGTCCGAGCTGCTGCTGAAGGCCCGGCGGCTCTCGCTGACCGCGCTGGAGGCGGTCAAGGGCACGACGATGATCGACGACGTGTGCGTGCCCCGCTCGCGGCTCGCCGAGATGCTGGAGGGCGTCGAGCGCATCGCCGAGAAGTACCGGCTGACCATCGGGGTCTGCGCACACGCCGGCGACGGCAACACCCACCCCACCGTCTGCTTCGACGCCGAGGACGCCGACGAGTCCCGGCGGGCCCGCGAGTCCTTCGACGAGATCATGGCCCTCGGCCTGGAACTGGGCGGCACCATCACCGGCGAGCACGGCGTCGGCGTGCTGAAGAAGGAGTGGCTGGCCCGCGAGATCGGCCCGGTCGGCATCGAGATGCAGCGGGCCGTGAAACAGGCCTTCGACCCGCTGGGCATCCTCAACCCGGGCAAGGTGCTCTGAGCCGCCGCTGCGGCCGTTCACCGGGCGAGCAGCTGGTCGAGCGCGTCGTCGATGCCCAGCTGACCGCCCTCAGTCCCCGGGGGGACCGCCCGCAGCGTCCGCTCCAGCCAGGCCGACACCTGCGGGACGGGCGCCTCCAGCAGCGCGTCCCCGTCCGGCGAGCTGAGCGCCATCAGTACGACGCTGCGCCCGTCCACCTTCGTCGGCCACACCCGCACGTCCCCCTGCCCGCACGGCCGGAACACTCCCTCCACCAGCAGGTCGCGGGCGAACGTCCAGTTGACGGGGGACTCGGAGTTGATGTGGAAGCTGATGTGGACGGCGTACGGATCGTCGGAGCGGTAGCTCAGCCGGGCCGGTACCGGGATGCCGCGTTCCGGTGACAGGATGAGCCTCAGCTCCAGCTCGCGTTCCACCACGATGTGCTGCATGACCTGCGTTCCTCTCCTCGTCCGCGCTGGTCGGGGCCGCTTGGGACGGGCCCGTACCAGGGGAGAGAGGGCAGGGGCCGGGCCATTACGCGGGTTCGGGGAAATTTTTTGTCACGGACCTGTGAGAACCGGGCACGGCGTTGCCCGGAAAGGGGTGGGTCCTGCGGGACTGGCGCTGCGGGCTGCCGCGGTCTGATAGATGTGGAGGCCCCTATCCCACCCCCGAGCAGATACGGGACGACGGACATGAGCGCCCCAACCCCGGCCCCAGGTGACGACAGGCCCCGCGAGGGCTACTACCCGGACCCGTCCATCCCCGGATACGTCCGGTACTGGAACGGCGCCTCCTGGGTGCCCGGCACCAGCCGGCCGGCGCCGAAGGACGGCGAGCCGCTCGCCCCGCCGCCCGGCGTCCGCCCCGCGGCTCCCGTGGCCCCCGCGGCTCCCGCGGTGGAGGAGACGGGCCCGCACTTCTTCGACGAGGACCCGGAGCCGAGGCCCGCCGGGCAGCACTCCGCCGCCGGTACCGGTGACGGCACCGGACGTACCGCCTGGGGCGTCGACCCCAGGGTGCCCGCCGAGGGCCCGGCCCGGCCGACAGGCCACGGCGGCGGCCGCAGCGACGGCACGGCCCCGGTCCCGTCGGCGGAGGGCGACGGCCAGGACGCCGGCGGCACGTTCGTCTTCCGCCGCCCGGTCCCGGGGCCCGCGGCCGTCAAGGACGAGGGCACGATGACGTTCCGCCCGGTACCGGGCCAGGGCTACGGCCCCCGGCCCTCGTCCGGCCCGCAGGCCTCCGGCGCGGAAGCGGGGACGGGCGCCGGTTTCGGCCCGCACGCTTCGGCCGGCGCGCCCGGTGCCGCCGGTGCCGCCGGTGGCTTCGGGCCGCAGGGTCCCGTCGGCGCACCCACCCCGCCCGCCGCCGCGACCCCCTCGATCCCCTCCCCGCAGTCGGGAGGCCCCGGTTTCGGCGCCGGAAAGGCGGCCGCGGCGCGTGCCGCCGCGCAGGCACCGCAAACAGCCCAAGCAGGCCAAGCAGCCCAGGCAGCGCAGGCACCCGGGGCCGCGCAGCTCGCACAGCCCGCCCAGGCCGCGCCGTCCGCGTCCGCCGCCGTGGCACCCTCCGTGCCCGCTCAGGGCGGTGCCCCGGCCGCCCCCGTCACCCCGGTGACCAGCGGATCCGGTGGCGGTCAGGCGTCGTGGGCGCAGCAGGTGCACCAGCTGGCCGGTGGCGGTGACGAGCAGCCCGTGGCGCCGTGGAAGCCGGTGGTGGAGGACCCGTTCCAGGCGGCCGCGCGCCGGCAGGCCGCCGCCCGTCCCGCCGGACTCGGCAAGCGGTTCGCCGCCCGGCTGATCGACACACTGGTCGTGGGCGCCGTGACGGCCGCCGCTGCCGTACCGCTCGGCACCAGGGCCGTCGACCACGTCCAGCAGAAGATCGACGCGGCCAGGGTGTCCGGCCACGAGGTGACCGTCTGGCTGCTCGACGGGACGACCGCCACCAGCCTCGGCATCGTCGTCGCCGTCCTGTTGCTCGTCGGTGTCGTGTACGAGGTGCTGCCGACCGTCAAGTGGGGCCGCACCCTGGGCAAGAAGCTGCTGGGCCTGGAAGTGCGGGACATCGAGGCGCACGAGCCCCCGGCCTTCGGCCCGGCGCTGCGCCGCTGGCTGGTCTACAGCGTGCCGGGGCTGCTCGGCATCGGGGTCGTGGGCGTGCTGTGGTGCCTGGTCGACCGGCCCTGGCACCAGTGCTGGCACGACAAGGCGGCGCACACCTTCGTCGCGGGCTGACCCAGGAGGCAGGGGCGTACTCCGTACGGCCGTCCGCCGGGTGCGGAGCCGGGGCGTTCGCGGTCCACTCGGGCCATGAGCAGCGAACCGCCCCCCGGCTCCGGAGAGCAGCCCCCCGAGGACGACCCGTTCAGGAAGCGGCCCCCGTCGGACCAGGGGTCGGGCTCGCCGTACGACACCCCGTACAGCGGCGCCCAGCAGCCCCCGCCGCCCGGCGGCCAGCAGCCCCCACCGCCCGGCGGCGGGCAACCGCCCCCCTATGGCGGCGGCCAGCAGCCACCCCCTTACGGCGGAGGCCAGCCACCTCCCTACGGCGGTGGCCCCTACGGCGGCGGGCCCTATGGCGCCGGTCCCGGCGGGTACCCCGGTGACCCGCTGGCGGGTATGCCGCCGCTCGCCGACAGCGGCAAGCGGACGCTCGCGCGGATCGTCGACATGATCCTCGTCGGCATCGTCGTCTGGCTGCTCACCTGGGGCTTCGGTGTGCGCGAGTACAACGTCAACGGCGATCACGTCGAGGTCGGCAAGTCCGTGGGGCAGTCCGTCATCGCGGCCGTGCTCTACATCGCGTACGACACCTTCATGATGAGCAAGCACGGCCAGACCCTCGGCAAGAAGTGGCTCAACATCCGGGTGGCGAACCTGGACAACGGCGCCACACCCTCGGTGCAGACCAACCTGATCCGCTCCCTGGTCCTCTGGGTGCCGTTCGCCTTCTGCTGTGCCTGCATCTGGACGGCGATCAGCGGCGGTTGGAGCTATTTCGACAAGCCGTACAAACAGGGCCTGCACGACAAGGCGGCCAAGACGGTGGTGGTCAGCACCGACTGAGCGAAGTGCTATGGGCGGTCATACGAGAGCGGCGGGTCCGTGGGATCACGGGCCCGCCGCTCTCGTATGCGTCGCTCAGAGTGCCGTGGACACCGGCTGTTCCTGGGGTACGGACTCGGCGGAGGCGGCCGGTGGCTCGGGCGCGGGGGCCTTCGGCAGGGGCACCGTCATCGCCACGAGCAGCCCGAGGGCCAGCGCCGCGAGGGCGATCACGGTGATCCCGAGGCCCGAACTCGTCTGGGACAGCAGCAGCATGGCGAGCGTCGAGAAGATCACGGTGCAGGAACCGTAAACGAGCTGTGCGGCAGTCGGACGAGGCATGGCAATCGTGTCCTCGGAAGTCTTCGGATCGGGGGTGCCTTCGACTCTCTCTTCGCGTGCATGCCCGAGTCGAATGCCTGGTAAGCGTGACCTAACCCACGGTACGGGTGCACGGGGGGCGCACAGGAAGCACGGTATCCGTAAAACGGACGTCAACTCCGCATAGTGCACACGAACTGGCTGAGTCAAGGTCTGTCTTTTCTTCTAAACCTCTAGTCAAATTACGTCACTTGAAACGCGCATTCGACCATGCACACCTGCGTGCAGCGCGGGAGGGGAACTCAAGTGACCAGCAGATCCTGGACGTTCAGAGCGGCCGCGGTCGGTGTGACGCTCGCGGCGGCCTCCGCCACGTTCGCCACCTTCGCCGCCGCGGAGGCCGCCACCCGGGCGGACCACTCCGCCGTCGCGAACCGGCACGACCCCGCGCCGGTGAAGCAGCAGGCGCACGACCTCGACGGCCCGCTCAGCAAGACCCAGGCGGCCCAGCGCCGGGAGGCGCTGAACCAGCTCATATCCGGGAAGGCCAAGGCGCAGGAGCGGGACGGCTCCAAGGTCGTGGCGCTGGGAAGCCGCAAGGGCAAGAGCAAGTACGTCGAGCTGAGCCGCGAGAAGACCGACAAGATCTTCACCATCCTGGTGGAGTTCGGGGACAAGACCGACCCCAAGTTCGGCGGCACCGCGGGCCCCCTGCACAACCAGATCGCCGCGCCGGACCGCAAGAACGACAACTCCACGGCCTGGCAGAAGGACTACGACCAGAAGCACTACCAGGACCTCTACTTCGGCACCGGCAAGAAGACCGAGTCGCTGAAGAAGTACTACGAGAAGCAGTCCTCGGGCCGCTACTCGGTCGACGGGCAGGTCTCGGACTGGGTCAAGGTCCCCTACAACGAGGCCCGTTACGGCAACAACGCCTGCGGCCAGACCAACTGCCCGAGCGTGTGGAACGTGGTCAGCGACGGTCTGAACGCCTGGGTGGCCCAGCAGAAGGCGGCCGGCAAGTCGGACGCCGACATCAAGAAGGACCTCGCCCAGTACGACCAGTGGGACCGCTACGACTACGACCACGACGGCAACTTCAACGAGCCCGACGGTTACATCGACCACTTCCAGATCGTGCACGCCGGTGAGGACGAGTCCGCGGGCGGTGGCGCGCAGGGCAAGGACGCGATCTGGGCCCACCGCTGGTACGCCTTCGGCACCGACAAGGGTTCCACCGGCCCCGCGGGCAACAAGCTCGGCGGCGCCCAGATCGGCGACACCGGCATCTGGGTCGGCGACTACACCATCCAGCCGGAGAACGGCGGCCTCGGTGTCTTCGCCCACGAGTACGGCCACGACCTCGGCCTGCCGGACGAGTACGACACCGCCGGCGGCGACAACTCGACCGGTTTCTGGACCCTGATGTCCTCCGGCTCCTGGCTCGGTACCGGCAAGGAGTCCATCGGCAATCTGCCGGGCGACATGAACGCCTGGGACAAGCTGCAGCTCGGCTGGCTGAACTACGACACCGCCAAGGCGGGTGCGCAGTCCACGCACAAGCTGGGCGTCGCCGAGTACAACACCTGGAACAAGCAGGCCCTCGTGGTCAATCTGCCGGACAAGGCGGTCACCACCACGATCACCCAGCCGGCCCAGGGTTCGACCCAGTGGTGGAGCGGCAGCGGCAACGACCTGAAGAACACGCTGACCCGGTCCGTGGACCTCACCGGCAAGTCCTCGGCGAAGCTGGACCTGGACGGCTGGTGGGCCACCGAGGACGGCTACGACTTCGTCTACACCGAGGTGTCGACCGACGGCGGCGCCAACTGGACCGCGCTGGACGGCACCGCGGACGGCCAGGCCATCCCGCGTGACGCCAGCGGCAATCCGGCGCTGACCGGCTTCTCGCAGACGCACAAGAAGCTCTCGTACCCGCTCGACGCCTACGCGGGCAAGAAGATCGACCTGCGCTTCCGCTACGCCACCGACAGCGGGGTCGCGGAGAACGGCTTCACGGCGGACGAGATCTCCGTGACCGCCGACGGCACGCCGCTCTTCTCGGACAACGCCGAGACGCAGGACGCCGGGTGGACCGCGAGCGGCTTCTCCCGCATCGGCGCGTCCTTCACCAAGGACTACAAGCAGTACTACATCGCCGAGAACCGGCAGTACGTGTCCTACGACAAGACGCTCAGGACCGGCCCGTACAACTTCGGTTCGGCCAAGCGCCCCGGCTGGGTGGAGCACTACCCGTACCAGAACGGCCTGTTGATCTGGAAGTGGGACACCTCCCAGGCGGACAACAACACCAACAGCACCAACGGCCACCCGGGTTCCGGCCTGATCCTGCCGATCGACTCCCACCCGACGGCGATGAAGTGGTCCGACGGCACGCTGATGCGCAACCGCATGCAGGCCTACGACTCCCCGTTCAGCCTCTATGACACGGACGGCATCACGCTGGACAAGGCGGACGTCCCGACGGTGATCGCGGCGTCGAAGGGGGTGCCGGTCTTCAACGACCACACCAGCACCTACTACGACCCGGCGAACCCCACCGGCGGTGTGAAGGTCACTGACACCAACACCAAGATCGAGATCGTCAAGGAGGCCAAGAACGGCTCGACGATCTTCCTCAAGGTTGGTCCAGCGGTGAACTAATCAACGTTTTCGCAGGTCAGACGCGTATCGGCGGCAACCCCTTGGCGGGTCGCCGCCGATCGTGTTTAGGTGCGTCCTGTGGACCGCTTATTGACACCGACCGAAACGGGGATGTGACCGCATGGCCGCTGGAGGCTTCTGCAAACTGCCGAACGGCACGGTCGTGGTGGCACTGAACCTGCCCTACGACACCACCGCGGTGCGGGTACTGGTGCACGCCCAGAACCGCGCCCGAGCCCTGACCAGGCTCCGCAACCTGGGGCTGCGTGCGATCTACCTCCGGGGCAATGCCGCGCCCCCGTCGCCGGACGAGATCACGGCGGTCCTGCACCACCCGGACGGCCTGATATGGCGCACGGCACCGGCCGACAACGGTGTCATCGTGAACGAGCTGTGGCATCCCATCCGGGCGCTGCTTCGCAGGTCGGCGGTGGTGCAGTGACCTCTGGGCCGCCTAGCCGCTGACCACGGGCTTGCCCGTCAGCTCCACTCCGGCCTCCCGCAGCTCCTCCAGGGCCCGCTCCGTCGTCTGCGGAGCGACCCCCGCCGTCAGATCCAGCAGGACCTGGGTGCGAAAGCCCTCCCGGGCCGCGTCCAGGGCCGTGGCCCGTACGCAGTGATCGGTGGCTATGCCCACCACGTCGACCTCGTCGATGTGGCGGGCGCGCAGCCAGTCGGCCAGCGGGACGCCGTTCTCGTCGGCGCCCTCGAAGCCGCTGTAGGCGGCCGAGTAGGCGCCCTTGTCGAAGACCGCGTCTATCGCGCCGGAGGCGACGGCCGGGGCGAAGTTCGGGTGGAAGCCGACGCCCTCCGTGCCCGCGACGCAGTGCGCGGGCCAGGAGCGGACGAAGTCGGGGTCGTCGGCGAAGTGGCCGCCGGGGGCGATGTGGTGGTCCCGGGTGGCCACCACATGGCGGTATCCGGTGCCCGCCGCCTGGCCGATCAGTTCGGTGATCGCGGCGGCCACGTCCGCACCCCCGGCCACCGCTAGGCTGCCCCCCTCGCAGAAGTCGTTCTGCACATCTACGACGATCAAGGCGCGGCGCATGGCGGGTGTCCTTCGACGATGAGTTAAGTAACTGAGCCTAGAGACTTCGGGGCCCGTACGGGAGGGGGCATGCGAGGGGGGCGGACTGCGGTCCCGCTCTAGCTACCCGAGCGCCCGGTGACGTACTCCGTCGGAATCACGGGTTCCCCTCGGGACAGCTGGGTAGCGGAGAGCGGGAGGTTCGCGCGGGCGGCGATGTGCCGGTCCCGGGGCACGTCCAGGGGTTCGCGGGCCAGTACGTCACCGCCCTTGATCAGCTCGACGAGCAGCTGCCGGTCGGCCAGCTCGGGCGGCACCGGCCCGGTGCCGACGACCTCGGCCTCGGCGACCCCGTCCTCGTCCAGCCGGCGCGCCGCCCACTTGCGGCCCCCGACGGAGGTCTTGCCGCCGCTGGACTTCTTCGCGACCGGCACCAGCGGCGCCTTCGGGTCGCCGGACTCGGCGCGGGCGACCAGCTTGTAGACCATGGAGCAGGTGGGGTGCCCGGAGCCGGTGACCAGCTGGGTGCCGACGCCGTACGCGTCCACCGGGGCGGCGGCGAGCGAGGCGATCGCGTATTCGTCCAGGTCGGAGGTGACCACGATCTTCGTCTTCGTGGCCCCCAGCTCGTCCAGCTGCTGCCGCACCCGGTGCGCGACGAGCAGCAGGTCGCCGGAGTCGATGCGGACCGCGCCCAGCTCGGGCCCGGCCACCTCCACCGCCGTACGGACGGCCTGGGCGACGTCGTAGGTGTCCACGAGCAGGGTGGTGCCCCGGCCGAGGGTGTCGACCTGGGCCTGGAAGGCGTCCCGCTCATGGTCGTGGAGCAGGGTGAAGGCGTGTGCGGAGGTGCCGACGGTCGGGATGCCGTAGCGGAAGCCGGCCGCCAGATCGGAGGTGGTCGTGAAGCCGCCGACGTACGCCGCCCGGGCCGCGGCCACCGCCGCCAGCTCATGGGTGCGGCGGGCGCCCATCTCGATCAGCGGGCGCTCCCCGGCGGCGGAGGCCATACGGGAGGCGGCCGCGGCGATCGCGGAGTCGTGGTTGAGGATGGAGAGGATGACCGTCTCCAGCAGCACGCACTCGGCGAAGGTGCCCTCGACCCGCATGATCGGCGAACCGGGGAAGTAGACCTCGCCCTCGGGATAGCCCCAGACGTCCCCGCTGAAGCGGTAGCCGGCGAGCCACTGGAGGGTCTCCTCGTCGACGATCCTCCGCTCGCGCAGGAAGCCGAGGAGGCCCGCGTCGAAGCGGAAGTTCTCCACCGCGTCCAGGACGCGCCCGGTGCCGGCCACCACGCCGTAGCGGCGCCCGTCCGGCAGCCGCCTGGTGAAGACCTCGAACACGCTCCGCCGTTCGGCCGTACCGGCCTTCAGCGCGGCCTGCAGCATCGTCAGCTCGTACTGGTCCGTGAAGAGTGCCGTCGAGGGAACATCCACCGGCAGCCCAAGGTCCGCTGTGTTCATGGCAACCGATGGTACCCCCATTTCGTCAGTGTGACGATTTTCGCTGAGCGTGGCAGCATGGGCACTGTGACGTCACCCGCGCCCGTAGAGATCGAACGCACCGAGTCGACGGAGGAGGTCTTCGCCGTACCCGAACCCGACGTCCCCTGGGTCACCATCGTGCACAACGACCCGGTCAACCTCATGAGCTATGTGACGTACGTCTTCCAGACGTACTTCGGCTACACCAAGGACAAGGCCACCAAGCTCATGCTCGACGTCCACCACAAGGGCCGGGCAGTCGTCTCCAGCGGGAGCCGCGAGGAGATGGAACGCGACGTACAAGCGATGCACGGCTACGGTCTGTGGGCCACCCTGCAGCAGGACCGGAAGTAGCGAACCCATTTTCATGCCCGGACACTTCGAACCGCTCCCCGGCGGCGGCGCGGCCGTCGCACTCGACGACGTCGAGATCTCCATCATCCGGTCGCTGGCCGTCCAGCTGCTGGAACTCATCGGTCCCGGCCCTGGCGCCGACACTCCGAAGGACCCGCTCGCCGAGCTGTTCGCGGAGGGTCCGAGCGAGCCGCCCGCCGACCCGGTGCTGCTGAGGCTCTTCCCGGACGCCTACAGCGACCCGGAGAAGGCCCCGGACTCGCCCGCCGACGCCGAGGAGCGGCGGGCCCACTCCGCCGAGTTCCGCCGCTACACCGAGAATGATCTGAGGGCCGGCAAGCGCGAGAACGCGCTCGCGGTGATCCGCGCCCTGGACGCGCTCGCCCCGGTGGACGAGGGCGGGGCGGTGCTGAAGCTGTCCCCGCAGGAGTCCCGGCAGTGGCTCAGCGCCCTCAACGACCTGCGGCTCGCGATCGGCACCCGGCTGGAGATCACCGACGAGGACGACACCGATCTGCTCTACCGGCTCCCCGACGAGGACCCGCGCAAGCCGATGGTGATGGCCTATCTGTGGCTGGGCGGGCTCCAGGAGACCTTGGTCGGCACGCTGATGTCGTGAATACGGCATTTGCGGTGCACGAGTGTTCGCTCAGCGGACGCTCAAATCCGGATAACGATCCCGTCACCGTTGCGGCCGGTTTTGCCGCGTTCGGGCGCTCTTTGTCCGCTTTTCCCTGTGTGGTGGGCCACAATCCGCCCCCGTGCTCCATATTGCGGCCGTGATAAATCTTCACGATCGCCTGGCCGACACCACCCATGTCCGGCCGGGTGCGCCACCGAGCCGACGACCGTCGGCCAGGCTCAGCGGACCCGGAGAAGTCCGCTCAACTCCAGCATCCGGGGGGATCGAAACCCGATCCGAGGCCGACGAAAGGCCCGGGTCGGCATGGAGAAAGGCGCACCACACATGACCTCATCGCAGGTCGATCAGCTTCGCGACGGCAATGAGGCCACGCGGGCCGCGGACAGCGAGGGCGGCGAGGGATACCAGCGCGGGCTCGGGTCCCGGCAGATCCAGATGATCGCCATCGGCGGTGCCATCGGCACCGGCCTGTTCCTCGGCGCGGGCAAGGGCATCTCCAAGGCCGGCCCCAGCCTGATCCTGGCGTACGCCGTCGCGGGCCTCGTCATCTTCCTGATCATGCGGGCGCTCGGCGAGCTGCTGATGTACCGCCCGGTGTCGGGTTCGTTCTCCGAGTACGCGCGCGAGTTCATCGGCCCCTTCGCGGGCTTCGTCACCGGCTGGACGTACTGGCTGTTCTGGGTGGTCACCGGCATCACCGAGGTCACGGCCGCGGCCGCCTATATGACGTACTGGTTCGACGTCCCGCAGTGGGTCTCGGCCCTGATCTTCACGATCGTGCTGTACGCGGCCAACCTGATCTCCGTGAAGCTCTTCGGTGAGCTGGAGTTCTGGTTCTCCATGGTCAAGGTCACCGCGATCATCGGCATGATCCTGATCTGCGCCGGCATCCTGACGATCGGCTTCTCCGACGCCGGAAAGACCGCTTCCGTCACCCACCTGTGGAGCGACGGCGGCTTCTTCCCGCACGGCGTCGGCAACACGCTGATGACCCTGCAGATGGTCATGTTCGCCTTCCTCGCCGTCGAGCTGGTCGGTGTCACCGCGGGCGAGTCCAAGGACCCCAAGAAGGTGCTTCCGAAGGCGATCAACACCGTGCCGTGGCGCATCGCCGTCTTCTACGTCGGCGCGCTGATCATGATCCTGTCGGTCGTGCCGTGGACCGAGTTCCACCCGGGTGTGAGCCCCTTCGTGGCCGCCTTCCAGAAGATGGGCCTGTCGGTCGGCGCCGGCATCGTGAACTTCGTCGTCCTGACGGCCGCGCTGTCCTCCTGCAACTCCGGCATGTACTCCACCGGCCGCATGCTGCGCGACCTGGCGCTCAACAGCCAGGGCCCGAAGGCCTTCACCAAGCTGACCCGCAGCGGCACCCCGCTCGTCGGCACGACGTTCTCCGCCGCGCTGATGCTCGTCGGCGTCTGGATCAACTACCAGTGGCCGGGCAAGGCGTTCGACTACGTCGTGTCCTTCGCGACCATCTCCGGCATGTGGGCCTGGATCGTCATCCTGCTCTGCCAGATCCGCTACCGGGCGAAGGCGAACCGCGGGCAGCTGCCGCAGAGCGAGTTCCGTGCGCCGGGAGCGCCGTACACGAGCCTCTTCGCGCTGGCCTTCATTTTCATGGTGATCGTGCTCATGGGTATCGACAAGGATGCCCGGGTGTCGCTGTACTGTGCTCCGCTGTGGGCCGCGATCCTCGGCGTCTCCTACTGGGTGCTCCGGCGCCGCAACCCGGAGGCCGCGGCCTTCCGCAAGCGCTGACCTCCCTCCGGGACGTCCAGCCGCGCGGGGCTCTCGTGGTGCCCCGCCGCGGCTGCCGCTCAGGACGTCCGGCATATGGGCCGTTCCGTACCATCCCTCGGTACGGAACGGCCCTTCTGCTTATCCTGACGGACATGCTGACCATCACCCAGGCCCTCGTCGACCAGATCGTCGCCCACGCGCGCAAGGACCACCCCGACGAGGCGTGCGGCGTCGTGGCGGGCCCGGCGGGCTCGGACCGCCCCGAGCGCTTCATCCCCATGCTGAACGCCGCGATGTCGCCGACCTTCTACGAGTTCGACTCGGGCGACCTGCTCAAGCTCTACCGCGAGCTGGACGACCGCGACGAGGACCCGGTGGTCATCTACCACTCCCACACCGCCACCGAGGCCTACCCCTCGCGCACCGACATCTCCTACGCCAACGAACCCGGCGCCCACTACGTCCTCGTCTCCACCGCCGACACCGACGGCCTCGGCGAGTTCCAGTTCCGCTCCTTCCGGATCGTGGACGGCGAGGTCACGGAGGAGGAGGTCACGGTGGTGGAGGCCTACTGATCCCGGGATTCGGGCAGATTTCATCCAGCATGCGAGATCACACTCCGATGGCAGGACCGGGAATCGTTACGATGAGCGCATGGTTCTGAACGACGTGAGCGAGAAAGCGCCGGGCATGCTGCTCGTGGCGCGGCTGCACGTCGATCTGTGCAGGCTGAACAGCGCCATCTGTTGACGTTTCCCGCCGCCGTACGGCCGTGAGCCGCGGCGCGCTCCTCCGGTGTCCAGCGCCCCCTCGCGCGCCCACCGACCTACACACCTTTCCGACAGGAGTCCGCAACCATGGCCATCGAGGTCCGCATCCCGACCATCCTCCGCACGTACACCGACGGTGAGAAGGCGGTGGAGGGCATCGGTGACACCCTCGCCGAGCTGTTCGCCGACCTCGAGACCCGGCACGCGGGCATCCGGGCCCGCATCGTGGACGAGGGCAAGCTGCGCCGGTTCGTCAACGTCTACCTGAACGACGAGGACGTCCGCTTCGTCGACGGCATCGACACCAAGCTGTCCGACGGCGACACCGTGACCATCCTGCCGGCCGTGGCCGGCGGCATGCGCTGATCGGTCGCTGAGCAGAGATGCGTTACGACTCCCCGCTGGCGGCGGTGGGCAACACCCCCCTGGTGTGCCTGCCGCGGCTCTCGCCGTCCGCCGACGTCCGCATCTGGGCCAAGCTGGAGGATCGCAACCCCACCGGCTCGGTCAAGGACCGTCCCGCGCTGCACATGATCGAGCAGGCCGAGAAGGACGGCCGGCTGACCCCGGGCTGCACGATCCTCGAACCCACCTCCGGCAACACCGGCATCTCGCTCGCCATGGCGGCCAAGCTCAAGGGCTACCGCATGGTGTGCGTGATGCCGGAGAACACCTCGCAGGAGCGCCGGGACCTGCTCGGCATGTGGGGTGCCGAGATCATCGCCTCGCCGGCCGCGGGCGGCTCCAACACCGCGGTACGCATGGCGAAGGAGCTGGCGGCCGAGCATCCCGACTGGGTGATGCTCTACCAGTACGGCAACCCGGACAACGCGGGCGCCCACTACGCCACCACCGGCCCGGAGATCCTCGCCGACCTGCCCTCCATCACCCACTTCGTGGCGGGCCTCGGCACCACAGGCACCCTGATGGGCGTCGGCCGCTACCTGCGCGAGCACCGGCCGGGCATCCAGATCGTCGCCGCCGAACCGCGCTACGACGACCTGGTGTACGGCCTCAGGAACCTCGACGAGGGCTTCGTACCGGAGCTGTACGACGCCTCCGTGCTGACCTCCCGTTTCTCGGTCGGCTCGGCCGACGCGGTCACCCGCACCCGTGAACTCCTGCAGCAGGAGGGCATCTTCGCGGGCGTCTCGACCGGCGCCGCCCTGCACGCGGCGATCGGCGTGGGCCGGAAGGCGGTCAAGGCGGGGGAGCCCGCCGACATCGTCTTCATCGTGGCCGACGGCGGCTGGAAGTACCTGTCCACCGGCGTCTACACGGCGGCCACCACCGAGGAGGCCATCGAGACGCTGCAGGGTCAACTCTGGGCGTAACACGGCATTAACGTGCATCAAGCGGTCACCAGCCCCCTCCTATGAGGGGGCTAAGCCATTCCTATGGCGAGGCAAAGAAATCCATCCGGTACTGCCGGTGGCTCCGGGGCCGGAGCTACGTTCCTCCCGCACCCTGTCATGTCACGTTCACCCCGCGTACTGACAGGTGCCTGTGAATGTCATGCTCATGGCTACGCGGCCGCCGCCGCTACGCGTGTCACGGGCCTGCCAATCCAGTGCGAGAAACCCCACTTCCCGATGGAGGCAGTACCCCATGCGTGAGTCACGCCTGAGCAAGCGCAGACGGAGTGTGCGAAGACTTCTGTCCGTCGCCTTCCCCGCGCTCGCCCTCACCGTCACCGGACTCGTCGCCGCACCGACCGCAGGCGCCCAGCCCACCGCGGCCCACCCGCACACCACCAAGGTCACGCAGAACAACAAGGCGCTGACCGCACCCAGGCGGCAGACCTACCACTCCACCGGCAAGGCCGGCCAGAAGGTGCCCACCACGCACCTCTGCGCCACCGCCGAGCCCGGCCACGCGTCCTGCTTCGCCCAGCGCCGCACCGACATCAAGCAGCGCCTCGCCTCGGCGCTCGCCGCCGCGGCCCCCTCCGGTCTCTCCCCGGCCAACCTGCACAGCGCCTACAACCTGCCCACCACGGGCGGTTCCGGCATGACCGTCGCCATCGTCGACGCCTACAACGACCCCAACGCCGAGTCGGACCTGGGCACCTACCGCTCCACCTACGGCCTGTCCGCCTGCACCAAGGCCAACGGCTGCTTCAAGCAGGTCAGCCAGACCGGCTCCACCACCTCGCTGCCGACCAACGACACCGGCTGGGCGGGCGAGGAGGCCCTCGACCTCGACATGGTCAGCGCGGTCTGCCCGAACTGCAGCATCGTCCTGGTCGAGGCCAACTCCGCGAACGACTCCGACCTCGGCATCGCCGAGAACGAGGCGGTCTCGCTCGGCGCCAAGGTCGTCTCCAACAGCTGGGGCGGCTCCGAGTCCTCCTCCCAGACCACCGAGGACACCCAGTACTTCAAGCACCCGGGCGTCGCCATCACCGTCTCCTCGGGTGACTCCGCCTACGGCGCCGAGTACCCGGCGACCTCCCAGTACGTGACGGCCGTAGGCGGCACCGCGCTCACCACCGCCTCCAACTCCCGGGGCTGGAGCGAGTCGGTGTGGCACACCAGCTCCACCGAGGGCACCGGCTCCGGCTGCTCGGCCTACGACCCGAAGCCGAGCTGGCAGACCGACACCGGCTGCGCCAAGCGCATGGAGGCCGACGTCTCCGCCGTCGCCGACCCGGCCACCGGCGTCGCGGTCTACGACACCTACGGCGGCACCGGCTGGGCGGTCTACGGCGGCACCAGCGCCTCCGCCCCGATCGTCGCCGGCGTCTACGCCCTCGCGGGCACCCCGGGCTCCGGCGACTACCCGTCGAAGTACCCGTACCAGCACACCGGCAACCTGTACGACGTGACCAGCGGCAGCAACGGCTCCTGCTCCCCGTCGTACTTCTGCACCGCCGGTACCGGCTACGACGGCCCGACCGGCTGGGGCACCCCGAACGGCACCGCCGCCTTCACCGCAGGCTCCAGCACCGGCAACACGGTGAGCGTCACCAACCCCGGCAGCCAGTCCACCACCACGGGCGGCTCGGCAAGCCTGCAGATCCACGCCACCGACAGCGCGGGCGCGGCCCTCACCTACAGCGCGAGCGGCCTGCCCACCGGCCTGTCCATCGACAGCTCCAGCGGCCTGATCTCCGGCACCGCCTCCACCGCGGGCACCTACCAGGTCACGGTCACCGCGCAGGACTCCACCGGCGCCTCCGGCTCGACCTCCTTCACCTGGACCGTCACCGCCGGCGGCGGTGGCTGCACCTCCGCCCAGCTGCTGGCCAACCCCGGCTTCGAGTCGGGCAGCACCGGCTGGACCGCGACCAGCGGCGTCATCACCACCGACTCCGGTGAGGCCGCGCACAGCGGCTCGTACAAGGCCTGGCTCGACGGCTACGGCTCCTCGCACACCGACACGCTCTCCCAGTCGGTGACGATCCCGGCCGGCTGCAAGGCCACGCTCACCTTCTACCTGCACATCGACACCGCGGAGACCGGCAGCACCGCGTACGACAAGCTGACCGTGACCGCCGGTTCGACCACGCTGGCGACGTACTCCAACGTCAACGCGAACTCCGGTTACGCGCAGAAGACCTTCGACCTGTCCTCGCTGGCGGGCCAGACGGTCACCCTGAAGTTCAACGGCGTGGAGGACTCCTCGCTGCAGACCAGCTTCGTCGTGGACGACACCGCCCTGACGACCAGCTGATCCGTACCGCCCGGCCCAGCGATCCCGCACGCGGAAACCCTCCGCGTGCGGGATCCTTTTCGCACGCCGGCACGTCACATCTGCACCAGACGGCCGACCCCCCCACGGCCACGGCAGAAAGGCGAACCCCATGCGCCGTACGACGACATCCCTCGCCCTCGCGGCGGCAGCGCTGCTTCTCGCCGGATGCGGCTCGCACAGCGGCAAGGACACCGGCAAGGACACCGGAAGCGCCGGCAAGGTGTCGCCGCCGGCCTCCACCCCGGCCAAGGGCGGCTGCGCCTCCCTGGTGCAGCTCAAGGCCGCCGACAGCGGCCGCACGGTCTGCGTGGCCAAGGGCGGCGAGGTCCGCCTGACCCTGGACGGCACCAAGTCCCGCCCGTGGAAGCCGGTCATGGCCGACGGCAGCGCGCTGAAGGGCATCAACGCGGGTTTCGTCATCCAGCCCGGCCAGGCCACGGCGGCGTACCAGGCGGTGGCCACCGGAACCGAGAAACTGACGTCCTCCAGGCCGCTGTGCGCCCAGCCGACGGCTCCCGGCCAGGTCTCCTGCAAGGGCATCCAGGACTGGACGGTCACGGTGAAGGTGCAGTAGCAGAGCTAACCCGCGAGGTGCCGTACCTGGTCCCACAGCACCGGGTCGACGACTCCGACCCGCCGCCGGAAGTCGCCCACCGGCACCTCACGCAGCTCGTCGGTCTCCAGGAAGCTGGGGCGGCCCCGGGCGTCGCCGACCGCGCCCGGCGGCAGCGGGATCACCCCGGCCCGCTCGTCGTGGTACTTGCTGGTGATCTTCGCGACCGTGGCCCGGTTCCCGCGCACGGCCAGCACCAGACACGGCCGGTCCTTCAGCTCGGCACGGTCCTCGTAGGGGACATCCGCCCACCAGATGTCCCCCGGGGCCGGCCGGGCTGCCCGTGCCGGGCGCGTTCCCGCTCGGCCGAGCGGCCTCAGGCGGCGTCCGCCGGGCCGGCGACCGCGTCCCCATCCGTCGACGAGCGTGGCGACCAGCGCGAGCAGAACCACCGCCGCGAGCGCCAGCCACCATGACGTGTCCATACGACGACGTTACCGGCGCGCGCCGAGGATCGCGCGCCCTCGGTGGAACCTTCTGCGCCCCCGGTCCAGCCGAACCGGTGACAGCACAGGTGAGTTCGCCCACAACAGCCCCTGGCGGAGGAGCGACCCGCGCTTTCGCGCCTTACGCTCGACAAACCGCACGACCCCCGTTTCCCGCCCTTTTGATCTTTCCGCTGTGATCTTCACCGCCAACGGAGGTTTCTGCTTCATGAAGCTCACCGTCGTCGGCTGCTCGGGGTCGTTCCCGTCCGCGGAATCGGCTTGCTCGAGCTACCTCGTCGAGGCCGACGGCTTCCGGCTGCTCCTCGACATGGGCAACGGCGCCCTGGGCGAGCTGCAGCGCCACTGCGGTCTCTACGACCTCGACGCGATCTTCCTGAGCCATCTGCACGCCGATCACTGCATCGACATGCTCGCGTACTTCGTCGCGCGCTACTACCGCCACGACGGCGGCCGCTGCGCCCCGATCCCGGTCTACGGCCCCGAGGGCACCGAACACCGCCTGACCACGGCCTACGCCGACACCCCCTCCGCCTCGTCCATGAGCGAGGTCTTCGACTTCCACACCGTGAAACCGTCCACGTTCGAGACGGGCCCGTTCACGGTGCACACCGAGCGGGTCCGCCATCCGGTGGAGGCGTACGCCATCCGGATCGAGCACGGCGGCCGGTCGCTGACGTACTCCGGCGACACGGGTGTCACCGAGGCGCTGGACGAGCTGGCCCGGGACACCGATCTGTTCCTGTGCGAGGCCGCGTTCACGCACGGCAAGGAGAGCATCCCGGACCTGCACCTCAACGGCCGCGAGGCGGGCGAGACGGCGGCCCGCGCGGGCGCGCGCCGCCTGGTCCTCACCCACATCCCGCCGTGGACCGACCCGCAGGTCAACCTCCGCGACGCCCGCGAGGTGTTCACGGGCCCGGTCGAGCTGGCCGCACCGAGGGCGACGTACGAGATCTAGCCCCCCGGATACGCGGGAAGGCCCCGGAACCTCCTCGGTTCCGGGGCCTTCGACCCGCTGCGGCGCGGGGTGTCCGGCAGAGCCCTACTTGGCCTCGGCCTTCTCCAGTTCGGCGAGTTCCTCGTCGGACTCGCGGCCCGGCGTCGGCAGGTTGAACCTGGTGATCGCGAAGCGGAAGACGACGTAGTAGACGGCGCCGAAGCACAGGCCTATCAGAGCCAGGCCCCATGGGTTGCTCGCGATGCCGAGGTTGAGCAGGTAGTCGATGGCGCCGGCGGAGAAGCCGAAGCCGTCCTTCATGCCCAGCGCCCAGGTCAGCGCCATGGAGATGCCGGTGAGCACCGCGTGGATGGCGTACAGGACCGGCGCGATGAACATGAACGTGAACTCGATCGGTTCGGTGACGCCGGTGACGAAGCTGGTCAGCGCGAGCGAGAACATCATGCCGCCGACGACCTTGCGGCGCTCCGGGCGGGCGCAGTGCACGATCGCGAGACAGGCGGCCGGCAGGCCGAACATCATGATCGGGAAGAAGCCGGTCATGAACTGGCCCGCGGTCGGGTCGCCGGCGAGGAAGCGCGCGATGTCACCGCTCTTGCCGTGGTACTCGCCCGCCTGCAGCCAGGGGAAGGAGTTCAGCAGGTGGTGCATGCCGATCGGGATGAGCGCACGGTTGGCGACGCCGAAGATGCCGGCCCCGACGGCGCCCGAACGCACCAGCCACTCACCGAAGTTGTGCAGGCCTGTACCGAGGACCGGCCAGATGTAACCGAAGACGATGCCGAGGGCCAGGCCCGCGAAGGCCGACAGGATCGGAACCAGCCGGCGGCCACCGAAGAAGCCCGCCCAGTCCGGCAGTTTGGTGCGGTAGAACCGCTGGTAGAGCAGCGCCACGGCGAGGCCCATCACCACACCGCCGAGGACCTTGGCGTCCGCCGGGGCGTTCTGCATGACGATCTTGCCGTCGACGACCGTCGCCACCTTGGGCAGGTTCTTGTCGGTGAACGTGCCGAGCACGTTCTTGAAGACCAGGTAGCCGACGACCGCGGCGAGGGCGGTGGAGCCGTCCGACTTCTTCGCGAAGCCGATCGCGATGCCCACGGCGAACAGCAGGGCCATGTTCTCGAGGATCGCGTTGCCGCCGGCGGCCATGAAGGACGCGATCTTCGTCAGGAACGTCGGGAAGGACGGGCGTCCCAGCATGTC
The DNA here is from genome assembly GCF_040680235.1 of Streptomyces sp. NPDC052101. Lineage (NCBI taxonomy): Bacteria > Bacillati > Actinomycetota > Actinomycetes > Kitasatosporales > Streptomycetaceae > Streptomyces > Streptomyces sp. NPDC052101. The sequence continues at coordinate 153,346 of NZ_JBFAWH010000016.1, forward strand.
GGTGTTGCCGAGGCGGACCAGGAGGGCGGCGGCCGGCAGTACCGCCACCGGCAGCATCAGGCTGCGGCCGATGCGCTGCAGCACAGCCATCATCCCGGGGCCCTTCTTCTTCTCTGCCGCGGGAGCGGCGGTGGCCGTGGTCACAAGTTCCTCCAGGGGGTACCGCCCAGCCAAAGGCCGGGGGAGGGCAAGGCGCCGCCCGGGAACCATGGAAGGGGACGGCAGCGTCTCTGGTCTACACCACTCAGTGGTGTAGACCTGTTGTAGCACGATGAAGGCGGGATAAGGAACCACGAAATCCGCTACGAGAACGCTACGCGGCGTGCCGATGTGCCAGAGGTGCCTCAGGCCTTGAGGTGCCTCAGGCCTTGGTGATGTCCTCGACCTCGTCCTCCGGCTCACGGCCCGGCGTCTTCAGGTCGAACCTGGTGATCGCGAACCGGAAGACGACGTAGTAGACCGCCGCGAAGCACAGGCCGATCGGGATGATCGCCCACGGTCTCGTCGCCAGCTTCCAGTTGATCACGTAGTCGATCAGGCCCGCCGAGAAGCTGAAGCCGTCGTGCACGCCCAGCCCCCAGGTCACCGCCATCGAGACTCCGGTGAGCACGGCGTGGATCGCGTAGAGCGCGGGCGCGATGAAGAGGAAGGAGTACTCGATCGGTTCGGTGATGCCCGTCACGAACGACGTCAGCGCCACCGACAGCATCAGACCGCCCACCTCCTTGCGGCGGTGGGGCTTGGCGCAGTGGGTGATCGCCAGTGCCGCCGCGGGCAGCGCGAACATCATGATCGGGAAGAAGCCCGAGGTGAACTGGCCCGCGTGCGGGTCGCCCGCCAGGAACATGTTGATGTCGCCGTGCACCACCGTGCCGTCCGGCTTGGTGTAGCTGCCGAACTGGAACCAGATGGGCACGTTCAGGAACTGGTGCAGGCCGACGACGAGCAGCGTCCGGTTGGCGAGGCCGAAGACGCCCGCACCCCAGTAGCCGATGTCCCGCAGCCAGTGGCTGAAGCTCTCCAGGCCGCTGCCGATCGGCGGCCAGATCCACAGGCACAGCGCCGCGAAGACGATCGCGACGAACGCCATGATGATCGGCACCAGGCGGCGGCCGTTGAAGAAGCCCAGCCAGTCCACCAGCCTGGTGCGGTGGAAGCGGGCCCAGAAGAAGGCGGTCAGCAGACCCATGACGATGCCGCCGAAGACGCCCGGGTTCTGGAAGGTGAAGGGCGTCACCGAGCCCACGCCCGCCCCGACGCTCACCTGGCAACCGACCTGCGGGATCGCCTTGGAGCCGCCGGGGCAGGCCACCGGGAACTGATGCAGTACGCCGTAGTAGACGAGGAAGCCCGCCACCGCCGCGAGCGCCGTCGAGCCGTCCGACTTCTTCGCCATGCCGATCGCCACGCCCACGCAGAACAGCAGCGGAAGGCCGAGCGAGCCGTCGAGCAGGGCGCCGCCCGCGCCCGTCATGACCTTGGAGACGTCCGTCCAGCCCAGCCCGTCCTTGCCGAACACGTCCGGCTGGCCCAGACGGTTGAGGATGCCCGCGGCCGGCAGCACCGCGATCGGCAGCTGCAGACTGCGGCCCATCTTCTGCAGCCCCTGGAAGGCCGTCTGCCACCGTCGACGTGCGGCAGAGGTCTCGGTGTCGGCACTCATGAGTTGGCGACCGCCTGTCGGGTGGTGTAGACCAGTTACGGACGATTGGGATGCTGTGACGTCATCTTTCGGTACGTGCGGCGCAATCGCTCGTGAAACTGGGCCAACTGTGCGTGAGGAGACCGAAATGGCCAGCAAGGCTGAGAAGATCGTCGCCGGCCTCGGCGGCATCGACAACATCGAGGAGATCGAGGGCTGCATCACCCGGCTGCGCACCGAGGTCACCGACGCCTCGCTGGTCGACGAGGACGCCCTGAAGGCCGCCGGCGCGCACGGCGTCGTCAAGATGGGCACCGCCATCCAGGTCGTCATCGGCACCGACGCCGACCCGATCGCCTCGGAGATCGAAGACATGATGTGAGCTGCCCCGGCCCTGGCGCCGCAGGCTCCTTCGAGGGGCTCTTCCCGACGCGGGACGAGCCCCTTCCCTGTGTGCGGCTAGGCTCCATGCCATGTCTCGCATCGACGGCCGTACCCCCGAACAGCTCCGCCCGGTCATCATCGAACGCGGATGGAGCAAGCACGCCGAGGGCTCCGTCCTCGTCTCCTTCGGCGACACCAAGGTGTTCTGCACCGCCTCCGTGACCGAAGGCGTCCCGCGCTGGCGCAAGGGCAGCGGCGAGGGCTGGGTCACCGCGGAGTACGCCATGCTGCCCCGCTCCACCAACACCCGCGGCGACCGCGAGTCCGTCAAGGGCAGGATCGGCGGCCGTACCCACGAGATCTCCCGCCTCATCGGCCGCTCGCTGCGCGCCGTCATCGACTACAAGGCGCTCGGCGAGAACACCGTCGTCCTCGACTGCGACGTCCTCCAGGCCGACGGCGGCACCCGTACGGCCGCCATCACCGGCGCGTACGTCGCCCTCGCCGACGCCGTCGCCTGGGCGCAGGGCAAGAAGCTCATCAAGGCCGGCCGGCAGCCGCTGACGGGAACCGTGAGCGCGGTCTCCGTCGGCATCGTCGGCGGCGTCCCCCTGCTCGACCTCTGCTACGAGGAAGACGTGCGCGCCGAGACCGACATGAACGTCGTCTGCACCGGCGACGGCCGCTTCGTCGAGGTCCAGGGCACCGCCGAGGCCGAGCCCTTCGACCGCGACGAGCTGAACGCCCTGCTCGACCTCGCGGTCACCGGCTGCGCCGAACTGACCGCCCATCAGCGCAAGGCCCTGGAAGCCACCCTCGCGAAGTGACCCCCGCCGAGTAAAGGGACGGCCAAATCACCGGGTGCGCGCGGGGCAACCCGCGCGCCCTCCTCGGCGTCCTAGGTACGGACAGCCTTATCAGGGGAGGGACCACCACCATGGCCGTCAGCCGACGCCGTCTCACCGCAGTCGCCGCCGTGGCGCTCGCCGCGCTCACGACCGGCCTCACCGCCGGCTGCGACGCCGTGGACAAGGCCCTGGACTGCGTGCAGACCGCCGACTCCATAGCCGACAGCGTCACCGACCTCCAGCAGGCCGTGGAGAACGCCGCGAACGACCCGACCCAGGCCGACTCCGCTCTCGACAGCATCCAGAAGAACCTCAAGAAGATCGGCGACAAGACGGACAACGCCGATGTCAACAAGGCGGTCGACGACCTCGACAAGGCTGTGGGGAACGTGCGTACGGCCATCAAGAACGGCGACAAGACCCCGGACGTCGGCCCGGTCACGGACGCGGCCGGCGAACTGACCAAGGTCTGCACGAAGAACTGACGAAGGCCCGCCCACCGCGCGTCCGACAGGCAGCACCCAAAGGCAGCACCCGAAGGCACCACCCGAAGGAACCACCCGTAGGTCGCGCCCACACGCCGTACCCACAGGCCGTACCCGAGGAGCGGACATCACCATGACCCCCAGCCGACGCTTACGCCGAGGACCCGCCACCGCTGTCACCGCCGTGGCGGCCGTCGCCCTCACCGCCGCGCTCACCACCGGCTGCGACGCCGCGCACCGGGCCCTGGACTGCGCGCGGACCGCCAACGCCGTGGCCGATGACGTCGGCAACCTCCACCAGGCGGCTCGGGACGCCGCGCTCGACCCGTCGAAGGCCGGCACCTATTTCGATCCCATCCAGAAGGACCTCAAGAAGATCGGCCACCAGAGCGACAACGTCGACGTGAACAAGGCGGTCGATGACCTGAACAAGGCCGTGAGGAACGTCCGTACGTCCGTGGAGAACGGCGACAAGGCCCCGGACCTCGGGCCGGTCGGAGACGCGGCGGGCGAGCTGACCAAGGCCTGCACCAAGTGACTTGAGGGGCGGGGGGGGGAGGAGGAACGTTCAGCGGCCCCGGTCCCGGCGCCTCTCCTCCCGGCGCTCGCGCAGCAGTTCGTGCCGGGACTCCCTGCGCTCCAGCTTCTCCTGGCGGCGCTGCTCCTTCAGACGCTTCTGCTCGGCCCGTGTGACCTTGCGCTCCACACCGACCCCGCCCCAGAAGGCGAGCCCGCCGATGATCACCCGCGGAGCGCCCGGCTCGGCCGGTTCGTCGTCCCTCGGGTGCTCGAAGCCGCCCATGATGCCGATGCCCCGGACCACGACCTCGACCCCCGGCGGCACGATGACCTGCATCCCGCCCATGATCGCCACGCAGTTGATCTCGACCTCGCGGTCCGCGAAGTCCGCCTCCCGCAGATCGATCTCGCCGCCGCCCATGAGGGCGAAGCAGTTGAACCGCTTCGGCACCGTCCAGCGGCCCTTGCGCTCGAACCCCGACAGGATGGCGACCCCGCCCGTCGAGGACCCCTCGCCGCCGACGATCCGGCCGGCCCAACTCCCGTCCCGCGCAGGCTGCTTGGTGAAGGAGACGGGGGCCGGCGCCGCCGCCGCGCCGGCCGTCGGCAGATCACGGGTGAGCGGCGTCAGCTCGCCGTAGGTGCGCGCCTTGTACAGCGCCTCCAGGCGGTCCTCGAACTCCTCCATGTCGAGCCGGCCCTCGGCCAGAGCGTCCCTCAGTACCTCGGCGACCCGCTCACGGTCGGCGTCGGACGCCCGGAGGTCCGGACTTGCGTCGTCGGTCATGGCAGAAGCCTACGAGACCGCCTTCCCCGCGTACATCTTCGCGATGACGGCCTCGATGTCCGGCTCCCGCACCGACAGGTCCACCAGCGGATACTCCGCCGCCAGATGCGCGACGAGCGGCGCCGCCGACTGCCCCGCCGGGAACGCCAGCCACTGCCGCGGCCCCTCCACCCGCACCACCCGCGCCGACGGCACCTCGACCGGCGGCAGCTCCCGCTCCAGATCCACCACCAGCGTCCGCTCGCTCTCCCCGGCCTCGTGCAGCCCCGCGAGCGGACCGTCGTACATCAGCCGCCCATGGTCGATCACCATCACCCGTGAGCACAACTGCTCGATGTCCTGCAGATCGTGCGTGGTCAGCAGCACGGTCGTGCCCCGCTCGGCATTCAACTCCCGCAGGAACCCGCGCACCTTGGCCTTCGACACGACGTCCAGGCCGATCGTCGGCTCGTCCAGGTACAGCACCTCCGGGTCGTGCAGCAGGGCCGCCGCGATGTCCCCGCGCATCCGCTGCCCGAGCGAGAGCTGCCGTACCGGCACGTCCAACAGGGTGTCCAGCTCCAGGAGTTCGACACACCGGTCCAGGTTCTCGCGGTAACGGGCGTCCGGGATCCGGTACATACGGTGCGCGAGCCGGTAGGAGTCGATCAGCGGCAGGTCCCACCACAGGGTCGTACGCTGCCCGAACACCACCCCGATCCGGTGCGCGAGGCGCCTGCGCTCGCTCGACGGGTCGATGCCCGCCACCCGCACCCGTCCCGCGCTCGGCGTGAGAATCCCGGTCAGCATCTTGATCGTCGTCGATTTCCCCGCGCCGTTCGGCCCGATGTACCCGACCATCTCCCCGCGCGCCACGGTGAACGAGATCGAGTCCACCGCCCGTACCTCACGCCGCTGCCGTTTCAGGAACCCGGTCTTCCTGCGCACCGCGAAGACCTTCTCGACCTGCTCCAGCGTGATGAAGTCCGTTTTGAAGACCGTTTCGAGGTCAGTGTTGAAATCCGCGTCGAAGTCACTCACGCTCTAGCTCCCTGTGCTCCGGTACGAACGAAGTCCCGCCCGCCAGGCCAGCCCCGCCAGCGCGCAGCACGCCACCGCCACCAGCGGCGGTGTGAACGCCACCCACCGCGGCAGCCCCAGCGGATACGGCCGCCCCAGCACATAGGTCGCGGGCACCCAGTTGACGAAGGCCAGCGGCAGCATGAACGTGACCCCGCGCACCAGCTCCTTCGCGAACACCGTCGGCGGATACTGCAGCAGCGTCGTACCGCCGTAGGTGAACGCGTTCTGCACCTCCGAGGCGTCCTGCACCAGGAACTGGAAGGCCGCGCCCGCCACGAACACCGCGCAGAAGATCCCGCAGCCGCTCACCACCATCACCGGCATCAGCAGCAGCTTCAGCGGCGTCCAGTCGACATCCAGCCGGGACACCGCCCAGCCCAGCACCAGCAGGCCCTGCAGCACCCGCCCCAGCCGCCTCAGCGCGAACTGGTCGGCCGCCACCTGCGCCAGCACCGGCGCCGGGCGCACCAGCAGCGTGTCCAGCGTGCCGTCGCGCACCCGCCGCCCCAGCCGCTCCATCGACCCGATCACCAGGTCGGCCAGCCCGAAGGCCGCACCGGACAGGCCGTAGAGAAAGGCCATCTCGGGCAGCGACCAGCCGCCCAGGGCGTCCACCCGCGAGAACATCAGCAGGATCCCGACGAAGTCGAAGAAGGTCGTCGCGAAGCTGCCGAACGTGGTCATCAGGAACGAGGCGCGGTAGGCCATCGTGGACCGCACCCACATCCCGGCGATCATCAGATAGACCCGCGCCCCCTCCCGCACCCGGCCCCGCTCGAGGTGACTCACCTCACCCGGATCACCCACCCTGGACCACCACCCTGCGCGTCGCCGCCGACTGCACCAGCCGCCCCCCGCCCAGCAGCGCCACCGCCCACGCCCCCTGGAAGGCATACGTGCCCAGCGGGTCCGCGTGCCCCAGCAGGATCTGGGCCGGCGCCTGGAGCAGCGAGGACCAGGGCAGGGCCCGTACGACCTCGCCGAGCGCCCCCGGGAAGACGTTCAGCGGCAGCAGCATGCCCGAGCAGAAATAGCCGGCCAGCCATGCCATCTGCGTCACACCCATGCCGTCCAGGAGCCAGAACGCGCTCAGCGCCACCAGGTACCGGATCCCGAACCCGACGAGCATCGCCAGCAGCACGGCGACGAAGAAGGCGGCCCAGGTGCCCGCGTCCGTCGGCAGGTACACCGGAAAGCACAGGGCGCCGAAGGCGAAGGGCACCACTCCCCGCCCCAGCAACTGGAAGAACGCCCGGCCGAGATCCGTGGCGAGCCACCACAGCTGCAGGTCGGCGGGCCGATACAGATCGATCGCCACGTCCCCCGTACGGATGCGTTCCATCACCTCGTTCTCGACGCCACCGCCGCCGATCGCGAGCGTCGACAGGAGTGCCTGCCCCAGCCACACGTACGTCACGACCTGCGCCTGATCCCACCCGCCGAGGTGCGGCCGCTCGTCCCAGAGCGCGCGGTAGGTGTAGACGAGAATGAGTCCGAAGACCGTGTTGGTGAACACCCCTGCCGCAGTGGCGGCCCGATACGTCGCGTACCGTCTGAATCCCCCCGCCGCGACGGCCACGTACAACCGTCCCGCGCTCACACCAGTCCACCTCCCGGGACCGCTCGACACCGAAGCGCAGGAGCCTAGCCCTGAGGTCCGGCCGACGGCCACGCAATTTGTGCTCGAAGCGTGCCGGAATCCGGGAACGGAACGCCAGGTGCGAGAGTCTTCAAACCGGGGGCGCAGAAGCGTACGAGACGTACGGGAACGTACGACGCGAAAAACAGGAGTCCGTGCACGACATGAGCGACGAGCCGCAGCCGCAGCAGCCGACCGAGGGCGTGCCGCCGACAAAGCCGCTGCCGGCTGAAGGGCCCGGCGAGCCGACGCCGCCTGTGGAGGGCGAGCGCGCCGGGCGCGCCGGGAAGGCCGATCAGGGCGAGCGAGCCGGGCGTGCCGAGCGCGCGCAGAAGGCCGAGCAGGGCGGGCGGACCCGCCCGGCCGGGGCCGGCCGAACGGGTGACGGCCCCGCGTCCCAGGAGCAGCCGTCTCCGGCGGAGTCCTCGGCGCAGGCGGCCCCCGCGACTCCTGCGGACCGCTCGGCCCTGGACCGGACGGCCTCCATGGCCCGGGCCCGCCAGGCGGCCCGAGGCGGCCGCACGGAGCCCGGGACGACCGCGCCGAGCGGCGACACGGCCTCCGTCGGCGTCTCGGCGTCCGGTGAGGAGGCCTCGGGTTCCGGCCGGGGTTCGGCCTCCGGGTCCCGCGGGGCCGCGGGCACGGCTTCGGCCTCCGGCGGGGACGCGGCGACTCGCGGGGGCTCGGCGTCCGGCGGCCGCTCGGCTTCGGGTGGGTCGGCTGATCGTGGCGCGCCGGGTTCCGGTGGGCCGTCGGCGGGCGGCACGGGCACGGGTTCGGCTTCGGCGTCCGGTGAGGGCTCGGGTTCTGGTGGGCGTTCGGCGTCCGGTGACGGCTCGGTTTCGGGTGGGTCGGCCGGTCGTGGTGCGTCGGGTTCCGGTGGGTCGTCGGCCGGCATGGGTGCGGGTTCGGCGTCTGGTGCGTCGGCGGCGTCCGAGGGCTCTGGCAGGGGCTCGGCGTCCGGTGACGGCTCGGTTTCGGGTGGGTCGGCCGGTCGTGGTGCGTCGGGTTCCGGTGGGTCGTCGGCCGGCACGGGTGCGGGTTCGGCGTCCGGTGCTTCGGCGGTGTCCGAGGGCTCTGGCTCGGCGTCCGGTGACGGCTTGGGTTCCAGTGGGCGTTCGGGGGCCAGGCGGCGGCGTGACGGTTCCGGGGGCTCGCAGACCGCGGCTCACGGGGCCGGTTCCGGGCAGGGGCAGTCCGAGAGCACTCAGGTGCTCCGGCGGGTCACGGCGCCCCGAGGGGCTCAGGGGGACCAGGCCGGCACAGCGGCCGGGGCCGCCGCGGGCTCCGGTGAGGAGCAGGCGCCCGAGAGCACCCAGGTCCTGCGGCGGGTCAACGCACCCCGAGCCGCCGAGCCGGGCGACTCTCCGGCCGGTGAGCCCAGCGCCACCGGCCGTACCCCGAGTGCCCCGCGCACCCCTCGTACCACCGGTCCCGGTGCGAACCGCGCCGCCCGGGCCGCCGGTCTGGCCGCCGCCGTGGGCGCGGCCGGAGCGGCCGCCGGCCAGGCGTCCCAGGCAGGCCCCGCCGGTGGCGCGGGCGCGGCGAGCGCTGCCGGCCCCCGCCGCACCTCTCGCGGCTCCGCCCAGGGCGCCGAGCAGGAGGCCGGTCTCCTCGCGGCCGCCTCCGGCGGCGGGCAGCCCGGCGGTGGCGACGGCGGTGACGGGAGCGGCGGCAAGGGCAAGAAGCCGAAGCGGCCCAAGCGGACCGGGTGGCGCAGGCTCATTCCCACCTGGCGCATGGTGCTCGGCACCTTCATCATCGGCGTGATGCTGATCATCGGGCTCTTCTTCCTCGGCTACTCGATGGTCAACATCCCGCCGGCCAACGCCCTCGCCACCAAGCAGAGCAACGTCTACCTCTACGCCGACGGCTCGCAGCTCGCCCGCGACGGCGACATCAACCGCGAGAACGTGAGCCTCGCCCAGGTCTCCAAGGACGCCCAGCACGCCGTACTGGCCGCCGAGGACCGCGACTTCTACTCCGAGTCGGCCGTCGACCCGAAGGCGATGCTGCGCGCCGCCTGGAACACCGCGACCGGCAAGGGCAAGCAGTCCGGCTCGACGATCACCCAGCAGTACGTGAAGAACTACTACCTGGCCCAGGAGCAGACGGTCACCCGCAAGGCCAAGGAGTTCTTCATCTCGATCAAGCTGGACCAGCAGAAGTCCAAGGACGAGATCTTCGAGGGCTACCTCAACACCAGCTTCTTCGGCCGCAACGCCTACGGCATCCAGGCCGCCGCCCAGGCCTACTACGGCGTGGACGCCAAGGACCTGGACCCGGCCCGCGCCGCCTACCTCGCCGCGCTCGTCAACGCGCCCAGCGAGTACGACGTCGTGGCCCACCCCGAGAACAAGTCCGCGGCCGTCGCCCGCTGGAACTACGTCCTCGACGGCATGGTGAAGAAGGGCTGGCTCGACGAGTCCAAGCGCGCCGGCCTGAAGTTCCCGATGCCGAAGGAGCAGACGGTCTCCACCGGCCTGTCCGGCCAGCGCGGCTATTTCGTGCGGGCGGTCAACGACTACCTGACCAAGAACAACATCGTCGACCCCGACCAGCTCGCGGCCGGCGGCTACCGCATCACCACCACCATCCAGAAGGACAAGCAGAACGCCTTCGTCAAGGCGGTGAACGACCAGCTGATCTCCAAGCTGGACAAGAAGAACAACAAGGCGGACAACTACGTCCGGGCCGGCGGCGCCTCCGTCGATCCGAAGACCGGCAAGGTCGTCGCCATGTACGGCGGCATCGACTACGTGAAGCAGTACACCAACGGCGCGACCCGCGGTGACTTCCAGGTCGGCTCGACGTTCAAGCCGTTCGTGTTCACCTCGGCGGTGCAGAACGGCTCGACCACCCAGGACGGCCGCCCCATCACCCCGAACACCATGTACGACGGCACCAACGAGCGCCCCGTACAGGGCTGGAGCGGCGGCGGCTACGCCCCGCAGAACGAGGACCAGAAGTCGTACGGCCAGATCGACGTCACCAAGGCGACCGACCTGTCCGTGAACGCCGTCTACGCGCAGATGGCCGTCGACGTCGGCCCGTCCAAGGTCAAGCAGACCGCGATCGACCTCGGTATCCCGTCCGGCACCCCGGACCTCCAGCCGTACCCGTCGATCGCCCTCGGCACCGCCACCGCCAGCGTGCTGGACATGGCGGAGGGCTACGCCACGCTCGCCAACCACGGCAAGCACGGCACGTACACCATGATCGAGAAGATCACCAAGGACGGCACGGACGAGATCAAGCTGCCCGAGCAGCCGGTCCAGGAGGCCGTCAGCCGGGAGGCCGCCGACACGACCACGTCGATCCTGCAGAGCGTGGTCGACAACGGCACCGCCACCGCCGCGCAGGCCGCGGACCGCCCGGCGGCCGGCAAGACCGGTACGGCCGAGAACGACACCGCCGCCTGGTTCGCGGGCTACACCCCCGACCTGGCCACGGTGGTCTCCGTGATGGGCCAGGACCCGGTGACGGCCAAGCACATGGGGCTGTACGGCGCCCTCGGCCAGCCCCGGATGAACGGCGGCGGCCCGCCGACCGAGATCTGGGCCCAGTACACGCACGACGCGCTGCAGAACACGTCGCCCTCCGACTTCGACCTCCAGCTGGAGCAGGGCGCCGACGAGCCGCAGCCGCCGAGTGCGACCGGCTCGGCCCAGCCGGGTACCACCGCCCCGGGCAAGGGCAGTCCGACCGCCAGTCCGACCGGCGGCGGTGCGACCATGAGCCCGGCCGGCGGCGCCACCGGCACCCCCACCACCGGCGGCGGAACGACCACCGGAGGCACCCCCACCACCGGCGGCACCACCACGACCACCGGCGGCGGCACCACCACCGGGGGCGGCACGACGGGCGGGGGCAACACCACCGGCGGCGGCACGACCGGCGGGGGCACGACCGCCGGGGACGCCACCGGGGGAGAGCCGACCACGGGTGGCGCCACCAACGGCGGTGGAGGTACGACAGGCACGGCCGCCGGCGACGGCGGCGGCCCCGTCACCTGACGTACGACGCCCGATGCCCGACGCCTGCTGCCCACTGCCGACTGCTCAGTGACTGCTGGTCGCCTTCAGCCCCACCACGGCGACCAGCAGCAGACAGACGAAGAAGATCCGGGCGGCGGTGACCGGCTCACCCAGCACCACCATGCCGAGCACCGCCGCACCGGCCGCCCCGATACCGACCCACACGCCGTAGGCGGTACCGATGGGCAGGGACTTCGCGGCATACGACAGCAGGACCATGCTGGCCACGATCCCGGCGCCGGTGAACACACTGGGCACCAGCCGGGTGAAGCCGTCCGTGTACTTCATCCCGATCGACCAGCCGACCTCCAGCAGACCGGCGACGATCAGCAGAACCCAGGCCATGACAGCACCTCCGGAAGACATCTCTGAACGGGGGTGCGTCGTCTTTTCCTGGGGGTCGGGGATCCCGGTACGGCGCGTCTCGTCGGGCTGACCGCTTTCGAACATAGCAAAGGAAACGCAAAAGGGGCCGGTGACGATCGTCACCGGCCCCTTTTGCGAGACGGACTCAGAGATACAGCCCCGTGGAGTCCTCCGAGCCCTCGAAGCGGTCCGCGGCCACGGCGTGCAGATCCCGCTCACGCATGAGCACGTACGCCACGCCCCGCACCTCGACCTCGGCCCGGTCCTCCGGGTCGTACAGGACACGGTCGCCGGGCTCCACGGTCCGTACGTTCTGGCCGACCGCGACGACCGCGGCCCAGGCCAGCCGCCGTCCGACCGCCGCGGTGGCGGGAATCAGGATGCCGCCCCCCGACCGCCGCTCGCCCTCGCCGGTGTCCTGCTTGACCAGAACCCGGTCATGCAGCATCCGGATGGGGAGCTTGTCGTGATGGGGGGTGCTGTGCTCGTCTCTGTTGGGGCTCACGCCTCGAACCTACCTGTCTTCGCCCGGCCCGTACGCGTCCGGGTCAGCCCTTGCGCCGCCGGGAGCCCACGGCGAACAGCCCGACGACACCGACGGCGAGCAGCGCGACCGGCACGACCCGCTCCAGCCGCAGGGCGCCCTCGTCGTCGACGAACTGTGCCCTGACCTCACTCACCACCCGGTTGACCTGCACATACGCCCGGCCGACGGTGTGGTCGACCTTGGCGACGACCTGCGCCTTGGCGTCCCCGACGATCGTCTTCGGATGCACCCGCACCCCGATCTCGTCGAGCGTCTCGGCCAGCACTTCACGGCGGCGCTTGATGTCCGCCTCGATCTGCGCCGGGGTTCTGGTGTCCGACGTGTCCGCCACCGTACGGCCTCCGAAGTCTGTGATGCTGTCCCGGACAGTCTGTCAGCTCCGGCCCGCACCGCACCGCAAGGCCCCCCGGTTACGCTGGCCCGATGAGCGAGCGACTCCAGCCGGGGGACGTGGCCCCCGCCTTCACCCTCCCCGACGCCGACGGCAACGAGGTGTCCCTGTCCGCCCACAAGGGCCGCAAGGTCATCGTCTACTTCTACCCGGCCGCCCTGACTCCCGGCTGCACCAAGCAGGCCTGCGACTTCACGGACAACCTGGAGCTGCTGGCCGGCGCCGGCTACGACGTCATCGGCATCTCCCCGGACAGCCCCGAGAAGCTGGCGAAGTTCCGCGAGAAGGAATCCCTGGGGATCACCCTCCTCGCCGACCCGGAGAAGCAGGTCACCGAGGCCTACGGCGCCTACGGCGAGAAGAAGAACTACGGCAAGACCTATCTGGGCGTCATCCGCTCCACGATCGTCGTCGACGAGGAGGGCAAGGTCGAACGGGCCCTCTACAACGTCCGCGCCACCGGCCACGTGGCCAAGATCATCAAGGATCTGGGTATCTGACCGGCAAGGCCCCCTGCCCGGCCGCTAGCATGGCCGGGCAGTACCACGCGGCCGTGGTGGAATTGGCAGTCACGCTGGGTTTAGGTCCCAGTGGGGTAACTCCCGTGAGGGTTCGAGTCCCTCCGGCCGCACCAGAGTTCAGCCGAGCAGTTCCCGCACCACCGGCACCAACGCCCGGAACGCCTTGCCTCGATGGCTGATCGCGTTCTTCTCCCCGGGGCTCAGCTCGGCGCACGTCCGCGTCTCGCCCTCCGGCTGGAGGATCGGGTCGTAGCCGAAGCCGTTCGTGCCGGTCGGCGCGTGTCGGAGCACACCCCGCAGCCGGCCCTCGACCACCCGTTCCGTGCCGTCCGGCAGCGCCAGGACCGCCGCGCACGCGAAGTGCGCCCCTCGGTGTTCGTCGGGGACGTCGCAGAGCTGGGCGAGGAGGAGGTCCAGGTTGGCCCGGTCGTCACCGTGCCGGCCGGACCAGCGGGCCGAGAAGATGCCCGGGGCGCCGCCCAGGACGTCGACACACAGGCCCGAGTCGTCGGCGACGGCCGGAAGGCCGGTGGCCTGCGCGAGCGCGTGCGCCTTCAGCAGGGCGTTCTCGGCGAAGGTGACGCCGGTCTCCTTGACGTCGGGGACGTCCGGGTAGGCGTCCGCGCCGACGAGTTCATGGGGGAGTCCGGCGTCGGCCAGGATGGCCCTCAGCTCGGTGATCTTTCCGGCGTTGCGGGTGGCGAGGATCAAGCGGGTCATGCCCGCCAGTATTCCTCGCCCCGTCTCTAGAGTTCCGCCCGGCCCGCGCCGCCCAGCGTGCTCAGGTCGAACACCGCGGCCATCCTGGCGAAGCCCGGGTCGCTGGGGTGCAGATGGTCGCCCGAGTCGTAGTCGGGGCGGAGACGGCGTGGGTCGTAGGGGTCGCGGAGTGCCTTGTCGAAGTCGACCACCGCGTCGTACACCCCGCCCGCCCGGATCCGCGCGTCGACCTCCTGGCGTACGGTCTCCCGGGCCGCCGTCCAGCCGCGGTGGCCCCGGAAGGGCATCAGCGTGGCGCCGACGACCTTCAGCCCGCGGGCGTGCGCCTCGCGGACCAGGGTGCGCAGGCCGGCGATGATCTGGTTCGGGTCGGCGAGCCCGGGGTTGCGCAGGATGTCGTTGACGCCGAGGTCGATGACGACGACCTTGACGTTCGGGTGGGAGAGCGCGTCGCGGTCGAAGCGGCCGAGGCCGCTCTGGTTCTCGGCGGGCCGGCCGAGCCCGTCGGCGAGGACCTGGTTGCCGCTGATGCCCTCGTTCACGACGCTGTAGCGCGGCACCCGCCGCCCGCCCTCGACCGCGGTGCGCAGCCGGCCCGCGAGGAGGTCCGGCCAGCGGTGGTTGGTGCCGGTGGTGGACGTTATCCCGTCGGTGATGGAGTCGCCGAAGGCGACGACGGTGCCGGCGGCCTCGTTGCTGAGCACGTCCAGGCTCGTCAAGTAGCGCCAGTACGGCGTCTGTTCGGTGTACGGCGTGCCCGTCGCGTCCTCGGTGCGGTCGCCGGCGGCGACGTAGGAGATCTGCCGGGCGTGCGGATGGTAGGTGACCGGGCCGGACGGGGCGGGGGAGTAGGTGGTGACCAGCACGTCGCTGTCGTGCGGGACGGCGAGGCGCACGGCGTCGCTGACGACCTGTTCGCCGGCCGGGACGACCACGCTGGTGGCGCCGTTGAAGGTGAGGCGGCGCATCGACTCCGGGTCGGCCGCGGCGGTGCCGTCGCCCGCGGACAGCGCGATGGAGGCGTGGGTGAGGGTCAGCGGAGTCTGGCCGTAGAGATTGGACAGCGTGATCCGTGCGCTCGTGCCGCCGGTGCCCGCGTGGACGACATTGCGCACCGAGTGGCCCGCGAGGCCCTGCTGCTCGGTGCCGGGCTCGCCGCCGACCGGGGAGGTGGACCAGGCGCCGACCCAGGTGCCGGTCGAGGCGGGGGCGGCGGAGGAACCGTGGTGGGGGCGGTCGTCGGTGAGCGCGCCGCGCGAGGCGCCGTGGTCGGCCGCGACGGCGAGGTAGATGGCGGCGGACACGGCGACGACCAGTGCGACGAGCGCACTCAGTACCGCATGGCCCTGTCGCTTGGTCACGCTGTTGTTGTTCTCCTCGGGGATGGGAGCTCCTCGGGGATGGGAGCCCGAGGCTCCGATCTTGATGAGCCCATGATGCGTCATGGGTCGGGGAGACCTGGCAGGGCCCTGCCCGATCCTCCGCTCGGACCGACGCCGGGAACTCTTGTTCCGTTCCGGGAGTCGGTCAGGAAGGGACAATTGTGTGCGGGATCACCGAGGGATCATCGAACGGGTGGAGCTGATGGAACCGACCGAGACCGAGACCGAGGCGGTGCCGGCGCCGGCACGGGCGCGGGGCGTGTCGTACAAGACCATGACGGCCTTCACCCCGGCCGACGAGGAGCGCCGGCGCGGGGTGCGCCGTATGAAGCTGACGGCGACGGGCCTGCTGCTGTTCGTGGCGCTGGTCTACGTCCTGGCCAGGCTCGCCGCGCACGAGGGCGCCGGGCCGTGGGCGGGCTATGTGGCCGCGGCGGCGGAGGCGGGCATGGTCGGCGCGCTGGCGGACTGGTTCGCGGTCACCGCGCTCTTCCGGCACCCCCTCGGCCTGCCCATCCCGCACACCGCGATCATCCCCACCAAGAAGGACCAACTGGGCGTCTCGCTCGGCGAGTTCGTCGGCGAGAACTTCCTCTCCCGGGACGTCGTACGGCAACGGCTGCGCGCGGTCGGCATCGGCAGCAGGCTCGGGGCCTGGCTGGCCGAGCCGGAGCACGCGGACCGGGTGACGGCGGAACTGGCCACCGCGCTGCGCGGCGCGCTGACGGTGCTCAGGGACTCGGACGTGCAGGCGGTCGTGACCGAGGCCGTCACCCGGCGGGCGAACATCCAGGAGATCGCCCCGGGCATCGGCAAGATGCTGGAGGGCATCGTCGCCGACGGCGGGCACCGGCGGGTGGTGGACCTGGTGGTGACCCGTGCGCACGACTGGCTGGTGCTGCACCGGGACGACGTGATGGTCGCCGTGGAGGGCGGCGCGCCCGGCTGGACCCCGCGGTTCGTGGACCGGAGGGTCGGCGAGCGCGTCTACAAGGAGCTGCTGCGCTTCTGCGCCGAGATGCGGGACATGCCCACCCATCCGGCACGCGGCGCGCTGGACCGCTTCCTCACCGACTTCGCCTCCGACCTGCAGTCCGACACCGACACCAGGGCGCGGGTTGAGCGGCTCAAGGGCGAGGTGCTGGGCCGCGGCGAGGTGCAGGACCTGATCGCGTCCGCCTGGACGGCCGTACGGTCCATGATCGTGGCGGCGGCCGAGGACGAGCGCAGCGAGCTGCGGCTGCGGGTGCGGGCCGCGCTGCTGTCCCTCGGGGCGCGGATGGCGACCGAGCCGAAGATGCAGGAGAAGGTCGACAGCTGGGTCGAGGGCGCGGCGGTGCACGTCGTGACGACGTACCGCAAGGAGATCACCTCGCTGATCACCGACACCGTGGCGAGCTGGGACGCCGAGCACACCACCCGGAAGATCGAGGCCCACATCGGCCGCGACCTCCAGTTCATCCGGATCAATGGCACGGTGGTCGGATCACTGGCGGGACTGCTGATCTATGTGGTGACGCGGACGCTGGGCGCCTGAGTGACTCCGCGGTGCGGGGGCGTGCCTCTCATGCCCCTGTGGTGGATCCGGGCCGCACGATCATCAGAACGGTCACGGCGGCCCACAACAGGTTGAACACCCCGGTGACCATGGCGAGCCGCGCGGGGTCCGCGCCCCGGCCCTCCACCAGCGCGCTCTGGAAGGGCAGCACCAGCGCGCCGAGCACGACGGCGGCGAGGGCGGTGAGCACGATCGACGCGATCAGCCAGGCACTGCCGAGCACGCCCATCTCGCTCGCGGTGGCGAACCCGAAGACCGGGACGACGACACCGACAGCGGCGTACACCTGGCAGATCCGGTGCAGCAGACGCAGGGTCCCGGCGGCGCTCAAGTCCTCCGGCGCGGCGAGAAGCCGGCGCGCGACGGGCGGGAACATGCTGGCGGCGACGGTCACAGGACCTACGGCGACGATGGCGGCGAGGACGTGCACGGCGAGGAGGAACTTGGTCACGCGGCGACGGTAGACGGCGACGTGATCTTGCGACAGCGGCGGGAATGCCAGGGTTCGACGGATTCCCGCCAGCGGAGGGGGAGGGGCGAGGGGTGATGCAGTGGACGGGTGCCACTTGGCAAGCGTGGTGAGTGGTGTCGGCGGCATCCCGTCGCAGACACGTCGTAGATCGTCGTAGGCGTGACGTCCCGGACCCGTCGTAGACCGTCGTAGCCCTGAAGTCCCGGACCCGTCGTAGACCTAAAATCCCGCCATGCACACCGTGGCCGTACTGGCGCTGGACGGCGTCGTCCCGTTCGACCTGTCCGCGCCCATCGACACCTTCGGCTGGGCACGCCTGCCGGACGGCCGGGAGCAGTACCGGGTGCGGGTGTGCTCGGTGCGCGAGGAGGTGGGCGCGGGCGCCTTCACGGTGCGGGCGCCGTACGGCCTGGACGCGCTCGCGGAGGCGGACACGATCATCCTGCCGGGCGTGGCGGAACCGCCGGAGGAACTGCCACCGGGGGTCGGTGAGGCGCTGCGCTCGGCGGCGGCGCAGGGCACCCGGATCGCGTCGATCTGCGTGGGCGCGTTCCTCTTCGCGGCGACGGGCCTGCTGGACGGCCTGCGTGCGACGACGCACTGGTACGCGGCGGGCCGGCTGGCGGAGCTGTACCCGAGGGTGACGGTCGACCCGAACGTCCTCTACGTCGACAACGGCCAGTTCCTGACCTCGGCGGGCGCGGCGGCGGCGCTGGACATGTGCCTGCACATGATCCGCAAGGACTTCGGCTCGGCGGTCGCCGCGCACGCGGCCCGGATGTCCGTGATGCCGCTGGAACGGGAGGGCGGGCAGGCCCAGTTCATCGTCCACGACCTGCCCCCGGCGCCTTCGGGCGCCACCCTGGAGCCCTTGCTGCACTGGCTGGAAGACCACTGCGGCCGCGATCTGACGGTGGACCAGATCGCGGCCCGGGCGGGCATGAGCACCCGCACCCTCAACCGCCGCTTCCGCGAACAGACCGGCACGACTCCCCTGCGGTGGCTGCACCGCGCCCGGGTACGGCGGGCCCAGCATCTGCTGGAGACGACGCCGTACCCCGTGGAACGTATCGCGACCCAGGCGGGCTTCGGCTCACCCACGGCCTTCCGCGAACGCTTCCGCAGGGTGGTGGGGACGAGCCCGCAGGCGTACCGGAGGGCGTTCAGGGCGGGGGCACTGTGACAGGGTCGCGGTGACCGAGGTGTCGTGACCGAGGTGACCGGGGAGTTGTGACCGGGGTGCTGCAGCGGGGGTGCTGCAGCCGGGGTGGCTGCAGCCGGGGTCCGCTCAGGCCTTTCGGTCGGCGACGGCCCAGGAGGCGAGAGCGACGGCGCCGGCGACACCGAGGACGGACGGCCAGGCGCCGATCTTCTTCGCCAGCGGGTGGGACCCGGCGAACGCGGCGACGTATGTGGCCGTGAGCGCACCCGCGGCCTTCCCGCCGGCCTGCTTGCGCCACTGCTGCGCGGCAGCGGCCCCGGCGACGGCCAGCACGGCCCCACCCAGCTGCCGCTTCTTGGTCCAACGGGCAACGCCATACCCGCCGACGAGCCCGGTAGCGGCAACAACCGCGCTGGGAACCCTGGCCATGAGCGCCTCCTAGTGTCCCTTATATCTCTATATCTCAATGTCTTATGACTGGGTTGAGGCTAACGGGCAGGTCGGTAGGCGATTCAAACCTGAGTCGAGGTGTGTCAAGTTTCCATGGGGCCTGCCACCTGCCCGGGAAAGCCTGCCCGGGAAAGCCGAGAAGCCCCCCGTTGCTGGGGGGCTTCGGATCGGCGGCGGGCGAGCCGGCCGGCCCACCGGATGCCTGGCCGGCCGCCGCTGTCCGCCGTGAAGGGGTGCGGGCCGGCCTCTTATCCGACGCCGTTGCTGCAGCCCATGGTCGAGCCGATGTGGGTGCTCTGTGCGCCCGGGTCGCCTTCGCCGTTGAGCGCGTTGCCCAGTGCGCCGTTGAGGATCCCGAGTTCACCGATGACGTCGACGTTGAGGTCGTGCGACCGGCAGTTGGAGCTCTGCATGGCGCTGGTGCCGCCCCCGCCCCCCTCGCCGCCGGCGTAGGCGGTACCCGAGGCCAGCAGTCCGACGCTGCCGAGGGCCGCGACCAGAACTGCGGTATTCCGAAGCTTGTGCATGTCATCTCCAAGATGTGGGTGCGGATACGGTCGGTGACGGATCGACCGCTTGCGGTCATGGAGATTAGTGGGAAAATACCGCATAGCTAACAGCGGCACGCCGGTAATGTGATCACATAGCGGCAGTAATGTGACATCACTACGAGTCGACGCGGACATGATTTCCGCCCACTAATTCCCGTCCAGGCGGATCGCCGAGCCATCGCCCGCGGCGCGGCCACCGGACCGTCGGCCCACCGCCCTTCGATCGCCCCCCTGCAAGAAGTGCGACGCGGCAGAGCGCTGCGTCACTCACTCGCCGGGAGCGATGCCGCGCTAATGCCGGCGTTCTTCCTCTCGCACGCCCACTGACCGGAGCGAAACCACCTGATTCCCGGTCCGATTTCCGCGGAACCCGACCCGGCGGCGATCCGCACCGAGGGCCGGCCCCGACCAAGCCGAGAAGCCCCCCGTTGCTGGAGGGCTTCGTCGGCTGCGCTTTCGTTCACCGGGGGGATGCGGGCCACAGGAGGGCAAGGCCTGCATCCCCCGTGTCGGCGGTGGGCGAGCCGACCGGCCCACCGGACGCCTGGCCGGCCGCCGCTGTCCGCCGCTGTCCGCCGTAAAGAAATACGGACGAACCTCTTACCAGGCGCTGCTGTTGCAGCCCATGGTCGAGCCGAGGTGGCTGGACTGCGCGCCCGGGTCGCCTTCGCCGTTGAGCGCGTTGCCCAGAACGCCGTTGAGGATCCCGACCTCGCCGAGGACGTCGACGTTGAGGTCGTGCGACCGGCAATTCGCGCTCTGCAGGACGCTGTTGCCCCCGCCGCCCCCACCGCCGGCGTAGGCAGTGCCGGAAGCCAGGAACCCTACGCTGCCGAGGGCGGCGACCAGAACGGCGGTCTTGTGAAGCTTGTGCATGTCATCTCCAAGATGTGCGTGTGGACACGGTCCGTGACGGATTGACCGCTTGCGGTTGTGGAGATTAGTGGGAAAATACCGCCTGACTAACAGCGGCACGCCGGTATTGTGATCGCATAGCGGCAAGTAATTTGATATCACCGCAAGTCGAAGCGGGCGCGGGATCCGCCCGCGAATTCCCGCCATGGCGAATCGGTCGAGCCATCAACTGCGCCGCGCTCAGGGGCTCGACGCCCCATCACCGCGCGCACAAGCAGCACGCCACCGTTAAGGGGCGCACCACTCGCCTGGGGTAATTCCCGCAGAATTATCATCCAGTACGAGAAATTCGCGACCATCGCGCGGGCTTCTTCCTCCCGGACGACCACTGCCTCGAATGAAAGGTCCACTCGGCACTGTGACGGCTCGCTTCGAGAGGTCGGCCGCACTGCGTGCGCTGGGGCGGCATCTGCCAGGCCACGACGGTCAGTGCCTGGAGACGTTCACGGAACTCACGAACTGATGGGACGGACTTGTGCGGTTCGAGCCGTGCGGAGAACTCCTTCAAGCGGTTCACAGTCCGTACGGAGCCGACTTCGTCTCTCTCCTTGTTCGACGGGACACGTAAGCTCGGGCCTCGCACGGTTCGGAGAACACGTCACCACCGCGAGCGACAGGTATGAGGGGCGTTCGAGGTAGAACCCGAGCGCTACATCCTCACCTGAACTCAGTTTTGTAGCAGCGGAGTTGACCTGTACCGCAGGATCGAAGAATTTGCGCTCCCATTCAGAGGCGAGCCGGGGCGCGTACTCGGCCACGCGCGCCCCGAGCCAGGCAGCCGCGTCCTTGGCCTCGTCCCAAGTGCCACGAACCAAGGACCGCTGTTTGACGAGCCAATACGCCGTCTCCAGGGGAGGAAGGTCCACGATCGGGAACTCCGCTGCGACTTCCCGATAGCGTTGGATCAGCTCCGGCTTACATCCGGCCGGTGGCGGCTCGGGATGCGGGGGCCGCCGTAGGGCTTCCTGGTCGAACCGCTGTTTCGCCCCCACCCATAGATAGCCGTGGTGATGCACCAGTCGTTCCGTCCCGCGTCGAAGATCAAGGGGGACCGGTCCCGGGCTTCCTGCCGGAGCCCGGGACCGGCCAGGGGAGGATCAGACGGACAGTCCGAACCTCGTCGGCTCGATGCCGGCCACGGCCAGCTCCTCCGTCGTGAACCGCAGCGGCTTCATGTCCGGCCGCTTGCTGTCACCCAGCGCCCAGGCGTCGTCGCCGATCCGTGCAAGGGTCACGCACCCTTCGGTGCAGGGCCCTCCACACGCCTTCGCGAAGGAGGCCCCGCTGATGTCGAGCCCGTACAGCTTGGTTCCGTCCTGCATCACTGCACCTTCCTGCTCAACTGATCGCGGCCATGACCGACCGCCGCCGCCCTGACGGGCGGGAGTTCATAGGGGGTTCAAGGGGGGATCGAAGCGGGTGCCTCAGCGTCTGGAGCCCTTGCCGCGCCCGTCGCAGCGCTGACACTCACACGGCGGCCACTCGGCGGTGATCAGGGGCGGAAGGTCATCGGCGGCGAACACCGCGTGCTCGGGCCCCCAGGTCTTCCCGGAGTCCTGCGAGACGCGAATGGTCATGAGCGGGCTACCTGAAAAGAGCCCGAATTCCCTCTCATGCTTGCGAGCATCCGCCATCGATCCTCCCCGGTTTTCGTGACGCTCACATAGTTCACCGAAGAGTGCGCGATGCCGAGGAATATTCTCGTTGTCTACTAAAGATCAACGATAAAGGCTCGCCCATTCTTGAAGAAGGGTTCGGGCCGCGCCTCCGAACTGGGCCTTCTGCTCGTACTGCTTGAAAAGTTCAAGATGTTCGGCAATGTCACGAGAGTCGCGGAAGACGGTCCGTCCAGTGAAGGTCTCGACCGTGGCAAGCCTGTCTTCATAGACCGTGAAAGTGTTCATGGGGCCACGGCTTATGATCGTCCCAAGGGGTATGAGCCCCATCCGTATGTTGGGGAGATGTGACAGCGAAGTCAGGCGATCGATTTGTACGGCCATGGCGGGCGGAGGGACGACGGCCCAGCGCACAGCCTGCTCGGTGATCAGGAAGGTGAAGCACTTGGTGGTGTCGTAGAGCACGGCCTGCCGTTCCAACTTCCGTGCCACCGTCTTCGAGGTGTCTCCTGGCGAGTACTCGAGACTGGCGCGGATGTATTCGGGTGTGGCCAACAGCCCAGTGATCATTGCAGGCAGGAAATAACGAAGTTCCTTGGCTTCAGTCTCCAGGCCGGCCAACTCCGCCTGGCGCTTCTCCAGGCCACGTCGAAATGACGATCGGATCGGTTCCCACGCGGTGTTCGCCAGCCGAGCCAGCGACGTTATTTCGGCAACCAGTTGCTTGGGGGCTTCGACCGCCCGCAGGATGAGCTCGACATCGACAAGGTTCGGCGTAATCTCGGCAGTCTCGATCTTGCTGATCTTGGACTGCGACATATTGCAACGCAAGGCGAGCCGGACTTGGGACAGTCCGGCTCGCTTGCGCATTGTTCGCAGTGTCTCAGCTAGGTCGGCCTTCGACTGCCCCAGCTGCTCAGGATCAAGCGCCAAGGCCCTTCACGTACTCCTCAAAGGGCACCGATTCCGTGAGGGCGATGCGCTGGTACTCCTGGTACGGCACCGGGTCGCCTTCGTACACTTCCCGGTTGATCTGAGTCCCGTCCGGCTCGTAGTTCATGAGCACGACTCGAGAGCGGTCGAACATCCAGAAGTCCTGAACGCCGTCGAGGGGGTTGGGACGGTCGGACACGTCGAGGATGCGGATCGCCTCACCGGCTTCGACGTTGTGGCGGTAGTGCTCGAACTCGAAGCGCAGGTAGTCCGAGAGGGGCTGCGCGACGACGTGCACTCGCCCAACGCTGCGGCCGTTCGCCACGTATGCCTTGACCCGATCAAACCAAGGCTGTGTCGCTTCACGCGTCACCGGCTCACCGGCCAGGAATCGGCGCACGGCCTCTTCCTCCTGCGGCACTCGGTAGACGGGCAGAGTTTCCAGACGCCACGCCTCTCTTTGCATGGCGTCGAACGCCCTCCGCCATTCCTCACCAGCCAAGAGCATGGACAGCCTCCCTCAGGACCGCCTCCGGGATCTCCACGAGCGCTTCGCCCTCCGGCGGGTCGAAGGCACGCGACAAGTTCCCTTGGACCACGATTGACCCCGAGCCGGTCCGGTACACGTTGGGGCAGTCGTCGCCCCCGCACTGGCCGTTCCCGTTCCCGTTGCCGGTCAGCCGAGTCAGATCTCCACGCGTCATTGTTCCCCCTGTGCGTCGGGCAGGGTCGCTCCCTGTCTCCAGGACGACGCTAGGGCTGCTGGGCGGAGGGCGTCCATGACGCCACGGGAATATTCTTGTAGTGGGGTAGTTGATCTAGCGGTGGGGTGTGACTGTTCGTCTCGTGAGCAGCTGACTATCGAGGTACATAGTCCCACCGGTACGCAGACCCCGAGGGGGTGTCCGGACGTCAGCGCACTTCCAAATCGCCTCGCTTCAGAGCGTCCGTGAAGGCCAGCCAGGCCTGAGCCTGGACGGATATCACGGGCTCGCGGTCACGCTTCGAATCACACACGAGCGTGCGATCCCCGACACGCGCGCACTCCACGCACTCAGTCCCACTGCCGCCGCTGTAGGACGACGTGAACCACTGGTACGTCGAGGATGCTGTCATCAGGGCTCCTTGCTTATGCGGTCGACCGTCTCGGCTGAGGACTCGAGATCGAGTGCCTGGGCGCTGAGGTACTCGAACGCCAACCTATAGCGCTCCAGCTCTGGTTGCTTCTCCATGAAGAGCCCACCCCCGATCAGATCCACGTACACGACGTCCAAGTCCCGCCTGGGGCCACGCAGGACAGCGAAGCTGCCAACTGCCGCTGCGTGCGCCCCTGATGAGAACGGCAGCACTTGGACGGTCACGAGAGGGCGTTGCGACATCGTGAGTAGATGCTGAAGCTGCTCGCGCATGACATCGCGGCCGCCCACCTGGCGTCGTAGCGCTGCCTCATCGATGACGCACCAGAGATGGGGTGGATCAGCTCGCTCGAGCAGCTCTTGGCGTTTCATGCGGATGTCGACCATATGCTGGACTTCCCGCTCGAGGCACTGCACCTCTGAGGCCCGGTGTACAGCTTCGGCGTAGGCGCGTGTCTGGAGGAGTCCGGGGATGTACATGCACGCGAAGTGGTCTTCGCGTACGACCTCGTCCTCAAGCGTGAGCATGAGGTTCATGGACTCAGGAATCGGATCTGCGAGCGACCTCCACCAGCCCTGGATCTTGGCACCCTTTGCGAGCTCAACAAGGGCCAAGCGCTCCTCGTCTGGCGCGCCATACTCGCGGCAAAGTGCGTCAACCGCAGGCCACTTGACCGTACCCTCCTTCGTCTCGTAGCGACTGAGAGTTGCCTTGGAAATGCCTACACGCGCCCCTGCCTCCTCGAGGGTCAGGCCCTTGAGTTCACGAAGTCGGCGCAGGTCAGCGCCCAGTTGGCGACGACGAGTCGTGGGTCCGACTGGCATGTGGTGAGCCCTTCCTGTTGATCCATCAGGTGGTCCTGGCGTGTCCGTCGCGACGGCAAGACGGCGTGCGCTGGGGGCGCACAGTCATGGTCGCGCTCCGATCCTCGCGATATGGGAGTTCCATTTTGAGAGTTCCAATGCAACTCTGAGTGTGTGCTTCATTGCGTATCGCAACCTACCGTCTCGCAGAGGGAGTCGAGCGATGGACTGCACCATCTGCATGCCGAGGAAACTGTGGGATCTTCCGTTCCTGGCGGAACCCCAGGAGGTGGCGGCTCTGCGGCGTGTCCTGCGGCTCCACCTGGAAGTGTGGGGCTTGCCTGAAGTAACCGAGGCGGCCCAGCTCTGCGTAAGCGAGCTTGTTTCCAACGTGATCAATCACGTTGGCCTTGAAACCCCAACCACCCTTGCTGTCTCGATGAACGGCAGCTACCTGCGTATCGAGGTTCACGACCCCGACACCCGTGCCCTACCGACGTTGGTCCAGGCGGGGCTGGGCAGCGAAGCCGGCCGTGGGGTGGCCCTCGTCGATGCCGTGGCCGACCGCTGGGGTGTCGAACTTCGCGCCGACCGCAAGGTGACGTGGTGCGAGTTGGACACGAGCCTGCCTTCGACTTGCGTCCACACGGTGCGCCCCATGACCACCGGAGTGGACGAGCTGCTCAACAACTACAGAGCGAAGAAGGCGCCGAATGTGACCGGCGCGGAATCTGAACCTCTGGCCCTGACCGCGGCGGAGGAAGCGGCGATCGACATCATCGCCGACCTCCTCCGCTGGATGCAGGCGCATGGCCGCGACGCGGACGACGTACTCGACCGAGCCCAGACGCACTTCGAGGCGGAAGCCGAGAAGTTCACCCGCTGGTGATCGCGGCCGAATACGACCACACATCGGCGGGGAGCTCATGCTGTAGGTCCCAAGTGATCGCCATGGGCTTACTCCCACTGTGCTTCACGTAGGTGGCCGGGCCTAGGAGCATCCAGGGCTCGGGCTTGCCGATGCTGTTCTCTTTGTAACGGCGCAGGAACAGCACGACGCGGCTGCCCTGCTCGGCGTGGTGTTGGTAGCGCAAGCCCGTCCGGGAGCTCTCGGATGTGCTGTTCTGGGACTCCCAGTGATAACGAGTGGGAGTGATCGCGTAGTCCTTGTAGCGAACGTTGGGTGAGAAGTCTCGTTCGTTCTTCTCCGAGGTGATGAAGAGGACGTCGGTCTTGATGTCCTCGACCCAGCTCACTCCCTGACTGAAGACACCTGGCATCTGACCTCCCAGCCGCGCCACTCCGAGCGCCGCGAGGATCTCGGAGCGGTTATAGGAGCTGTGGATCTTCAGCGGGAGGTGACTGAGTGGGCCGCTTAGGGAGATGGGGAAGTGATCAGTTCGGTCGAGGACGTACGTCAGGACCTGGCGCAGTTCGTCGCGGACCCGTTCCTGGACGCGTAGGGATTCCAGCCCCTCCCGATAGCTGGAGAAACCGCCCCCCTTGTCCCAAAGGTTGAAGAAGAGCATGCGGGCGTATGCCCGCTCGGACTGGGAGAGGGAGTCGTAGTCGGGGGCGTCGTCTGCAAGGAGGCGCAGGTACGCCTGGGTCCGCTTGGGTTCGTCCACGTGAAGGAAAGCGTGGACGCGCTTGAGGACCTCCTCCTCGCCCGGCAGGGGGGTTGCCTTGATGATCCCCGCCTTACGTAGGACCGTGGTCCACGAGTTTTTGTTCTTGTAGAGCTCCTTGATGTCCCGCCTGCTTTCGCGGAGGTAGGCGTCGAGTCTGGGCGTGCTGTAGTCCCGGACCTCCTTCGCCAGCGTGGTGATCGTGGCGTTCAGCTGGGTGCTGATGTTGTCGAGAACGAGGTCCTTGGACTTGCCCTCCAGAATGATCTGGCAGCCGGAGGGCAGCTGAGGGAAGCCACGTTCGATGCTGTCGATAAGGCGGTTGCGGGACAGGTTCGTCAGCATGCGGAACTGCTCCTCGAAGCGGAACTCGGCCCGATGCTGGCCGATGAAGTCGAGCACGGTCAGCACGGGTTTGTTCGGAGTACGGCGCAAGCCGCGCCCCAGTTGCTGGAGGAAGACGGTCGCGCTGTTCGTGGGGCGCAGGAGCAGCAGTGTGTCGACCTCTGGGATGTCGAGGCCCTCGTTGAACAGGTCGACAGAGAAGATCACTTGGATTCGGCCGGCCTTGAGGTCGCTGAGCGTCTGCTCACGTTCTGTGGGGGAGGAGTCGCTGTCGAGGGCCGCAGCCCGAAGTCCCGCCTTGTGGAATTCCTCGGCCATGAAGTGCGCGTGCGCCTTGGTCACACAGAAGCCCAAGGCACGCATGGCGGAAGGGTTCGAGATCTTGTCCTTGACCTGCTTGAGGACGATGAGAGCTCGTGCATGGCTTCCCGTGAGGAGGTTGCCGAGTTCGTCCCTGTCGTAGTTGCCTGCCCGCCAGTTCAGCTGGGTCAGATCCGTGCCGTCCGGGATCCCGAAGTAGTGGAAGGGGCACA
The DNA here is from genome assembly GCF_040680235.1 of Streptomyces sp. NPDC052101. Classification (NCBI taxonomy): domain Bacteria; kingdom Bacillati; phylum Actinomycetota; class Actinomycetes; order Kitasatosporales; family Streptomycetaceae; genus Streptomyces; species Streptomyces sp. NPDC052101. Next base: position 180,779 of record NZ_JBFAWH010000016.1, read on the forward strand.
GTAGATCGGCCTCAAGAGCTTCCCACAGCCGCATTTCGGCCGCGATCCGTCCGCCGAAGAACTCGTCTTGAACATTGAACCCGTCCATCCGCTCTGGCGTCGCGGTGAGGCCGAGTAGTTCGGTGGGTTCGAAGTGGTCGAGGACACGGCGGTACGTGGTCGCGGTGGCGTGGTGGAACTCATCGATGACGATGGCGTCGAAATGGCCGGGATCGAGCTGTTCCAACCGCTGGAGGTTGAGGGACTGGACACTCGCGAAGACATGGTTCCAGTCGCGAGGTTCCCGGCCGTTGTAGAGCAGCTCGCCGAAGGACGCATCAGCGACTACCTCTTGGTACATGCGCAGAGACTGCTTCAGGATCTCCTTGCGGTGCGCCACGAAGAGCAGCCGAGGGAGCTCTCCGCCGCACTGATCACGCATGGTGCGGTAGTCCAGGGCGGCCATGACTGTCTTGCCGGTGCCGGTGGCTGCGACCAGGAGATTCTCGTGGTGGTCGCGGATCTCGCGCTCTACGCGGAGGCGTTCCAGCATGTCCCGCTGGTGCGGGAAGGGCTGCACCTCGAGTCCGGAGAGGTTGATCTTGAGCTCGTCGCCTGCCCCATTTCCTCCCGCCTGGAGCAGCGCTTCGTCGAGGCGTTTCCCGTCCTCATCGGGGTCGTACGCCTCGAAGGCGGGATCGTCCCAGTAGGCATCGAAGGTCGCCTCGAACTTGTCGAGCACCCGAGGCGTGGCGATCGAGGACAGCCGTACGTTCCACTCCAGGCCGTCGAGCAGTGCCGCCTTCGACAGGTTGGAACTGCCCACGTAGGCCGTGTCGAAGCCGGTGTTGCGCCGGAACAGCCACGCTTTGGCATGCAGACGCGTGGACCGGACTTCGTAGTTGACCTTCACCTCGGCACCGAACTCACGGACTAGGCGGTCCAGGGCGTAACGATCGGTGGCGCCGATGTAGGTAGTCGTGATGACCCGGATCGGGACTCCGCGTTCCCTCGCCGCGCGCAGTGAGTCTTCGAGGACTCGTATGCCGTACCACTTCACGAACGCGCAGAGCAGATCAATACGGTCTGCAGTCGCCAGCTCGGCCCTCAATTCTGCGCCCAGGCTGGGGTCGTCTGGTGCGTTCGTGATCAACGCCGCCTCAGACAGAGGTGTGAGCGGGCGAATGGCGTAGACGCCTGGCGCTTCCCGCTCGGCAAGTGTGAGCAGTTGCCGAGGACCGTCAGCGATGCCGTCGCCCATCTCGTCCATATCTGGGTCGGGAGCGCTGGCGGCCAGCGAGCACATGATCTGGTTGGCGACGGCAACCTGCTTGTCGTGGGGTAGCTGGCTCAGTCTGAGCCTCACAGCCTCGCCGATGTGGCGGGCCAACACGTGTGGGGTGGACTCCTCACTGACCTCCGCATCGATGGCCTTCCAGCCCCTTGCGTTCAACTGCCTCATCTGCGCTTGCAAGCGGCGGGTAACGAGCTGCTCGTACACACCCGAGACCGGCTGTGACAGATCCCTTGGTTGAGTCACGCGTGTTCCCCCCTGATCCCTCAGACCGCATGACTAGTTGTAACAGGGATCACTGACAGCCGTGGCGGCTTGTCAGTGCTGCCCAACGCGATCGCATATCGGCAGTGAATCGGTCAGATAGGGAATTAAAAGTGACATGAGTGATCGAGGTGCTTCAGTATGGCGGGATGGGAGAACGAAAGATCGGTCACATCGATGGCATCGCCCCGGGCGCGGAGTTCCATCGACGGCTGCAGGTGAAGCGCAACAACCTCCACCGGGACACGATGCGGGGCATCTCATGGCTCGAAGATGGGGATGGTAGTGAAGTCGCTGACGCTATCGTGCTGCACGGGGGATATGAGGACGATCACGATGACTGGACGACGATCCGGTACACGGGAGCCTCGCCTGACAAGGAGAAGGTCAAGGTCAATGGGGTTCCGAGGCTCCTGTGCAGTCAATCCTGGGAGTATCAGGACAATGCTGCGCTGAAGAGGAGTTATGGCCGGAGGCATTACATACGGGTCATACGCGGGTGGAAGGGTGATTCGAGGTACTCCCCGATCAACTGCTACAGGTACGACGGGCTGTACGAGATCACGGATATCCGCACAGCCATCTCAAAGTCTCCGGCACCGGACGGCACGCCGATTGAGATCTGCCAGTTTGACCTGAAACGTTTGCCCGATGAGCTCCAAGATCCAACCTCGGTGGAGCGTCAGATATCCGACTTGCTGGAGCAACGGCAAGAGCGCCCACAGGAAGAGCTGCCGGAAGAAGAGTCAGAGTCAGCGGGGGATGAGGCTGAGGAGGACTTGGATGAGGAAGCACCGGAGGGGGAAAAATTCCCTGAGACGCGTAGTGCTGAGGTCCAGCGCCTGGTGCGCGACGACGCGGTGATAAGGAACGTCAAGAGGCTCCACGGTGGGGAGTGCCAGGCGTGCGGCCTCCGACTGGTAGGGCCAGGCGGGAAGTCGTATAGCGAAGGTGCCCACATCCGTCCTCTGGGGAAGCCGCACAAGGGCCCGGACGTGGAGCCGAACGTCCTGTGCCTATGCCCCAACTGTCATGTGCGACTTGATATCGGTGCCATCGTTATTGACGACGATTGGTCGATCATCGTGCGGGCTGGAGCCATGGGTGGGAACCTTCGGCTGAAGCTCAAGAGGCACCGGAAGCACAAGATTCACTTGGACTACATTCGCTACCACCGTGAGTGGTGGCTGAGCCGATTGGACCCCGGCGAGGAGTAGAGCCGGGGTCCTTGCGTCGTGTGGGTGTGGAGCGGTGGGGGCTGACCGGCTACACCGCTCCGTGGCACCCCTCGTAAGCCCGGACCGCCCCACACCAACACCCCGCCCCCCTCTGCGGCGGCCAAGCCACAGCCCGTCCCCGGGCCGCCAGCGTCGTCGCGTACTGCGGTAGCAGCGCGATGTCACCCGGAGACGAGCCCTCCGACGCCGCGAACGCCTCGTACGACGGGACCGTGCCCGTCACGATGCCGAGGTTGGCCGTGCCGGAAGAGGACAGCTCGCGCAGTGAGGACTCTATGGTCGAGAGGTGGGTGTCGTGGGAGGGGTATTCGGCAGCCAGGGTCGGGTACGCCGAGAGAAGTTCCGAGAGTTCCGGAGCCGGCCAGTGGAGGATCGCCACCGGGAAGGGGCGGGAGAGGGCCTCTCGGTAGGCGCCCAGTTCGGCTCGCAGGCGGGAGATCTCCGCGGCCAGTTCCGCCGGGTTGTCGGAGCCGAGGGACCAGACGCGTTTGGGGTCGTGGAGTTCGTCCAGGGGGACCGGGGACGCGTGGAGCGCGTCCGCCAGGGTGTCCCAGGCGTCGTGCGGCAGGCCCAGCATGCGGCGGACCCGGTGGCGGCCGTAGAGGAGAGGGTGGGTCGAGGGGGCGGGGGTCGCCGTATCCGCATCCGTGTCGTCCGCCGGAGGCAGGAGCAGGGTCGCCGCCTCCGTGAAGGTCTCCGCCGCCGCCTCCAGCTCGTCGTGCGACTCCAGGGACTCCGCGACGATCACCCAGGGGGCCGGGTCGCGCGGGGCGGCCACCCGGATGCCCTCGATGATCGCCCTCGCCTCCGCCTCGTGGCCGTACTCCCAGAGGTTGGAGGCCTTCAGGGCCCGGACCAGGGGTGGGTTGTCCAGGCCGTCCGATGCGGACAGCAGGCGGTCGTAGAGCGCGGTGGCCGCGGGGCGGTCGCCGGACAGTTCGAGGTGGGCCGCGGCGCGGAGCAGGAGGGCCTCGGCGTCCTCGGGATACAGTCCGGCGGTCCGCTCCAGGCGTGCCGCTTCGGCGGTGTGGTCGACGTTCTCGGCAGGCGTGTCGGGGCGCATGGGGGACACCGTACTGCCGAGCCGCCGTGGAGGGGGGTAAGTGCTGGTCAGGGGGTCGTCAGTACGCGTTCACACCGTCACTCCGTCCACCTGGACCGTCTGGACCGACTTCGCCGCGAAGGGGAGCGACACCGTCCTGCCCGACAGGTACGTGTCCGAGTGCGGGGTGTAGAGGTCCGTGCCGCCCGTCGTCACCGTGTTCCAGCGGGGGACCAGGCCGCCCGAGCCGCCGGTCACAGCGGAGAAGCGGGAGAGGTCGAAGGTCAGGGTCGTCGCCGATGACGAGGTGTTCGCCGCCACTATCACCAGGCGTTTCGCCGCCTTGTCCAGAGCCGCCACCGCGTAGCTCGCTCCCGTGTCCAGGATCGTCATCCCGGGGCGGATGTGGCGGGTGAATTGGGCCAGTACGTAGTATTTCGCCTGTATGGCGCCCGGTTGCAAGGTGCTCGCGTCGTACGCGATCGTCGCCCAGCCCGCGCTCGGGTCCATCACCTGCCAGTACACCCATGCCGTCGGGTGCAGCCAGCGGAAGTCGTAGAGGAGGTTGCCGGCCAGGGTGAGCCCGGTGGCGTCGTCGTCTCCCGTCTCCGAGTTCCACAGGGCCTTGCCCGCCGTCGTCACCACGTCCGTGTAGAGGAGGTCGCGGCGGCCGCCCGAGCCCTGGTAGCCGTGGACGTTCACCCGGTCCACGTAGCCCTTCGTCGTGGAGGAGAAGGAGTTCCAGGTGGTGCGGGCCAGGTCGTAGCTTGTTTCGTCCGAGGCCGAGATCTCGGTCGTCGTCAGGCCTCGCTTGTCCAACTCGCTGCGCAGGTAAGGGAGTACGGCCGCCTGGACCGTCGCGTCCATGTGGCAGCCCTCCTGGGTGCCCGTCGCCGTCCACCAGGAGGACGAGGGCTCGTTGAAGGCCTCCACCGTCGTAAAGCTCACGCCCCAGTTGCGCTTCGCGTACAGGGCCACGGCCGCCAGGTGCGAGGCGTGCTGGCGGTAGTTCCAGGACTGGAGGTTGTCGCCGCCGTCCGACGCACCCGAGGGGTTGTGGTTCAGGCACATCCACCACATGGGGGAGTTGGCGAAGAGTTCGCTGATCGCGCCTCGTTGGGTCGCCTTCTGCAGCATCGCGCGTTGCGTCGCGTCCGCCGTCCACTTCCAGGACGACGACGTCGGGTCCTCGTTCGTCCAGTCCTGCCAGTAGCCCTCGATCTGCTTGAAGGACGGGATGTCGGGGGAGGCGGCCATCGACTCACCGCTCACGCTGTTCCAGCTGCACGCGCCCAGGTTGTAGCGGGCGATGTTCAGGCCCAGGCCGGGGAGCGCCGTGCCGTCGTACGTCGTCGTCTTCGTCGTGAAGAAGATGTCCGCGAAGTCGTCCCGCGCGCCGAAGACGTTCGCCCACCAGGCCAGTGAGGTGCCCCAGCCCTCCCAAGTGCCGTAGGTGGAGGACGGGTTCACGGCTATCGTCGCGTCGGCCCTCGCCGTGCCCGTGGTCAGGGCGCTGCCCAGGAGGCCGCCGCTCGCCGCGGCCAAGAGTGTTCTGCGTCGGATCATGGCTTCTCCGCCTCTCCGTGCTCTCCGTTGCGGCTTCGGCAGCAGGAAGCATCGGGGGTGGCGGGTGGGGTTGTCGAGGGTTCTGACAGTACTTTCTAAAACCAGTTGAGGAAGCCCGCGTCACCTCCCGGACGCCCGGTGACTATGGCCAGACGCCTGGTGACTATGGCCAGTTGTGCGCCCTGGGCCTACCCTGCGGGCGGCTCCCGTGGAGGTGGGTGCGGATGCTTGCGGCGTCGGGTGTGCGGGTCGTACGGCACGGCGATCGGCGCAGGCGTGCCCGGCGCCGACGGGTGCTGTGGGGCGGGGGAGAGGTGCTCGTCACCGTCGGGGTGCTGCTCATGCTGCTGGTTGTGCACCAGTTGTGGTGGACCAACCTGGAGGCCCGGCGCGGCGCCGAACGCAAGGTGGAGGCGCTGGAGCGGGAGTGGGGTCCCGGTACGGACACCGGTCGTGCCTCCGCGTCGCCCACGGCACCTTCGTCGCCGTCGGCCTCCGCGGCGGAGCCAGGAAGCTCCGACTCCCGTGCGCCGCGGCGGTCGTACACCCCTGTCGTCCTGCCCGGCACCTCCCAGGCGTACGCCGTCCTCACCATCCCCCGGCTCGGCCTGCGCGTTCCCGTCGCCGAGGGCGTGAGCAAGGCCGACGTCCTCAACAAGGGGTACGTCGGCCACTACCGGGGAACCCAACAACCGGGCCAGGCGGGGAACTTCGCGCTCGCCGGGCACCGGAACACACACGGCGAGCCCTTCCGGTACCTGCCCCGGCTGCGGCGCGGGGACGAGATCGAGGTGGAGACGCGGACGGCGACGTACACGTACGACGTCGACCAGATCCTGCCGCAGACCTCGGCCACCGACTCGGGGGTCGTGCGGCCGATCCCGCGCTCCCTCGTCCGGCCCGCCTACGGGTACTCCGAGCCCGGTTACTACATCACCCTGACCACCTGCACCCCCGAGTTCACCTCGCGCTACCGGATAGCGGTCTGGGGCAAGCTGGTCTCCATGCGGCCCCGCTGACCTGCTGCCCCCGGTGACCGGCTACCCCCGCTCCCGGAGCACCAGCACACTCACCGCCCCCACCGCCGCAAGCCCCGCCGACACCAGCAGGGCGACGTCCGCGCCCCGGGCCAGGGTGTGGGACGAGGTGGCGAGGGCGATGGTCAGGGCCACGCCGGCGCAGGAGCCGATGTAGCGGAAGGTCTGCTGGGCGCCCGAGCCCATCGCGGCGCGCTCGCGCGGCACCGACTCGACGGCCAGCAGCGGCAGCGCGCCGTTGAGCAGGCCGCTGCCCGCTCCGCCGATGATCAGGCCGGGCAGCAGCCGGGTCCAGGAGCCGGAGGCGAGCGCGCCGAGCATGGTCAGTACGGCGACGGTGTGCAGGGCGAAGCCGACGGCCAGCTGTACGCGCGGGGCGATGCGGCCGGCCAGGCGCTTGACCTGGAGGGCGACCGTGAAGCTCAGTCCGGACCAGAGCAGGAACAGCCAGGCCGTCCGCATCGGGGACAGGTGGAGCGTCTGCTGGAGCAGGGCCGGCAGGAAGCTGAACAGGGCGATCACCGCGACGCCGGTGAACAGGCCGCCGGCCGAGGAGGCCAGGAAGCGGGGGCGGCGCAGCAGGGCGAGGTCGATCATCGGCGTGCGGGTCCGGTGTTCCACCGCCGCGAAGAGCGCGATCAGGAGGACGGCGGCGGCGAAGAGGAGTGCGACCGGGGTCCGGAGCCATCCGTCGCGGCCCAGGGTCAGGGCGGCGACCAGGGCGACCAGGGCCAGGCCGAAGGTCAGGGCGCCGAGGATGTCCGGCCGGCCGCCGCGCGGGGCGCGGGACTCGGTGAGACCTCGGGTGCCGAGGGCGGCCACGACCACCGCCGCGGCGCCCAGGACGCCGTACGCGATGCGCCAGCTCGGCAGCGCGCCCGCGACGAGCGGGCCCACCGCGATGCCGCCGCTGACGAAGGCGCCCCACACGCCGGTCGCGTGCAGCCGGCCGTGCGGGGACGGGAAGGCCGCCACCAGCAGGCCGAGGCTGCTGGCCAGGATCGCCGCGCTCGCCGCTCCCTGGGCGATGCGGGCGAGGGTGAACTGCCAGGTCGACGTCGTGAGGGCGCCGAGGGCGGTGGTGAGGCCGAGGGCCAGGGTGCCGCCGAGGAAGATCCGGCGGCGGCCGTAGTCGTCGGCGAGGCTGCCGGCCACCAGCAGCAGGGCGGCGAGGCCGAGCGGGGTGCCGTTCAGCAGCCAGGCCTGGCCGGAGAGCGGGGTGTGCAGGGCGGCCGCGGTGTCCGGGAGCGTGACCATCGGGGCCGTGTACGTCATCAGGGCCACGGCGGTGGCCGCGCTGGTCAGGGCGAGGGCGGCCCGGGGGCGTGCGGGGGCGTCCCGGGCGGTCGTCGCGCCGGGTACGGCCGTGGCGGCGGGGGTGCTGGTGGCGGAGTCGAGCCCGGTCATGGCTGGTCCTGTCCTTCCGGGGCCTGCGGCGGCCTGCGGACGGTCGCCGCACCGGCGTGCGATCGATAGGTTCGTTCATTGAACTGACCTTGACCCGGCCACCGTAGCATCGTTGGTTCGGTCATTGAACCCACGCGTCGGAAAGTGGCTACAGTGGACGGCATGGCACTGGGCAAGGACTACGCGACACAGGAGTGCTCGATCGCCCGCGCGCTCGAGATCGTCGGCGAGCGCTGGACGCTGCTCGTCGTCCGGGACGCGCTCTACGGCGTCCGGCGCTACAACGACTTCCTGGTCCACCTCGGCATCCCGCGCGCCGTCCTCGCCGCCCGGCTGCAGACCCTGACCACCGAGGGCATCCTCGAAAAGCGCCGCTACCAGCAGTCGCCGCCGCGCGACGAGTACGTCCTCACCGAGCGCGGCGTCGCCCTGTGGCCCACCCTGCGCGCCCTCGGCCTGTGGGGGCGTGAGCACTACGCGGAGGCGCAGCTGCGGTACTTCCGGCACGTGGACTGCGGCACGGAACTCGGCCCGTACGGCGAATGTCCCCTCTGCCGGACCCTCGTACCGGTCGGGGACGTCGTCATGACACCCGGCCCCGGCCTCGACCGCGCCCCGGCGGATCCGGTCAGCCGGGCCCTGCTGAAGCCGAAGCGGCTGCTGGAGCCCCTGGAGTCCCTGGAGGCGGGACCCGCCTGAGCGCTCAGGCGGACCGCGAGTCGTCGCTCCTGAGCAGGTCGATGCCCATCCGGTCGGTCCGGTTCGACCGGCCGCCCAGCCGGTGGACGACCACCCACCGCCCGTCCGCCATGGCCCCGGCGAAGACGGAGGCGTGGCGGGTCGCGCCGTTGTGCCAGTGCAGCACGCCGGCCCGCTGCCACGAGGGAGCGGGGTCGCCCAGCCGGCGCTCGATCACCAGCCGGACCAGCAGCTCGGCGACCGCGCGCGGCGTGGCCCACAGCCCGCCCGCCGGAAGGATCGCCCCGCCCATGGTCCAGGGCCTGCGCTCGCCGCCGAGGAGGCCGGGGGCGAGCAGGCGCCGGCCGGTGTCGGGACGCGCGGTCACCTCATGGACGTCCAGCGGCCGCAGGACGTGCTCGGCGAGCAGTTCCTCGTACGCGACGCCGGCCGCGGCGACCAGCGCCGCGCCCAGCACGGCGTACCCGAGGTTGGAGTACTCCTCCTGCTGTCCCGGCGACCGGACCGCGACCCTGTCCAGCCGGCCGAGCAGCCGCCGGAGGGCGCATGCGTCGAACGCGGCGTACGGGTCGCGGCCGTTGGTGAGGGGCGGGAGGCGGGGCAGGCCGGAGGTGTGCTCGGCCAGGTGCCGCAGTGTGATGCCGGTGCGCGGGGTGGCGGGGAGCCAGCGCTCCACGGGGTCGTCGACGTCGAGCAGGCCCGCGGCGGCCATGCGCATGAGCGCCGTACCGGTGAGCACCTTGGTGAAGGAGCCGATCTCGACGAAACGGTCCACCCCGTGACCGTCGTCGACGCGGGCGGGAGACGTGTCGGTCAGAACGCAGGTGGGGGTGCGCGGCACGTAGGGGCCCTTCGGGTGCGGCGGGCGGCGGGAGGTCCGTCGGGCCAAAGGGCCCGGCACATCTCCCGCACAGCGTCTGCACATTGTCCGGCAGGGGCGCGGGCGGCGCGAGCGGATTTCGGTCATCACCGGTCCCCGCGCCCCCTGTTCTCGCTGGTCAGGTATAAAGGGCAGGTAGACATGGGTGGTTGTGACCGTGGGGAGGGGAGCCGAGTGGTCCGCAGTCCTGCGCGGTCGCGTGCGCTCGCCTCGCTGCTTCTTCTGCTGCTGCCGGTCATGCTGCTCGACACCGGCAACCTGACCGCGACCGTGGCGCTGGCCGCGACCGCCGCCGCCGGTTCCGCGCTCGCCCTCTGCTCCCTGCTCGCCGCCCGCAGCGCACCGGCCGTCCCGCCCACCCGGGTGCGTACGGCGATCCGCGACCGGGCCCGGCGTACGGCGTTCCTGCCGCAGCGCGATCCCGACGCGCCCGGCCGGCGCCGGCCCAGGGCACCCGGACACGCCCTGCCGGCGACCGCCGCGTAGGGCACGTCCCAGCGCGTTCCCGCGTACGTGACCCGCGCGGGTCGTCCTGCCGTTCTGCTCATCTCCAGCGCGCTTCCAGTGCTTTCAGCGGTTTTCGCTGCTTTTGGTGCTTTTGGTGCTTTCAGCGCGCTTCCGGCACGACGAGACCCCCGGAGGGCTCACCCACTCATGTCCGTCTCCTCTGTCTTCTCCCTCTTCGCCCGCCTGGTCGAGCACCTCGCCGACCTGCTCCAGCCGGTCTTCCACGGCTCCGCGGCCGCCGCCGCGATCGTCCTGTTCACCGCGCTCGTACGACTCCTCGTCCACCCGCTGTCCCGCGCCGCCGCCCGCGGCCAGCGCGCCCGCGCCGAACTTCAGCCGAAAATCGCCGAGCTGCGCAAGAAGCACGCCAAGGACCCGCGGCGGCTGCAGCAGGCGGTGCTGGAACTGCACGCCGCGGAGAAGGTCTCGCCGCTCTCCGGCTGCCTGCCCGGCCTGCTCCAGCTGCCCGCCTTCTTCCTGCTCTACCACCTCTTCTCCAGCTCGGCGATCGGCGGCGCGGCGGGCGGGCTGCTCTCCCATCAGCTGCTCTCGGCGCCGCTCGGCGGGAAGTGGGCCGACGCGCTCGGCGGCGGCGGGCCGTTCGGGCCGGCCGGGCTGGTCTACCTCGGGCTGTTCGTCCTCGTCGCGGCCGTCGCCGCCTTCAACTACCGGCGTACCAAGCGGATGATGGCGGACAACCCGGTCGCGGTGGGGGCCGGGGGCGGCGAGCCGGTGCTGGGGCTCGGCGCGGTCAACAAGGTCATGCCGTTCATGTCGTTCTTCACGCTCGTCACCGTGGCCGTCGTGCCGCTCGCCGCCGCGCTGTACGTCGTCACCAGCACGACCTGGAGCGCGGTGGAGCGAGCCTTCCTTTATCGGTAGAGGGCCAGGTCACGGCCCCGGTTACGGTCCAGTACGTGAACAGGGTCTTGCGGACTGGACCGTGCGATTGGAGGATCGACCAGTCCTCCGATGGCTGCACCCATCGGTCCGGGCGCCCGCGATCGAGGGAGATGGTGACCATGAAGCTGCTGCGAGTCGGTACGGCAGGGGCCGAGCGGCCCGCGCTGCTCGACACCGAGGGGACTCTGCGGGACCTGTCGGGCATCGTGGACGACATCGACGGCGCGTTCCTGGCCGACGGGGCCGCGCTCGGCCGGGTACGGGACGCCGCCGACTCCGGTGAGCTGCCCGTCCTCGACGCGGCGGGGCTCCGGATCGGGCCGCCGCTCGGCCGCATCGGCAAGATCGTGTGCATCGGGCTCAACTACCACGACCACGCCCGCGAGATCAGCGCCGAGCCGCCCGCCGAGCCGGTGGTCTTCTTCAAGGCTCCGGACACGGTGGTCGGGCCGAACGACACGGTGCTCGTCCCGAGGGGATCGGCCAAGACCGACTGGGAAGTGGAGCTGGCGGTCGTCATCGGGCGTACGGCCCGCTATCTGTCCTCCGCCGAGGAGGCGCTCGCGCATGTCGCGGGGTACGCGGTGGCCCATGACGTCTCCGAGCGGGAGTTCCAGATCGAGCGCGGCGGCACCTGGGACAAGGGGAAGAACTGCGAGACGTTCAACCCGCTCGGGCCGTGGCTGGTGACGGCCGACGAGATCGCCGACCCGCAGGATCTGCGGCTGAAGCTGTGGGTCAACGGGGAGCTGAAGCAGGACGGTACGACGGCCGAGCAGATCTTTCCCGTGGCGGAGGTCGTGCGGTACGTCAGCCAGTTCATGACGCTGTACCCCGGGGACGTCATCAACACGGGGACGCCGGCGGGGGTGGCGATGGGGCAGCCCGAGCCGAAGCCCTATTTGAAGGCCGGGGATGTTGTCGAGCTGGAGATTCCAGGGCTCGGTCGGCAGCGGCAGGAGCTCAAGGACGCGTAGTAGCTCCGCTGGGGCGCCGGGGAACCACGGTCGTACGGCGGCTGCGGCTTGGTCGTGGCCGGTCGCGCAGTTCCCCGCGCCCCTTGGGCGTTCGCGCTCACCCCAGTAGCGAAGCGAGCCTCCTCCACGCCTCTCGCGGCAGGCCCTCCCGGGAGCCCGCGTCGATCACCTGGAGGGCCACGTGGTCGGCGCCCGCCTCGTGGAAGGCCTCGATGCGGGAGCGGATCGTCGTGTCGTCGCCCCAGGCGAAGAAGGTGTCGACGAGGCGGTCGCTGCCGCCGTCCTTGAAGTCGTCCTCGGTGAAGCCGAGTCGGAGCCAGGTGCTGGTGTAGTTGGGGAGCGCGAGGTAGAGGGCGAGGGTGTCGCGGGCCACGGCGCGGGCCTTGCCAGGGTCGGCCTCCAGGACGACCTTGAACTCCGGGGCCAGCAGCGCGCTGTCGCCGAGGATCTCGCGGGCCTGGGCGGTGTGCTCGGGGGTGACCAGGTACGGGATCGCGCCGGCCGCGCGGGTTCCGGCGAGGCCGAGGGTCTTCGGGCCGAGGGCGGCCAGCACCCGGCGGTTCGCGGGCACCCCGGCCTCGCCCAGGGCGTCGAGGTAGGCGACCAGGGCCGAGTACGGGCGGCGGTACTGGTCGTGGAGCTTGGCGTGGCTGATGCCGAGGCCCAGTACGAAGCGGCCGGGGTGGGCCGCCTCGACCTCGGCGAAGGCCGCGGCGCTCTCGGCGGCCTCGTACTGCCAGATGCTCTGGATGCTGGTGCCGACGGCGAGCGTCGACGTCGTCTCCAGCAGGGGGAGGGCGTGCCGGGCGGCGCTGCTGCCGCCCAGCCAGACGGCGCCGTAGCCGAGTTCCTCCAGCTCGGCGGCGGCCTCGCCGATCTCGGCGCGGCGGGACGGGTCCTCGTCGCGCAGGCCGTGGCTCCAGATGCCGTACCGGCCGACGGACTCCTTGAGGGGGTTCGGGGTGTCGCTCATGAGTCTGGTTTCCTCCGGTCGGTGGTGGTGCCGTGACGGATGTGACACCAGTGCCAACCGGAGGGTGCCTCCAGATAATCCCCGGTCAGCTCTCCAGGAACTGCTCCAGCGCCTCTACGACGAACCTGTGGTCCTGCAGCTGGGGCAGGCCGGAGACGGTGACCGCGCCGATGACGCCCACGTCCTCGACACGGACCGGGAACGAGCCGCCGTGGGCCGCGTAGGTGTCGGGGTCCAGGCGGGAGGAGTCCTCGAACGTCGTGCCCTTGGCGCGGAAGCGGGCGCCGACCAGGTAGGAGGAGGCGCCGTAGCGCTCCACCACCCGGCGCTTGCGGGCGATCCAGGCGTCGTTGTCCGGGGTGGAGCCCGGCAGGGCCGCGTGGAAGAGCTGCTGGCCGGCGCGGTGGATGTCGATGGCGACCGGGGCCCGGCGCTCCCGGGCCAGCTCGACCAGGAGCGAGCCGAGGGCCCAGGCGTCGTCGTGGCTGAACCGCCGGAACACCAGGCGGCGCTCCTGTGCCTCCAACTCCTCGACGGACGGGGTGAGTTCGGCGGCCGGCTCGGGGCTGATCCGGGGCATCAGAGGGTCACCGTCACCTTGTCCCGGGCGGACCGGCGGGCCGCTTCCAGTACGTCGAGGGCGGCGGCCGCCTCCAGGGCGGTCACCGGGTTGGGGCCGGCGCCGCGCAGGGCCTCGGCCACGGCCGTGTAGTAGGCGGGGTAGTCGCCGGGCAGGGTCGGTACGGCGGTGCCGCCGCCGGTCAGCGGGGACTCTCCGGCGCCGATACGGCCCCACAGGGACTCGGGCTCGGCGCCCCACCGGGGGCCGGGGCGCAGGCCTTCGCGCAGAGCCGCCTCCTGCGGGTCCAGGCCGTACTTCACATAGCCCGCCTGGGAACCCAGCACCCGGAAGCGGGGGCCGAGCTGGGCGGCCGTCGCGGAGACGTAGAGGTGGGAGCGGACGCCGGTCGCGTGGGTGAGCGCGAGGAAGGTGTCGTCGTCGGTCTCGGCGCCGGGGCGGCGGAGGTCCGTCTCGGCGTACACCTCGGTGACCGGGCCGAAGAGGACCAGGGCCTGGTCCACGACATGGCTGCCGAGGTCGTAGAGCAGACCTCCGATCTCTGCCGGGTCGCCGGACTCGCGCCAGCCGCCCTTGGGCTGGGGGCGCCAGCGCTCGAAGCGGGACTCGAAGCGCCAGACGTCACCCAGGTCCCCCTGGGAGATCAGCTTGCGCAGGGTCAGGAAGTCGTTGTCCCAGCGGCGGTTCTGGAAGACGGACAGCAGCAGTCCGCGCTCCTCGGCGAGGGCGGCGAGGTCGCGGGCCTCGGCCGCGGTGCCGGCGACCGGCTTGTCGACGACGACCGGCAGGCCCGCCTTGAGGGCGGCGGTGGCGAGCGGGACATGCGTCCTGTTCGGCGAGGCGATGACGATCAGGTCCAGGTCGCCGGCCCGGTCGAACAGCTCGTCGGGGGTGGCGGCCGTCCGGACTCCCGGGAACTCGGACCGGGCCTGCTCCTGCCGCTCCGGGTCGGAGGTGACCACGGTGTCCAGGGCGAGGCCCTCGGTGGCGGCGATCAGCGGGGCATGGAAGACGGAGCCGGCGAGGCCGTAGCCGACCAGGCCGACGCGGAGGGGAGTGGCAGTCATGGGTCCCACTTTCGCAACGCTGTTGCCAAAGTGCAAGTGGTGGGGAGAATGGGTGGCGTGAACAGGACGAGGACGGGGACGCGGTCGGTGCGGGGGCAGGCGGGCGGTGGGCCCGGTGGGCCTGCGGGGGCGAATCTCGGTGCGCTGCGCAGCCACAACACCGCGCTGGTGCTGGGGCTGCTGCGGGACGCCGGGGCGCAGGGCATCAGCCGGCTCGAACTGGCCGAGCGGACCGGGCTGACCCCGCAGGCCGTCAGCAAGATCACCGCGCGGCTGCGGGAGGAGGGGTTCGCGGCGGAGGCCGGGCGGCGCGCGTCGACCGGGGGCAAGCCGCGGACCGTGCTGCGGCTGGTGCCGGCGGCGGGGCATGCGGTGGGGGTGCATCTGGACCGGGACGAGCTGCGGGTGGTGCTGGTCGATCTGGACGGGGCCGTGGTGGGGGAGCGGCGGACGGAACTGGATCTGGGCGCCGGGGCGAAGGCCGTGCTCGGGGTGGTCGCCAGGGCGGTGGAGGGGCTGGTGGGCGATGTCCTGGGCCTCGGGGACGAGGGGCTCGCCGGGGTCGGGACGCTGCTCGGGGTGGGCGTGGCGCTGCCCGGCCCGCTCGATCACGCCCATGGTGTGCTGCATCGGGTGACCGGGTTTCCCGAGTGGGACGGGTTTCCGCTGCGGGACGCGCTCGGGGAGCGGCTGGGGGTGCCGGTCGTGGTGGACAAGGACACGAACGCGGCGGCGCTCGGGCTGTCGGTGGGGGGCGAGGGAGGCCCTCGGTCCTTCGCGTACCTGCATCTCGGTACGGGCCTCGGCGCCGGTCTGGTGATCGGCGGGCGTGTGCATCGCGGGGCGCGGACCGGAGCCGGGGAGTTCGGGCACCAGGTGATCCAGCTGGACGGGCCGCTGTGCGAGTGCGGGAACCGGGGGTGCGTGGAGGTGCTGTGCCTGGCGGCGGTGGGGCGGGGGGAGTCCGGGGAGGCGGCGCGTGTGCTGGGGGTGGGGGCGGCGAATCTGGTGGGGCTGCTGGACATCGATGTGGTGCTGCTCGGGGGGCGGACGATCACGGGGGCGCCGGAGGTGTTCGTGCGGGGGGTGAGTGAGGTGCTGGAAGAGCGGGCTCGGCGGGAAGGGGTGCTCGGGGGTGAGGTGCCGGTCCGGGTCGCCGGGGGTGGGGAGCGGGCCGTGGCCGAGGGCGCCGCGCAGCTGCTGCTGGGGCCGTTGTTCGGGCGGGGGGACGCGTGACGGTGCCCGCGCGGTGGCCGGCCGTGACTCCGGGCGGCTGGGGCCGCACCCGCGGGTCAGGAAAGGCGCGGACCGTCCTCGTCGGAGGACAGGACCACCGTTTCGATCACCTCGGCGCCTCTACTCCGCGTGAGGGCGCCACCCTGCGCTGATCGAGCGGACTTCCCCGGCCGTGCCGGAGTGGCGCCCCTGAGCATCCCCGAACGCCCGGCACGGTCATGTGGTTATGCGACGACTGTGCACGTCCTTGCCCCCCTGCCTCGCCGCAGCCGCCGTCACTGTTCTCGTTCTCGTCCCCGTGGCGCCGGCGGCGGCCGCCCGGGCCGATACGCCCCCCGCCTGTGCCGGTGCCGACGCGCACGCGTTTCCGGTCGCGGCCCGGATCCGCGGGGGACCCGGCTCGTACGAGGCCGGTGGCGGATACGGCACCTGGTACATCGACCTCACCAACACCACCCGCCGCACCTGCACCGGCATCCATCCGGTGATCGTGCTCGTCGACGACAAGCGCGCGTTGCGGCCGGACCAGCCCCGGCTGGACTTCTTCGACGGTCCGAAGGCCCGGCCGGTGAAGTTCGAGGGCACCGACGAGCAGGAGCTGGTCGGCGTGCTGGACGGCGCCGGGTTCGACGGGTTCGCCGTACCGCCCGGCAGGACCGTCAGCGTCAGGGTCAGACTCGCGCTCCCCTCGGACGCCGCACCGGACCGGGTCATCGCCAACGCCGCCGTCGTCCAGCGCCGGGGTGCTGACGGGGAGTGGGTCGGGGAGTCCAACGCGTACCGGTTCGGGATCGGCCAGGACGCGGGGGACGCGACGCCGGATCCGCAGGGGACGCGGGACGGCGGGGGCGTGGCGCCCAGCTCGTCCGGCAGTCCGCAGGCAACGCCCAGCGCCAGCGCCGGCACCGGTACCGGTACCGCCGCGCCCTCCTCGGCCCCCGACTCCTCCCGGCCGCCGTTCGCCGAGGCGGGGGCGGAAGCGGCGAAGGGGGCCGCCGAGCTGGCCCGGACCGGGCCCGGCCTCGCCCAGGTGCTGCTCGCCGCCACCCTCGCGCTGGTCGCCGTCGGCGCGAGCGCGCTGCTGCTGTCCCGCGGGCGCCGCTGAACCCGGGGCCGTACCGGCGCCACCCGTTCCATCTGCGACGATCCCTCAGTGGACTATCCGAACGACCAGGCCCCCGGCGCCCCCGTCCGCTCCGGCATTCCCGAGCACGGGCGCATCCCCAAGTACTACGCGGTGAAGGCGCGGATCGCCGCGCTGCTGGACGAACTGGGGGAGGACAGCGTCATCCCCACCGAGCGGGATCTCGCCGAGCGCTACGACGTCGCCCGCGAGACCGTGCGGCAGGCGGTACGGGAGCTGGTGCTGGAGGGGCGGCTGAGGCGAAAGGGGCGCGGAACCGTCGTCGCCGGGCCCAAGCTGGCCCAGCCGCTGTCCCTCGCCAGCTACACCGAGGGCGTGCGCCGGCAGGGCCGTACCCCGGGTCGTACGCTCGTCACCCTCGACCGCTTCCCCTGCCCCGAGCCGCTCGCCGCCGAGACCGGGCTCACCCGGGGCGAACCGGTCTGGCACCTGGAGCGGGTGCTGCTCGCCGACGACGAGCGGGTCGGCCTGGAGAGCACCTACGTCGCCGTCGGGCGGGTGCCGCGTCTGGACGGCGACTTCGATCCCGACTCCTCCTTCTACGGCTATCTCGCGGCCCAGGGCATCAGCTTCGGTGACGCCGACGAGCGGATCGAGACCGTGCTGGCCACGCCCCGCGAGGCCCTGCTCATCGGCACCCCGCCCGCCCTGCCGATGCTGCTGATCCACCGGGTGTCCCGGGACACGGAGGGGCGGCCCCTGGAGCGGGTGCGCTCCCTCTACCGGGGCGACCGCTTCTCCTTCACCACTCACCTCCGCGGCTGAAGAACGATCACTCGACCACCCCCATCATTATCACGAAAAGATAACGGGTCTAGCCCAAACGTGATGGGTCGTTCACGCTCTCGTTGTCAGCCGGACCCTTCCGGTTCCCCGATCCCGAGGAGCGTTGCCGACGTGAGAGTGACAGTTGTGGGAGCAGGCGTGGTGGGCACCATGCACGCCTGGCATGCGGTGGAACGCGGCCATCAGGTCGTCCAGATCGAGCGTGAGGCCGAGGCGCGCGGCGCCTCGCTGCGCAACTTCGGGCAGATCTGGGTCAGCGGCCGCGCAGGTGGCGAAGAGGTGGAGACCGCGCTGCGGGCGCGGGAGCTGTGGGAGGGGATCGGCGGCCGGGTGCCCGCGCTGGGCTTCCGGGCCAACGGATCCCTCACGCCCGTCCGCGGGCCCCTCGAACTCGCCGTCGCCGAGACCGCCATGGCCCGGCCGGACGCCTCCGCCCGCGGCTACAAGCTGCTCACCCCGGGTGAGGCCCGCGCCCTCAACCCGGCCCTGCGCGGCGACTTCACCGCCGCCCTGTACTGCGAGCGGGACGCGGCCGTCGAGCCGCGCACCGCCCAACTCGCGCTGCGTGCCGAGCTGTTGAAGTCCCCGAACTACACCTTCCTGCCCGGCCGGGAGGTCCGCGAGGTGGTCGGCGCCGGAGCCGTCCGGGACGACCACGGGGACGTGCACCGGGCCGATCTGGTGATCCTGTGCACCGGCGCCTGGCTCGGCGGACTGGTCCGCGAACTCGCCGGACCCGATCTGCCCGTGCGCCGGGTGCGCCTGCAGATGATGCAGACCGACCCGCTGGGCGAGGCGCTGCCGACCTCGGTCGCGGACGCCGACAGCTTCCGCTACTACCCGGCCTACGCCTCCCCCGCCCTGGACCGGCTCAACGCCGAGCAGCCGCAGCCGGGGACCGCCGCCGCGCACCGGATGCAGCTGCTCATGGTGCAGCGCGCCGACGGCGGCCTGACCATCGGCGACACCCACGAGTACGAGCACCCCTTCGCCTTCGACACCGTCGAGGAGCCGTACGAGCACCTCACCGGTGTCGTCGAGTCCCTGCTCGGCCGGCCGCTGCCGCGCATCCGGCACCGCTGGGCGGGCGTGTACGCGCAGTGCACCGAACCCGGCCGGGTGGTGCACCGGCAGCAGGTGCGCGAGGGGGTCTGGCTGGTCACCGGGCCCGGTGGGCGCGGCATGACCTGCGCCCCCGCGATAGCCGAGACCACCGCGAACGAACTGGGCTGGTGAGCACCCCATGAACGACATCACCCCGGACATCCGGCTCGTCGTCCTCGACATGGCCGGCACGACCGTCGCCGACGGCGGCCTGGTCGAGCGCGCCTTCGAGGCGGCCGCCGCCGAACTCGGCGTCGAGCCCGGCTCGGCCGAGCACGCCGACCACCTGGCCTACGTCCGCGCCACCATGGGCGAGTCCAAGATCTCCGTCTTCCGGCACCTGTTCGGCGACGAGGACCGCGCCCGGCGCGCCAACACCGCCTTCGAGAAGGCGTACGGCGATCTCGTCGACGCCGGCCTGATCGCCCCGGTGCCGGGCGCGCGGGAGGCCATCGAGGAGCTGGCCGGCGGCGGCCGTACCGTCGTGCTGACCACCGGCTTCGCCCGCGTCACCCAGGACGCCATCCTCGACGCCCTCGGCTGGCGGGACCTCGTCCCGCTCACCCTGTGCCCGGCCGACGCCGGCGGGCGCGGACGGCCCTACCCGGACATGGTCCTGGAGGCCTTCGTCCGCACCAAGGCCGCCGAGGCCGTGACCCAGGTCGCGGTCGTCGGGGACACGTCCTACGACGTGCTCAGCGGGGTACGGGCCGGGGCCGGTCTGGTCGCCGGGGTGCGCACCGGTGCCCACGGCGACGAAGCGTTCCGCGCCGCCGGGGCCACCCACGTCCTCGACTCCGTCGCCGGTCTGCCCGCCCTGCTCTCGGGAGCGCGCTGAGATGGGCATCCGCTTCGACTCCGTCACCGTCGCCTACGACAAGAACGTCGTCCTCGACTCACTCGACCTGACCGTCGAGCCGGGCGAGGTCATGGCGCTGCTCGGGCCGTCCGGATCCGGCAAGACCACCGCGCTGCGGGCGGTCGCCGGGTTCGTCCGGCCCGTGTATGGGCGGGTGCTCCTCGGCGGCCGGGACGTGACGGACCTGCCGCCGTACCGGCGTGGCATCGGCATGGTCGTGCAGAGCTACGCGCTCTTCCCGCACATGCGGGTCGATGAGAACGTGGCCTTCGGGCTCAGGGCCCGCAGGACGGCCAGGAGCGAGATACGGCAGCGGGTCGCCGAGGCGCTGGAGCTGACCGGCATGGCCGCCTACGCCCGCCGCCACCCGCGCGAGCTGTCCGGCGGACAGCAGCAGCGGGTCGCCATCGCCCGCGCCCTCGCCATCCGGCCGGACGTCCTGCTGCTGGACGAACCGCTGTCCGCGCTGGACGCCCGGCTGCGCTCCGGAATGCTCGCCGAACTCGCCCGGCTGCACCGCGAGTTGCCGGACATGTCGATGCTCTACGTCACCCACGACCAGGTCGAGGCGCTGACGCTGGCCGACCGGATCGCCGTGATGGACAGGGCGCGGCTGCAGGCCTGCGGTACACCGAGGGAGCTGTACCGGTCCCCGGCGAACGAGTTCACCGCCTCCTTCGTGGGCGGCGCGAATCTGGTGCCGGTGACCGTGGGGCCCGGCGGTGTCTCCTTCGCGGGGACCGAGCTGAAGGTCGACACGGCCGGGGTGGCGGCGGGGGCGCGGGCCACGCTGTGCGTACGGCCGCATGTCGTCGGACTGGGGCAGGGCCCCAACCAACTCGTCGGTGTCGTACGGGAGATCCAGTGGCGGGGGGCCACGCACCGGCTGTACGTCGAGGTCGACGGGCACACGGTCATGGCGGACGTGCGGGAGCTGAAGGATCCGCCCGGGCACGGCGACTCGGTGAGCCTGCACTTCGCCGCCGAGGACGCGGTGCTGCTGCCGGCCGGGGTCACCCATGCCTAGGCGCCTGATGTGGGCCCTGCCCCCGGTAGCCCTCCTCGCCGTCTTCTTCCTCTACCCCCTCGCCCTCGTCGTCCAGCAGTCCTTCCAGCCGGACGGCGGCGGGACCTCCCTCAAGCCGTACGCCGACGTCTTCGCATCCGACGCCTTCCGCAACGCCCTGTGGACCACCGTCTGGCTGGCGTCGGCGTCCACCGCCGGATGCCTGCTGCTCGGGTTCCTGCTGGCGCTGGTCATCGCGTTCGTGCCGTTCCCGGGGGCGAAGGCGGTGGCGCGGTTCGTCGATGTGTACCTCTCCTTCCCGTCCTTCCTGATCACCCTGGCGCTGCTGTTCATCTACGGCTCCACCGGCATCATCCGTTCCTTCCAGTTCCTCACCACGCCCTGGGGCGTGCTGCTGGCGGAGGTCACCTACTTCACGCCGTTCGTGATGCGGCCACTGCTCGCGGCCTTCTCGCAGCTGGAGACCGCGCAGCTGGAGGCGGCCAGTTCGCTGGGCGCGCGGGCGCCGCGGATCGTACGGAAGGTGATCCTGCCCGAGGCGCTGCCCGCCCTCGCCGCCGGCGGCAGCCTCGTCCTCGTCCTGTGTCTCAACGAGTTCGGGATCGTGCTGTTCACCGGCGCGAAGGGGGTCACCACCCTGCCCATGCTCGTCTACAGCAAGGCGATCCTGGAGTCCGACTATCCGGGCGCGTGCGTGGTCGCCGTCGTCAACGTCCTGATCTCCGTGGGGCTGTACAGCCTCTACCGGGTGGTGAGCCGTCGTGCTGGTGCATAGCCGTGGGGCCAGATGGGCCGTGTGGGCGGTGTTCCTCGTCCTCTTCGTGCCGCTGTTCGCCCTTCCCCTCCTCGTCGTCCTCGGTGCCTCCTTCGCCACCCACTGGTCCGGCGTCCTGCCCTCGGGCCTGACCACCGGCAACTACCATGCGGCGACCCGCGGCGAGGCCCTGCAGGCGCTCACCACCAGCCTGCTCACCGCCGGCGCCGCCAGTCTGCTCGCGCTGACCCTCGGCACCTGGGCCGCGCTCGCCGGCGCGGCCCTGGAAAAGCGCTACCGGCGGCTCATGGACGCGCTGTTCGTGCTGCCGGTCGCCGTGCCGTCGGTCGTCGTAGGACTGTCGATCCTGGTGGCGTTCTCCAAGCCGCCGATGCTGCTCAACGGCACCCGGTGGATCGTGATCCTCGCGCACACCGTGCTGGTCACCGCCTTCGCCCACCAGTCCGTGTCGGCGGCCGTCACCCGCCTCGACCCGGCCTGCGAACAGGCCGCCGCCTCCCTCGGCGCCCGCCCCGCCTACGTCCTGTGGCGGGTCCGCCTGCCCCTCCTCCTGCCCTCGCTGACCGCCGCGACCGGCCTCTGCTTCGCCCTGTCCATGGGCGAGCTGAGCGCCACGATGATGCTCTATCCGCCCGACTGGACCCCGCTGCCCGTCCTCATCTACGCGGCCACCGACCGCGGCGCCCTGTTCACCGGCTCCGCCGTCGCCGTGGTGCTGATGGCCGCGACCCTGCTCGTCCTCTTCGCCGTCTCCCGGGTCCGCACCCGGGCGTCGTACCGCTGAATCCCCCGGTAATTCCCGCCACCATGCCAGGAGTTGGCCTCGCCATGCCCAGAAACCGCAGCACGCTCGCCGTAGCCCTCGCTCTGCTCGCCGCCCCCGCGCTGTCCGCCTGCGGCGGCTCCTCCGCCGCCTCCGACGCCAAGGAGGTCACCGTCTACAGCGCCGACGGCCTCAAGGGCGAGAACGGCGACGGCTGGTACGACAAGGTCTTCGCCGACTTCACCAAGCAGACCGGCATCAAGGTCAAGTACGTCGAGGGCGGCTCCGGCGAGATCGTGCAGCGCGCCGTCCGCGAGAAGAGCAACCCGCAGGCCGATGTGCTGGTCACCCTGCCGCCCTTCGTCCAGGAGGCCGGCAGCAAGGGCCTGCTGCAGAAGTACGCGCCCAAGGACAGCGACCAGGTCAGCGGCGCCGACAAGGCCACGGACGGCACCTGGACCTCCGTCGTCGACAACTACTTCGGGTTCGTCTACGACAAGAAGCAGCTGAAGCAGGCCCCGAGGACCTGGGACGAGCTGCTCGACTCCAAGTACAAGAACAAGCTGCAGTACTCGACCCCGGGTGTCGCCGGCGACGGTACGGCCGTCCTCATCAAGGCGATCCACGACTTCGGCGGCAAGGACGCGGCCCTCGCCTATCTGAAGAAGCTCCAGGCCAACAACGTCGGCCCGTCCGCCTCCACCGGCAAGCTCGCCCCCAAGGTCGACAAGGGCGAACTGCTCGTCGCCAACGGCGATGTGCAGATGAACTACGCCCAGTCCAAGACCATGCCGGGCCTCGGCATCTGGTTCCCGGCCGGCCAGGACGGCAAGCCCACCACCTTCGCCCTGCCGTACGCGGCCGGCCTGGTCACCAAGGCCCCGCACAGCGCCAACGGCAGGAAGCTGCTCGACTTCATGCTCGCGCAGAAGCAGCAGCAGGAGGTCAGCGAGATCGGCGGCGGCTTCGCCGCCCGCCAGGACGTCAAGGCCACCGACGCCAACGCCATCGCCCTCACCAAGATCATGGACGGCGTGCAGTTCTTCGAGCCGGACTGGAACGACATCGACAAGAACCTCACGTCGTACGTGGAGGACTGGAAGTCGGCGACCGGCAGCTGACCACCCCGCAAGACCGGCAACTCCCCAGCAACGCCCCTGGCACCACCGGGGGCGTCGCCATGCCCGCACGCACGCGCTCACCCCTTCCCCTACGGAGGTCTTCCGTGCCGTCCCGCATGTCCCGCCGTACCTTCCTCGTCTCCGCCGCCGTGGCCGCGGCCGCCGGTCCGCTCGGCGCCGTCGCCCGCGCCGCCACCCGCCAGCCGAAGGTGCTGGTCATCGGCCTGGACGGCTGTCTGCTCAGCCGTATCAAGGACGCCGACGCGCCGAACCTGGACGCCCTGATGGCAGTCGGCCTCACCGCGCCCAGCAGCATCTACGCCAACCCGCTCGCGCCGACCCTGTCCGGCCCCGGCTGGTCCACGATCATCACCGGCGTCTGGCCGGACAAGCACAACGTCAAGGACAACAACTTCACCGGCGCCCGTTTCGACCTGTACCCCGACTTCCTCACCCGCGTCGAGACCGCGGACTCCGCCCTGACCACCTACGCGGTCTCATCCTGGGCGCCGATCACCGACACGGTCTTCTCGGCCAAGGTCGACACCCGCGTCTCCACGCCGGGCGCCGAGTACGACACCGGTACGGCCTCCCGCGCGGTCGCCGAGCTGCGGGACGCCGACCCGGACGCGGTCTTCGTCCAGCTCGACAACATCGACCACGTGGGACACGGCTACGGCGCCGCCTCCCAGCAGTACCTGGACGCCATCCACGGCGCCGACACCCAGGTCGGGCAGATGGTGGACGCGGTGAAGGGCCGGGCGACCTACGCCGACGAGGACTGGCTGATCATGGTCACCGCCGACCACGGCCACACCGACCCCGGCGGCCACGGCGGCTCCACCCTCCAGGAACGCCAGACCTTCATGATCGCCGCCGGCAGCGCCCTCGCGGCCGGATCGGTCCGGTACGACGTGAAGATGCCGGACGTGGCCGCCTCCGCCCTCGCCCACCTCGGCATCGCCCTCGACCCCGCCTGGGGCCTGGACGGCCGCCCGGTCCAGCAGCCGCTCCCGGACGACTTCGACAGCCTGCGCGGCTCGCTGCGATCCCGGGTGGACGAGACCGGCATCCCGGCGGGCATCCTCGGCTTCACGCACACCCCGCCCGCCGGCTGGTCCGTCGACAACTCAGCGATGGGCACCGGCGGTGTCACCGAGTGGCGCGGCTGGTCGTTCACCACGGACGAGTTCTGGACCCAGACCCAGCGCGACCAGAACCGCGAGTGCAACGTCCGCGCCCGGAACGTCTTCGCGGTCGCCGACGGCGACGAGTGGAGCGACAAGTCCCTCACCGGCAGCTTCGACTCCACCCTGGTCAGCCCCGCCTACCCGGTGACGGGCGGCCGTACGGCCACGCTGTCGTACACCACCTACTACCGGCAGGAGTCCCCGCAGAAGGGCGAGGTGCTCGTCTCCTACGACGACGGCACCCCGGTGAGCGTACGGACGTACACCGCCGACGTCCCCTCCCGCACCGAGACCGTCACCCTCCAGGTCCCGGCCGGTGCCGGCAGCGTCCGCGTCCGCTTCCGTTACACCGGCGGAAACAACTGGTACTGGGTGCTCGACGCAGTACGGATCACCCAGGACTGAGGGGGGTCGACTTCAGGCCGCGCTGATTAGGCTGGGGACGTCGGTACGCCGTGGTTCCGGCGCCCCCGCTTCTTGACCGTACGCACGCCAGGAGACGCACGACATGGCAGACCGCAAGCCCATCGAGTCATGGCTCACCGACATGGACGGCGTCCTGATCCACGAAGGGGTGCCGATCCCCGGCGCCGACGCCTTCGTGAAGAAGCTCCGTGAGTCCGGGCGGCCCTTCCTGGTGCTCACCAACAACTCCATCTACACCGCCCGCGACCTGCACGCCCGGCTGAACCGCATGGGCCTGGAAGTGCCGGTGGAGAACATCTGGACGTCCGCGCTGGCCACCGCCCAGTTCCTGAACGACCAGCGGCCCGGCGGCAGCGCCTATGTCATCGGCGAGGCCGGTCTGACCACGGCGCTGCACGACATCGGCTACATCCTCACCGACCACGACCCCGACTTCGTGATCCTCGGCGAGACCCGCACCTACTCCTTCGAGGCCCTGACCAAGGCCGTGCGGCTGATCAACGACGGCGCCCGGTTCATCGCCACCAACCCCGACAACGTCGGCCCGTCCACCGAGGGCGACCTGCCCGCCACCGGCTCGGTCGCCGCTCTGATCACCGCCGCGACCGGCAAGAAGCCGTACTTCGTCGGCAAGCCCAACCCGCTCATGATGCGGGCCGGGCTCAACGCGATCGGCGCCCACTCGGAGACCTCCGCGATGATCGGCGACCGTATGGACACCGACGTCCTCGCGGGCCTGGAGGCCGGAATGCGCACCTTCCTGGTGCTCAGCGGTGTCACCCAGCCCGACGACGTCGACCGCTACCCCTTCCGGCCCTCGAAGGTCGCCGACTCCATCGCCGACCTGGTCGACCTGGTCTGATCTCTTCTGGCCTGATCCGACCCGTTCTGACCTGGGATTTTCGTATCCCCGCCACCCATTTGGAGCAATGGGGCGCCTCCCGAGGATGCGGAGGCGCCCGGGGCGGGGGAGCCTCCTGATAACTGGAGGTTCACGATGGGCTCACTAAGCCTCACGCTCTGTACGGGAATCCTGGCCGTCGCCGCGTTCGCCCCGGCGGCCCACGCGGCCGACGAGGGATCGGTCTCCGTGACCCCCGCCTCCCCCGCGCCCGGCACCGACGTCGCCCTGCGGGTCACCGGCTGCTCCGGGCCGCAGGGCACCGCCGTCTCGAAAGCTTTCGTCGCCGACGCCCGGCTCACCGGCGGCCAGGGCACCCTGTCCGGCGAGACCCGCGTCCGCTCCTCCCTCGAGCCGGGCGCGTACGACGTCAGGATCACCTGCGCCGACTACGTGGTCAGCGGACGGATCACGGTGGCCGGCAAAGGGACGGGAGCCGGCCAGGTGGGCGCGCGGCACCAGGAGCCCGGCCGGGAGCCCGTCGCCGGCGCCGCCTCGCCCGTCGCCCCCGTCCACGCGGGCGGCGGCGGCACCGCGCACTTCGCCACGGTGGCCACCACCGAGTCCGGGCCCGACACCGGCCAGGCGGTGACCGGCCTGGCCCTCGCGGGGGCCGCCGCGGCCGCCGTCGCGCTGCGTGCCCGCCACCACCGCGACACCCGCTGAAGGCGGCCCATGTCCGACGAGCGCGAGCGCACCACCGGCACCGGTCGGCTCGTCACCGGCCTGGCCTGGGCGCTGCTGCTGCTCGGACTGTGGCTGTGGGGGCGCGCGGTGACCGACGTACCGCGGGGCACGGACGGCCCCGCCGCGGGCGATGTGTCCGCCGCCGGGCCCGTCGACCCCGCGCTGCTGCCCCGTGCCGCCGCGCCGCTGGGTGACGCCCTGCCCCAGCGCGTCGACATCCCCCGGCTGGGCGTGCAGGCACCGGTGATGAGCCGCGGCCTGGACACCCGGGGCGCCATCGACCCGCCGCCCTTCGACCAGCCGGGCGTGGTCGGCTGGTACGGCGCCGGCACCAAGCCGGGTGCACCGGGCGCGGCCCTTCTGGTGGGGCACGTCGACACCTGGACCCGGCCCGCGGTCTTCTATAAGCTCAGCACGCTCAGACCCGGCAACACGGTCCGGGTGTACCGCTCGGACGGCAGGGTCGCCGCTTTCACCGTCGACGACGTCCGCGTCCTGCCCCGGGCCGGCTTCGACGCCCACCAGGCCTACGGCCCCCACCGGCCCGGCCGCGCCGAACTCCGCCTCATCACCTGCGGCGGCAGCTTCGACCGTGCCAGCCGCAGCTACACGGCCAACGTGGTGGTGTCCGCGTACCTCACCGGAACCACCCGCTGACCCTCGCACGCCCCGCCCCGCGACCTCGTGACGGACCGGCCGGATATGCCACGATTGGCACCCTGACCACTTCGCGCAGGGGGATCAGGGGGATACACGCATGGACGACAGCAGGGGGGCCCGTGCTTCCGCGCGGGCGTCGGCGGCGGTGGTGGCGGGGGCGGCACTCCTGCTCTCCGGATGCTCCTCCGGGGGCGGGGACGAGAACGGGCACCCCGGGGCCCGGATCACCCAACAGTCCAAGGCGGCCGACCCGTTCTGGGTGAACCCGGACGGCACCGCGGCCCGCCAGCTCGCCGCCTACACCAAGTCCGGCGACCAGGCGAAGGCCGGGCAGATCCGGAAGATCGCCGAGCAGCCGGTGGGCGAGTGGATCGGCCCGGAGAACCCGGAGCAGGAGGCGCGCGGCTTCACCGAGGCCGCCGAGAAGTCCGACCGCACGGCCCTGCTCGTCCTCTACGACATCCCGCACCGCGACTGCGGCCAGTACTCCCAGGGCGGCGCCGCCGACGGCAACGCCTACCGCGCCTGGATCGACGGCGTGGCCCGGGGCGTCGAGGACCGTTCCGCCATCGTGATCCTGGAACCGGACGCCGTACTCCACCTCGTCGACGGCTGCACCCCGGCCCAGTTCCACGAGGAGCGCTACGACCTGCTCAAGGGCGCGATCGCCAAGCTCAAGTCCCTCAAGAACACCAAGGTCTACCTGGACGCGGGCAACGCCGGCTGGGGCCACCCCGACCAGATCTTCCAGACCCTGCGGCAGGCCGGCATCGACCAGGCCGACGGCTTCTCCGTCAACGTCTCCAACTTCTACTCCACGCGGGACTCCATCGCCTACGGCAAGCAACTCTCGGCGAAGGTGGGCGGCAAGCACTTCGTGATCGACACCAGCCGCAACGGCAACGGCCCGTACACGGCCGGCGACCCGGCCCAGCGCTGGTGCAACCCGCCGGGCCGGGCCCTGGGCGAGACCCCGACGACGAAGACGGCCGACCCCCTGGTGGACGCCTACCTGTGGGTCAAGCGCCCGGGAGAGTCCGACGGCACCTGCAAGGGCGGCCCGAAGGCGGGGGACTGGTGGGCGAGTTACGCACTCGGCCTCGCCGAGAAGAGCAACTGAGACACCAACGCGTTCCGACCCGGCCCCGTGGCTCACCCGCTCGGATGCGCTCGACGAGCACATGATCGCCGGGCGTGCGCATGGTGAGTGCATGAACACTACACCTCGCCCCAAGAAGACCGTTTCCCGGATTCCGCGAGCCTTCGCGGTGAGTGCCGCCGTGGGCATCGCCTGTGCGGCCGGACTGGCAACCGCCACATCCGCCATGGCCGCGACGCCCGCCACACACGTCGCCACAAAGGCCTCCCCAGCCTACGGCCACGGTGGTGGCGGCGAAGGCGACAAGAACCAGTGTGGCAACGGCCTCCTCCCCATTCTCAACTTCTGCAACTGACGGACAACCGGCAGCAGCTCCTGACCACGAGCCGCACAACCGCACAGGGAAGAAGTCCACCCACCCCTCAGGGCGGTCAGGACCAGGGGCACTACCCCTCTCCCTGACCGCCCTGCCGACCATGACCGAAGGCCTGTGACCTACGGGACCTGGACCCATTGCGCCTTGGACGGCGTGCCCTGGTCGTCGTCCACGAACAGCATGTACCAGCCGGACGGCACCAGATTCCGGTTCTTCGGCACGGTCACCGTGATCTTGTTCCCGGCGGTCTTGAAATCGAGCGCGACGGACCGCTGATCCACGTCCGTCACATGCGTGGACGCACTCGGCCGGATCAACCGCGCCTTCTTGACGCCGGCCGCGTGATCCGACGTGAACGTCCCCGAAGCGTCGCGGGCGATCGTCTGCGGTCCCCCGCTGAGTGTCGGCCGAGACCCCCGGTACAGATACGGCGGCGTGTAGATCTCGATGCGCTGCTCGAACTTCCCCGGCTTGGTGTTCGCCTTGTCCCCGTACAGCGAGTCGGAGCCGAAGAACATCACCCGGCCGTCCGGCAGCAGAATCGACCCGGAGTGGTAGTTCCGTCCCACCAGCGGATCGGCGACCTGGGTGAAGCTGTTGCTGTCCGGGTGGTACAGCCGCGCCTGCAGGATGTCGGAGTCGCCGCGCCCCCGGTAGTCCTGCGAACCGCCGCTCACCAGAACCGTGTCGTCGGGCAGGATCGAGGTCTGCGGATACCGGGTCCCCTTCTCCAGTTCGGGCCCGTCCACGAACCTGGGGTTCCCGGCCTTCAGATCGATGAGCCGGGTCTTCCTGCTGGACAGCTTCGACTCGCCGACGCCGCCACCGCCGACCACCATGAACTTCTCGTTCTGCGCCGGAGGCAGCAGCACGGTCCCGGAGGTCTCCATCCTGTCCGGATCGCTGAGCCCGGGCAGCTTGGTGAACCGGTTGGTGTCGACGTCCCAGACACCGGCGTCCCGGCCCACGTTGTCCGGCCCGTACCCCGCGTTCGAACCCGAGTAGAAGATCTTCCCGTTCTGCATCAGGAACAGCGCCGGATACGTCGGGAACTGCCGGGTCGACCTGGTGTACGTCCAGGTCCTGGTCCTCGGGTCGAAGATCTCGTTCTTGCCCGGCACCAGCTGACCGATGTCGTCCAGGCCGGAGACACTGAGGATCTTCCCGTCCGACAGTGTCGTCAGCGTCGGGTACCAGCGGGCCTCGTTCATCGGGTCGACCTTGATGTACCGCTCGGCGACCGGATCGAACTCGTAGGAATCCTTGATCCCCTCGAAGTCCTTCTTGTCCAGGGCGAGTTTCTGCGCGATGCCGTAGGTGTTGCGGGCGTCGGCGCCGGTCAGGCCCTGGATCCGGTAGTTGTCCTGGGTGCCGGTCTCGTACTGCGCGCCCTCCTGCGGCGCCTCGACGTAGACGCGGCCGTAACCGGGGTTGTTCCGCAGCCACTTGCCGGTCCTGTCGAAGACCTTCGTGGCGCGCGGAAGCAGGACCGGGTCCTGGGAGGCGAACGTCCTGCCGTTCTGCTTGCCGGTGAACTTCGTGCCCGCGGGCAGGGTGATCGGCTTGTCCGGGTTCTCGTTGTAGAGGATCATGACGCCGCCGGCCTTCTTGACGTCACCCTTGAGCTTCTCGTACCGCTTGGTGCCGCCCGCGATCAGCAGATTGCCGTTGGCCAGTTGCGTATGGCCGGTGCAGAACAGGTCGTTGGGCGTGGGGACCTTCTTGATCGTGCCCTTGACCGGGTCCCAGATCCGGGTGTCGAACTTCTTCTTGTCGAAGTTGTCCTGGTTGTTGCCCGAGCCCGCGACCAGCAGCACCTTGCCGGTGTGCAGGAGGGCCGCGTGGATGGTGTCCTGGCGGTACTCCGGAGGGAACTCGATGATGTCCCAGTGGCCGTTCTCGGCCTTGTACTCGGGTCTGTTGATCTTGTACTGGTGGTACTGCGCGGTGCCGAAGCGGTAGATCCACGGCCCGTTCATCCCGGCCAGCGCGAGTACCACCGCCGTACCGATCGCGAGCCTGCGGGCGCGACGGCGGCCTGCCTGGTCCTTCATTCCTTACGTCCCCCAAGTCCGCCAAGGGCGATCTGCATGGTCTGGTCGCTCTCCCCGCTCCGGTTTGCGCCGCTGCGGCCCCCGTGCTCGGGCGCCGCCCAGGTGGGCCGCGGCTGCGGGACGTGCGGCGCGTGGGCCGGGTACGGCGCGGGCACCGCGTCCTGGGGTTCGGCGGCCGGTGCGGCGGGCTTCGGCTTCCTCCGCTCCCGCCGCAGCGTGTACTGCCAGGCGAAGATCGGCGAGGCGGTGATCAGCAGGGCGAACGATGCCCAGGTGACCATCGCGGGGTGGGAGTGCCCGAGCGCGAAGCCGGCGGCGAGCGAGCCGGCGAAGACCAGGATGAAGAACCAGTGGATCCGGAACGTCCCGAACAACGTGTCGGGGCTTGCCGATTCGCCCTTGGGCGTGACCACGAACTTGCTCTTGCGGCGCAGTACGGCGTCCATGAGGGAGCGCGCGTAGACCGGCGCGGACAGGGCGGACATCACCATGCCCGCGACACCGCCGGAGCCCTCCGGCTCGTGCGGGGAGACGTTGTGCCGCCGGTTCCAGATGTACAGGCCGATCTGGAGCGCCGAGGCGTTGCCGTACAGCATCAGCCACACGGTCGGGTCGATGTTCACACCCGAGGCGCCGAGGCCCAGGAACAGCGCGCAGCTCAGTGCCGCGAGGATCCAGTTGAGGGCGGACATCGGATAGAAGATGATCATCATCGTGTAGTTGAAGAGCTTGCCCGGCCCCAGCGTGAACAGGCCCTTCCAGTACTGCTTGAGGATCGTCTCGTACGTGCCCCGGGACCAGCGCAGCTGCTGGGTGAAGAAGTCCGTCCAGGCGTTCGGGCCCTCGCCGACGGCGAGCACGTCCGGGGTGTAGACCGACTTCCACTTCCTGCCCGTCGCCGGGTTCTTGGCGCGGTGCATCTCGAAGCCGGTCGCCATGTCCTCGGTGATCGAGTCGTACAGCCCGCCGATCTGCTTGATGGCGCTGATGCGTACGGCGTTCGAGGTGCCCACGAACATGGGGGCGCCGTAGCGGTTGCCGGCGCGCTGGATCAGGGCGTGGAAGAGGAACTGCTGCGACTCGGCGGCCTTGGTGACGAACGTGTCGTAGTTGCCGTACACCTGCGGGCCGATGACGAAGCCGACGTCCGGGTCGCGGAAGTAACCGAGCATCCGCTCCAGGTAGTTGGGCAGCGGTACGTGGTCGGTGTCGACGGAGGCGAAGAAGTCGTAGTCGGCGCCGTGCGCCTCCAGCCATGCGTTGTAGTTGCCGTGCTTGGTCCTGGCGCGGTGCGGGCCCTTGGACTGGTTCCACTTCGCGACGCCCTTGCGGGTGAAGTGGTGCACGCCGAGCCGGGCGCAGACCTCCTTGACCGCCGGGTCGTCGCCCTCGTCCAGCAACCAGACGTGCATGAGGCCCCGGTGACGTAACTTCACCGCTGCCTCCAGCGTCTTCGTCACCATCTCCAGCGGCTCCTTGCCGGGCACGAAGGAGGTGAGGAAGGCGACGCGGGTGCCGGACTCGGGGACCACCGGGACCGGGTCGCGGGCGACCAGCGTGGCGTGCGCGTTGGACAGCACGTTCATGCAGCGGAAGAACTCGATCAGGCCGATCGAGACGAGCATGACGGTGTCGAGGGCCGGCAGGAAGTCGTAGGCGGGATAGTCGCGCTCGGTCCAGTGCTCGGGCCGCATCAGCCAGAACAGCAGGACCAGGGAGAGCACCGGGGCCGCGCCCAGCATAAGCGCGGCGCGCACGCGGTGCGGCTCCTGCGAGAGCAGCGACCGGTACTGCACCTTGTAGGGCCCCGTCGGGTCGGGCTGGGTGAGGGGGCCTGCTAGCCGGCTGTAGTGCTCGTAGTCGTATCTCGGCAGGCTCTTCCTTATCCGGCGTAACTGGCCGGTCCGATGGCTGACAGCCCTGAGTTGTGTGGTCTGTGACGGATCGTCGTGAGCGTGGCTCGGCCCGGCGCCCGGCGGCGTCGACGTCATGAGTCATTCCCCCCAACACGCAGGTCACCGCGTGTCTGGTCGGTCCTTTGCCGCGCACGGCAGGCTCCCCTTAAGCCCGCGAGCGCGCTTCAGTGGCAGTGCGCAGTCCCCACGTCTTGCCCCACTCAAAGACACGGGACGGCGACCTTCCGGTTGCATGATGCCCCCCTCGGCACCGCTTCATGAGCGGGGCCCCCTCCCCGCCGGTCGGCAACCGGTTTCATCCCCCCAACTCCCGCCAAACAGCGGCAGCTTGGACATCCAGGGTTCTACGGCGTTCCGCATGATCGCAAGACGGGAAACACGGTGTTTACCGATCAAACCCGTTCATTGTGGCGCGTGTGGGGCTCGGGAGGCCGGGGCGCGCCGGTGATCTCGGGGGGCCGGGGCGCGCCGGTGGTGGAGAGGCGGACCCGGAGGTTGCCGAAGTGGTCCCTTATGGCCTCCTCCGCCCGCATGGAGTCGCCGGACCGGACCGCGTCCAGGATCTCCCGGTGCTGGCGGCAGGTGACCCTGGGGTCCTGCGGCACGTCCACCAGATCCCGCTGCACCCGGTGGAAGGCGTCCCAGAACGCCTCCAGCACCTCGCTCAGCAGCACGTTGTCCAGCCCCCGGTAGAGGGTGGCGTGAAAGGCCCGGTCGGTCTCGGCGAGGCCCGCCCCCTCGGCGGCCTCCCGGTCCATACGGTCCACGAGGGCGTCCAGTTCGACGAGGTCCGCCTCCGGCAGCCGCCCGGCCAGCCGTGAGACCAGCCCGGTCTCCACGGCCTCGCGCAGCTCCAGCAACTGCAGCAGCGAGTCCTCGCCCCGGTAGTGGCCGGCGACGGTGCGGAAGGCCAGCCCCTCGATCATCGGTGCGAAGGACATCGAGCCGACGTACGTCCCGAACCCGTGCCGGATCTCCACGATCCCCATGGCCTGCAGTGCCTTCAGGGCCTCGCGCACCGAGTTCCGGCTCGCGCCGAGGTACTCCATCAGCTCCGGCTCGGTCGGCAGCGGGGCCCCCGAGGGCAGCCGCCGGTCCACGATCAGCTTCTTGATCCGCTCCTGAAGGTCCCGGGCTGCCATGGCCAGAGGGTATCCGGCCAATCGGGGGTATGGGGCATGCGAAAGGCCCCCCGCTTTCGCGAGGGGCCTTCCGGTCGGTGCGCCGCCAGGGACTCGAACCCCGGACCCGCTGATTAAGAGTCAGCTGCTCTAACCAACTGAGCTAGCGGCGCCTGCTGACAGAGATAACTCTACCTGACCTTTCGGGGTGCCTCCGACCACCTCCTGGCCGCCCCGCGGCGACCGGACGGCCGCTGAGGGGCCGTGTACATCATTCGGACCGTCAATGTGGCGATCGCGTGGACAGTTGGGAAACTGACCAACGTGCACACTCGCGGACAAATCCCCTCCGAATGTGAGGCAGATCGCATGACGACTCCGGTGTTCGAGGAAATCGACCCCGCGAGCGACTGCGACTGCCCCGGCTGCGTCCGGGGCCGACGGGCAGGTCCCCGCCCGTCGTCCGGCCGCCCCGCCGGACACCCTGCCGCCGCCTGCTCGGTCGTGGCCGTGGCCGCCGCCTCCGCCGTCCTCGGGGCGGTCACCCCGGCCGCCGCCCTCACCCTCGGCCGGCCCGCCGAGGAGCGTCCCCATGTACCCGGCGACGGCGACACCGAGACCCCGCAGGGCCCCATGGCCCCGCTGCACGGCCCCGGCGGCAGGCCGGCGAGGGGCACCGCGGCGATCCCCGCGGCCACCCGGGCCCAGATCATCAACCGGGCCAAGACCTGGGTGGCCGCACGGGTGCCGTACACCATGAACCGCTTCTGGTCCGACGGCTACCGGCAGGACTGCTCGGGCTATGTCTCCATGGCCTGGGGCCTGCCCGGCAACGAGTGGACGGGGAGCCTGTACCGCTACGCCGTGAAGATCACGAAGGACCAGCTGCAGCCCGGGGACATCCTGCTCTACCACAACCGCGCCAACCCCCAGCGCGGCTCCCACGTGGTGATCTTCGGCGGCTGGACGGACTACACGCACAAGGCCTACACGGTCTACGAGCAGACACCCCCGCACACCCGCCGGAAGACGGCGCCGTACCCCTACTGGAGCCATGCCGACAAGTACATCCCCTACCGCTACAAGGGCGTGACCTCCGACTCGGGCGGCGGCGCGCACCAGGCCCAGTCCAAGCCGAAGGTCGCCTACCCGGGCGCCGTCTACTTCGGCCCCGGCGCCAGCAACGACTACGTCACCCTGCTCGGCCAGATGCTGGTGGCCCGGGGCGGCCGCTCGTACTACCCCGAGGGGCCCGGCCCGGTCTGGGGCGACGCGGACCGGAGGGCCACCCTGGCGTTCCAGCTCGCCCAGGGCTGGAGCGGCTCCGAGGCCGACGGGCTGCCCGGCCCGGACACCTGGGATCTGCTGGCCACCGGGAAGGGCAAGGACATCGCGCCGGGCGCGGCCGGAGAGGACCTGCCCCGCGCGCACGGGGTGCCCGGCTACCCCGGCCGGGATCACTTCCGTCCCGGCGCGCAGAACGAGTACGTCACACGGCTGCGACGCCAGCTGGTGAAGAAGGGGTTCGGCAGGTTCTACGCCGGCACTTACGGGGCGCGCTGGGGCGACGCGGACCGGCGTGCGGTGGCGGCCTTCCAGCGCGCCCAGGGCTGGCGCGGCGGCACGGCGGACGGCTATCCGGGGCCGGAGACCTGGCGCCGGCTGTTCGCGGACGCGGGCGGGGTGACCGGCCACTGATCACTCCTGTCCGTCCCACCCCCTGTTCATGGCGTATCTGGCGCGGAGGCTGGAGGCACGCATGAGTACGACCACGTCACACACACCGCCCGAATCCGAGGGGCAGCCGGAGGAGGCCGCGGGACCGGGCGGGCGTTCGGCCCGGCTGATCCAGAACGAGGCGACCACCGAGATCCCCGTCCATCTGCTCTTCCGTGACTCGGGCACCGACCCGGTGACGGTGCCGCTCAAGCCCGCCGTGGTGGCCCGCCGGCAGGGCATCGGCGAGCAGCCGCGCCTCAGGCGCCAGCCGCCGGTGCGCCGCCGGCCGCTGCCGGAGGTCGACCCGGAGCTGGTGGAGCGGCCGGCGCGGGTGCTGCCCGGGGCGGCCGGCGCGCTCGCCGGGGCGTGCGGGATCGCCGGGTGCCTGGCGACCTCGTGGTGGGCGGGGCTGCTTCCGTCGGGCGCGGTGCAGGCGCTGGGGCTGCCCGCGTCCGCGGGGTTCGGGCCGGCGCAGTGGGCGGCGTACGTCGGGGCCGGGGCGCTCGGCGCGTTCGGCTTCGGCGGGCTGGCCCGGGGGCGGACCGGGCGGGCGTGGGTGCTCGGACTGTTCGGCCGGTACCGGGGGACGGTCCGGCGGACCGGGCTGCTCTGGGTGAACCCGCTGGTGCTGCGCCGCCGGGTCGATGTGCGGCTGCGGCACTGGCGCAGCGAGGCGATGGCGGCGGCGGATCCCGACGGGATGGCGCTCCGGGTGGTGGTGCTGGTGGTGTGGCGGGTGCGGGACACCGCGCGGGCGGTGCTCGGCATCGAGGACCACGAGGCGTACCTGACCGAGTGCGTGGAGGCGGCGCTGGCCCGGGTGCCGGTGGAGCCGGCGGGCGGGACACGGGGCGGGGTGACGGCGGCCCGGGACTGTCTGACCCGGCTGGTGGCCGAGGAGACCGGGCCGGTCGGCCTGGAGGTGTTCTCGGTGCAGCCGGTCCGGGTGGAGTACGCCCCGGAGGTCGCCGCGGCGATGCACCGGCGCAGGATCGCCGCGCTGGACGCCCGGCAGCGGGCCAGCATGCTCAGCTCGGTGGTGGACTCGGTGGAGGACACCGTGACCCGGCTGACCGTGCGCGGTCTGGTCGAACTCGACGACTACGAACGGAAGGTGCTGGTGCGGGACCTGACGGTGGCCTTCTGCTCGGGGCGCGGGGAGCCGTCCTAGGCCTGCACCGCAATTGGTATGGACACGTTCAACTAACGGCAATAATCTGAGACTTGGTCTAGACCTACCTGCACAGCTCACCGAACTCCCCACGTTCTCCAGGAGCGGCAGTATGCGCACCAAGACCAGGTTTCCGGCGCTGTCCGCGGCGTTGCTGGGCGTGGTGACCGCCGGAGCGTTCGCGCTCTCCACCGGCGGCGCCAGCGGGCACGGCTACACCGACCTTCCCATCAGCAGGCAGAAGCTCTGTGCCAACGGCACGGTGACGGGCTGCGGCGACATCCAGTACGAGCCGCAGAGCGTCGAGGGCCCCAAGGGCTTCCCGGCCGCCGGGCCCGCCGACGGCCAGATATGCAACGGCGGACTGAGCCGGTTCGCCCAGCTCAGCTCGCCGGCCACGCCCTCCGGCGGGGCCTGGCCCACCACCAGGGTGACGGGCGGCCAGACGTACACCTTCCGCTGGCAGTTCACCGCCATGCACGCCACGACCGACTTCAAGTACTACGTCACCAGACAGGGCTGGGACCAGGACCATGCCCTGTCCCGCTCGGACCTCGACCTCACCCCGTTCCTGACGGTCCCGTACAACGGCCAGCGCCCGCCGGCCACCCTCAGCCACAGCGGCACCCTGCCGAGCGGGCTGAGCGGGCACCACGTCATCCTCGCGGTGTGGACGATCGCCGACACCGGCAACGCGTTCTACGCCTGCTCGGACGTCACGTTCTGAGGTTCCGCTGAGCCGGCGGCGCGGCCGGCGTGGGTAGGGTCCTTCCACGCCGGCCGATCGGTGGCGGCGCACGGAGTTCGGGGGACCCATGGAAGCGATGTTCTACGTCGTGCCGTCACTCATGATCGCCCTGGCGGTCTTCGGTCTGGTCAGGCTGATCGGCCGTGCCCGGGAGGTGCGCAGCGCCTGGAACAGCGGGCTGACGGCCGAGGCGCGGTGCCTGCGGACGTACACGACGACCAGCGGCGGCAGGGACACCTCCGTGCGCACGACGCTGCACCACGTGTACGAGTTCACCACCCGCGAGGGCCTGGCCGTCCGTTTCGAGGAGAGCAACGGGCCGGGGACGATTCTGGAGAACGACATCGTCACCGTGCACTACGCGGCCGAGCGCCCCGAGCGGGCGACAGCGCACGTCCCGGCGCGCGGGAAGCTCGCGGCCGAATCGGGCTGCGTGCTGGCGTTCCTCGGCGTGTTCATCGCGGGCTGTGTCGCCTTCATGGTCGCCGCCCACCTGATGTTCTCGGCGGCGGACGGCTTCCTGCCGTAGTCTCCCATCTGACGTGCTGTCAGTTACTGTGCGCCCTCATGGAGTCCACGAAGCGCACGGTCGCCGACCTCGTCGCCGCGCGGCGGGGCGACCATCGGCCGGGGCTGTGGTGCGGGGCGCGGACGCTGACGCAGCACGAGGTGGCCGCCGGCGCCGCCGCCCGGATAACCCCACCCTCCCCCACGCTCGGCTTCGCTCGCGCCGGGGGGGACCCCCAGGCCCCGAACCGGCCCGGGACATCCTGCACACCGAGTGCCCGCTCCTGGTCACCGAGCGGGCCCGGCTGCCGCTGCAGGCGGGCCTGGAGCTGGCGGGAGTACGGATCCTGGTGAGCGACGACGAGGCGTACGGCGCCCTCCTCGCCCCGTACGCCTCCGCCGTACCCGACCCGTCCCGCGCCGCACCCGCCGACCGGCTGCTGCTGTACTTCACCTCCGGATCGACCGGCGCCCCCAAGGCCGCGATCTGCCCTCCCCCGGTCTCAGCTTCGCTCGACCGGGGGAGCCCCAGCGGACGGGCTTCGGCACGGAGGCGGGCGCGGTGGACGCGGCAGCCTTCGAGCGGCGGTTCGGGGTCCGGCTGGTGGAGGCGTACGGATCCTCCGAGGGCGGTGCGGCGATCCAGTGGGCGCCGGGCACCCCGAAGGGCGCGGTGGGTCCGGCCGGACCGGGGCTGGCCGTCCTCGACCCCGCCACCGGGCGCGCGTGCCCGACGGCCCTGTTCGACTCCGCCGGGCGGCTGCTGAACGGGGAGGAGGCGATCGGAGAGCTGGTGAACCAGGGGCCCAACCCCTTCGAGGGGTACTGGAGGAATCCGGCCGCCGAGGCCGAGCGGCGCAGGGGAGGGGCGTACTGGACCGGTGATCTGTTCTACCGGGACGCCGACGGCTATCTGTATTTCGCGGGCCGCACCGACGACCGGATCCGTGTGGACGGGGAGAACCTGGCCGCCGCGATGATCGAGAACATCGTCGCCCGGTACGAGGGCGCGGCGGCCGTCGCCGTGTACGGGGTGCCGGACCCGGTGACCGGGGACCAGATGATGGCGACCATCGCCGGGACCTTCGACCCGGACGCCTTCGCGGCCTTCCTGCGCGCCCAGCCGCTGGGTACGCCGAAGAGCCCCTCGCTTCCGCGAAGGGCCCGTCAGTAGGGGGTGTGGGTGGCGGAGCCCCCACTGCGCGCGGCGTAGCCGCGCAATAACAGAGATGGCGAGCCACGTCCGCGTTTCTTGCGGACGTGGCTCGCCATCGTCATCGTGCGCCGCCAGGGACTCGAACCCCGGACCCGCTGATTAAGAGTCAGCTGCTCTAACCAACTGAGCTAGCGGCGCATGACTCTCGCCTGCTGCGGTTTTTTGTTTCCGCGGCTGGCGACAGAGAAAATACTACCTGGTCCTGGAGGGTGCTTGTGACCACCCTCGTGATCTCCTCGGGCCTGACTAGATCGTCAGCGACAGCAGCACCGGTGCCGCGCTGCGGTTGAGCGTGTCCGCCGCCTGCTTCAGCCGGTGCGCGTGCTCCACCGGGAGGGACAGCGCCAGGCAGCCCACCGAGGAGCCCGCCGTGATCGGGACCGCCGCGCAGACCGTGCCGACCGCGTACTCCTGCAGGTCCAGGACCGGCACCGTCGGCGGCTGCGACTCCAGGCGGGACAGGAGCAGCTTGTCGCTGGTGATGGTGCGCGAGGTGAGGCGGGCCATCTTGTGCCGGGAGAGGTGGTCGCGGCGGCCGTTGTGGTCGAGCTGGGTGAGCAGGCTCTTGCCGACCGCCGTGGCGTGGGCGGAGTAGCGGAAGTCGACCCACTCGTTCACCGCCGGGGTGGTCGGCCCTGCGGCGTACTGGGTGACCTTGACCTCGCCGTCGACGTACCGGCTCATATAGACCGCCGCGCCCACCGAGTCGCGCAGCCGGTCCAGGGTGTGCTGGAGCTTCTCGTGCACGGCCAGCGCACGGTCGTGCGCGGAGGTGAGCCGGCGCAGGGTGTCGCCCGTGACGTACGCCCCGTCGGTGATCTGCTCGACATAGCCCTCGCGGCGCAGCATGCGCAGCAGGACGGTGAGCCGCTCGGAGCCGAGGCCGGTGCGGCGGGCCAGCTCGGTGTCGGTGACGCCGGCGGAGTGCCGGGCCACGGTCTCCAGCACACGCAGCGCGTCCTGGGCGGAGTGGTACGGGGCGGTCGGCTCGTGCATCAGCGCCACGGTGGTCCCCCTGCGCTCGCCTGTCTGTCACCTGTCTCTGGCCGCGAGATCCGGTCGGCGGATCGCCTTACACGATAACGGGCAAACCAGGTGCGAGGAGAGGGGGTTGGCGAGATTGTTTCGCTCGCCATGCCCCTCCCAACTGCGGCGCAGATCCCCCGGCATATGCCAAGGTCATGACCCAGTGGTCGGACCTCGGCATCTGCCGGATTCACACCGCGCGTCACAGGACCGCGCTGAGGAATTCCCGGGTGCGGTCCTGCTCCGGATCGCCGAAGATCTGCTCCGGCGGGCCCGCCTCGATCACCCGGCCGCCGTCGAACATCAGCACCTGGTCGGAGATGTCGCGGGCGAAACCCATCTCGTGGGTCACACAGAGCATCGTGATGTCCGTGCTGCGCGCGATGTCCCTGAGCAGATCCAGCACACCCGCGACCAGCTCCGGGTCGAGCGCCGAGGTCACCTCGTCCAGCAGCAGCACCCGCGGCCGCATCGCCAGCGCCCGGGCGATCGCCACCCGCTGCTGCTGCCCGCCGGACAGCCGTGTCGGCCGGGCGTCGCACTTGTCGGCCAGCCCCACCAGCTCCAGCAGCTCCCGGGCCCGCGCCTCGGCCTCGTCCCTGGACATGCCGAGGACCTGCACCGGTGCCTCGGTGATGTTCCGCAGCACACTCATGTTCGGGAACAGGTTGAACTGCTGGAACACCATCCCGATCTTCTTACGGACCTCCCGGATCTGCTTCTCCGGCGCCGGGAACAGATGCTCCCCGTCGACGGTGATCGTGCCTTCGTCCGGCTCGGTGAGGGTCATCAGCAGTCTGAGGATCGTCGTCTTGCCGGAGCCGGACGGGCCGATCAGGGTCACATGCTTGCCGGGGTCGACGGTGAAGCTCAGGTCGTCGAGGACGGTGTTCGTGCCGAAGCGCTTGGTGACGCCCTCCAGCCGGACCAGCTCACCGCCGTCCGTGGTCGCGCCGGGGCGCGGCTCGGGTTCTTCGCGCAGGGGAGTGTCAGCGGACAAGACGTCGCTCCAGGGCTCGCAGGAGAAGGGAGGCCAGGTAGGAGATGAGGATGAAGGCCACACCGATCACCGTGACCGGCTCGGTGAACTGGAAATGCTGCTGGGAGAAGAGCCGGGCCTGCCCGAGCATCTCCTGCACGGTGATCACCATCAGCATCGGTGAGTCCTTGAGCATGGCGATCACGTAGTTGCCGAGCGCGGGAACCACCCGGCGGATCGCCTGCGGCAGGATCACCGCGGTCCAGGTCCGCCGCAGGGGCAGGTTCAGCGCGGTCGCCGCCTCCCACTGGCCGGCCGGGACCGCCTCGATGCCGGCCCGGTAGACCTGCATGGTGTACGTCGAGTAGTGCAGGCCGATCGCGAAGACGCCGGTGGTCAGCGCGGAGAAGGTCAGGCCCCACTCGGGCAGCACATAGAAGAGGAAGAACAGCTGGACCAGCAGCGGGGTGTTGCGCACGAACTCCGTGACCACCCCGACCGGCCAGCGCACCCACCGGGTGGGCGTCCGCATCAGCAGCGTCCACACCAGACCGAGGGTGAAGGACAGCAGCGAACCGAGGGCCAGGGCCTCAAGGGTGACCAGCAGCCCGTCCCAGAAGTGCGGCATGAAGTCGTTCACCGCGTTCCAGTCCCACTTCATCCGAGACCACTCCCGCCCGCGTTGATGCCCACACCGGTCGTCTGCGCCCGCTTCAGCTCACGCGCCGCCGAGAACGTGCCGGCGTCGTTGCCGACACCGGCCTTCAGCCGCTTCTCCAAAGAGCGCATCAGCCGGGTGAGCACGAAGGCGATCGCGAAGTAGATCAGCAGGACGTATGTGTAGATCTCCGCGCTCTGCTGCAACGCCAGCCGGACCAGGTTCGCGCTGAACGTCAGATCGCCCATGCCCATGGCCGACACCAGCGCGGTGCCCTTGAGCAGCTCGATCAGCAGATTGCAGAAGGAGGGGATCGTCTCCGGCACCGCCTGCGGCAGCACGATCAGCCGCAGCCGCTGCCAGGGCGTGAAACTGAGCGCGATCCCGCCTTCCCGCTGCGCCGGTTCGACCGCGTTCAGCGCGCCGCGCACGATCTCCGAGCCGTACGCGCCGTAGGTCAGGCCGAGCGCCAGCGTGCCCGCCCACATCGGCACCAGCTGCCAGCCGGAGACGACCGGCAGCACGAAGAACACCCAGAAGATCATCACCAGCGCCGAGGTGCCGCGGAACACCTCGGTGTAGAAGCCGGCGACGAAACGCACGATCCACAGCCGGTGAGTGCGCGCGATGCCGACGACGAAGGACACCGCCATGGCCAGCAGCGCGCTGAACACCAGCAGCTGGACGGTGGTCCAGACGCCCTTGAGTACGAGTTCCCACAGCCCCGGGGTCATCCGCCGCACAGCTCCTTCGCGGTGAGGCCGGTCATCTCGGCCCTGGTGAAGCCGAACGGCTGCAGGATCCGGAACAGCTCGCCGCTCTGCTTCAGCTTGCGCAGCTCGACGTTGAAGGCATCCCGCAGGTTCGTCTCGGTCGGCCGGAACGCGAAGGCGCCGCCGTCGACATGGGGTTTGCCCTTGACGAGCGGCGTGAAGGGCGCCGTGGCCTCCGCCTTGGCGGACTTCTTCACGACCTCGCGGGTGGTGAGCGCCGTACCGGCGAAGACGTCGACGCGGCCCGCCTCGACGGCGTTCAGCCCGGCGACCTGGTCCGGGACGATGAGGATGTCGCCCTGCTTGTACCCGGCCTCGACCGCGTACTGGATCTCGGCGTATCCGGTGCCGGTGGCGAACTTCGCCTTCTTCGCGACGACGTCCTTGTAGGAGTGCAGCCCCAGCGGATTGCCCTTGCGCACGATGAACGAGTCGAGCATCTGATAGTCCGGATCCGCGAAGATCACCTGCTGGCACCGCTCGGGATTGACGTACATCCCGGCCGCCACGACATCGAACTGCTGCGAGTTGAGCCCCGGGATCAGCGACCCGAACTCGGTCGGCACGGGCTGCACCCTGCCCACCCCGAGCCGCTTGAAGATCACCTTGGCCAGCTCGGGCGCCTCCCCGGTGAGCTGCCCGTCCTTGTCGATGTACCCGAAGGGGACCTCACCGGCGATCCCGAGCCGTACAACACCCTGCGCCTTCAGCCGTTCAAGCAGGTCACCGCCCTTCTTGCCGGACGCCTGGGCCACCCGAGTGCAGCCCGTGGCACCCAGGGCGCCGACGGTGCCGAGGGCCGCGAGGCCGCCGAGCACCGACCGCCGGCTGCGTCTGAGTCCTGACCGGAATGTGTGTACGTCGTTCCCAGTTGGTGGAGCCATGGCGGCGCGGCTACCCAAGCGCACCCGTCGTATGCACCCTGGTTTTCATGTCCGATCGATTCGTCACCGTCTCGCTCGACAAGCGGGATGTGCACTGCACGGCGCGGCTCCTGACCGACCGCGCGCCCCTGACCTGCGCGGCCGTATGGGAGGCGCTCCCCCTCGGGGGCGACGTCTACCACGCCAAATACGCGCGCAACGAGATCTACGCCCTCTTCCCGCCGTTCGCCTCCACCGAACCCCCACTGGAAAACCCGACGGTCACCCCGATCCCCGGCGACCTCTGCTACTTCTCCTTCGCCGGCACCGAACTGGCCACCAGGGCCTACGGCTACGACCGCGAGGTCCGCCCCGGCGGCACGGTGGTCGACCTGGCCCTGTTCTAC
Source organism: Streptomyces sp. NPDC052101 (assembly GCF_040680235.1). Lineage (NCBI taxonomy): Bacteria > Bacillati > Actinomycetota > Actinomycetes > Kitasatosporales > Streptomycetaceae > Streptomyces > Streptomyces sp. NPDC052101. The sequence goes on from NZ_JBFAWH010000016.1 coordinate 224,504, forward strand.
GAACGCAACAACCTCCTCCTCAACGGCGATGTGGGATGGGTGCCGGGCATCGTGTGGGGCCAGGTGGTGGCGGGCCTGGAGGCCATGGCCGAGGCCTGCAACGACCTGTGGCGGACCGGGGCGGCGGGGGAGACCCTCAGTTTCCGGCGCGCGTGAGGCCGTTCACCGCGTACCGATGTCGTAGGCGGTGCCGTCGGCGACGGCCTGGAGTTTGTCCGGGTTGGCCACGTTGTGGATGGCGGTGATACGGCCGTCGGCGTCGAAGTCGAAGGTGACGGTGGCGATCACGCGTCCCGGCCCGCTGAACACGATGCCCGGCCCGCCGTTGATCTCGACGAGTTCGGCCTTCATGTCGGCAGGCGCGACGCCCTGGTAGGTGACGGTACCGATGGCCGCGAACCAGGCGGCCACCGTGGCCGCGCCCACCACCGGGCGCATGGCCTGGCGGACCTTGCCACCGCCGTCGGTCCACAGGGTGACGTCCGGGGACAGCAGTTCCAGCAGGGCGTTGACATCACCGCCGGTCGCGGCGGCGAAGAACCGCTCGGTGGCCTCCCGCTGCCGCGACGGGTCGGCGGCGAAGCGCGGCCGCCGGGCCCGCACGTGCTCGCGGGCCCGGTGCGCGGCCTGACGCACCGCGGCTTCGGAGCGTTCCACCGCCTCCGCGATCTCGGCGTGGCTGAAGCCGAAGACCTCCTTCAGCACGAACACCGCGCGCTCCAGCGGGCTGAGCGTCTCCAGTACCACCAGCATGGCCATCGACACCGACTCGGCGGCCGTGACCGCTTCGGAGGCGTCCCCGCCGGTGAGGATGGGCTCCGGCAGCCACGGCCCCACATAGGTCTCCCGCTTGTGCCGGGTCGAGCGCAGCCTTTCCAGCGCCAGATTGGAGACGATCCGAGTCAGGTACGCCTTGGGGTCGGCCACCTGTGAGCGGTCCGCGGCGGCCCACTTGATCCAGGCGTCCTGGACCGCGTCCTCGGCGTCGGCCGCGCTGCCGAGGAGGCGGTAGGCCACGGAGAACAGCAGGTTGCGGTGGTCGTGGAAGACCTCTTGGCCGGCGTGGACGGACAGGTCGGTCATCGGGTCCCCCGCACACGGGTGAAGCGTCCCCCGCGGGGCCAGAACGCGCCCGCGGCGGGCATCTTCTTCATACGGCCGTAGGTCGGCCAGGGTGAGGCGGTCACTGTCTCCTTGTACCGGACGGCCATGCGTCCGGTCAGGCAGATTCCGCGCGGGCTGTCGTCGGGGCGGGTGAACTGCACCACGGCGTCACCGCGTCCCAGGCTCACCGGTGTGTGGTAGTAGCCGAACCGGAACGGCCTGGGCTGCCTGCCCCTGAGCACCCGGTCGATCGACAGCGCGGCGTGCACACCCGTCGGCATGCCGCCCTGGCAGGTGCCGTGCATCACGCCGTACCCCTGACGGATCGCGGCCGCGTCGCCGATCGCATACACCTCGGGGTGGGACACCGACCGCAGCGCGGCGTCGGTGACGATGCGTCCGCGTTCGTCGACGGCCAGCCCGGCGGCGGCCGCCAGCGGCGACACCCGCGTACCGCTCGTCCACAGGACCGCGTCGGCGGCGATGCTCTCCCCGCCCGCCAGTTCGACCGCGTCGGGCAGCACCTTCACCACCTCGACCCCGGCGCGCACCTGGACGCCCAGCCGGCCGAGCGCGGCGCGCACATATGCCCTGGCCTTGGGGTTCATGGCCGCACCGGGCTCGTCCCGGCCCAGCAGCACGACGTTCAGCTCCGGGTGCCGCTCGGCGATCTCGGCGGCCGACTCGACACCGGTCAGCCCGCTGCCGCCGACCACCACCGTGCCACCGCGAAGCCGCCCCAGCCGGTCGGCGAGCAACTCGGAGTCCTGGACGCTGCTCAGGGTGTAGGCGTGGTCCTCGACCCCCGGCACCGCCGACGTGTCGGCCACACTGCCCAACCCGTACACCAACGTGTCGTAGTGCAGCACCCGGTCGTCGTCGATCCGCACGGTCCTCGCGTCCGCGTCCACCGCCGTCACCCAGCCGCGCTCGAACCGCGCGCCCGTGCCCTCCAGCAGCTCCGGGATGCTCAGCTCGGCGAGCCGCTGCCCGGTCGCCGTCATGTGCAGCCGCATGCGCTCGGTGAACCGCTCCTGCGCGTCCACCACGGTCACCCGCACCCCCGCGCGCCCCTTGACCCGGGCCGCCAGCTGGACGGCCGCGGCCATACCCGCGTACCCCGCCCCCAGAACCACCACGTGGTGCGCCGCCCCCGAGCCCGTCCCCTGCCGTCCGCTCATCGTTCCGTCCTCCTCCATCGCGTACTGACGCCCACCAGATGGAAGCGGCCGGCCCGTCCGTGACATGGGCGGAATGTGATGCGCGACACACTCTGCTCTTGCCGGTGCTACCGCTCGTCGAGCGCGGCGTGGAGCCAGTCCAGGGAGCCTGTCTTCAGTAGGTGATCGGCGTGCGAGGCACCTGAAGCGCGTGCTCAGCGCAGATCGAGCAGCATCACGTCATGGAGGTCCGCGCCTTGCCACGGGCGCGCCTCGCCGACCTTTCGGTATCCCCATTCCTGGTACGCGGCCGACGCCGCTTTGCCGGCCGGGTGGACGTTGAGCAGCACCCGTTCGGCCTCGATGCCGTCACACAGCGTCTCGTGCAGTCGGCGAGCCACGCCCTGCCTGCGCCACGGTCCGCGTACGGCGAGTTCCATGAGGCCGAAGGTGCGGCGTCCGTCCTCGCGCCGCATGTCGCCGGGCACGGGTTCGGTCGGTTGGTCCCACCAGCCCGTCTTGGGGCCGAGCGGGTAGCCGTACGCCATACCGATCGGCTCGCCGTCCTCGGTACGGGCCAGAGTGGCGCGGAAGGCGGTTCTGCGCGTCTGGGAACGGAAGCGTCGGAAGGCGGCCGCGACATCGTCCGGACCTTCGTTGTAAGGCGGTTCCCCGAACGCTTCGGCGTAGACCAGCCTGAACGCATCCTCGGCCTGTGCTGCGGTCGGTCCGTCCATGAGCTCTACGGTGGTGGTGTCTCGCTGTGTCACGTGGTGCCCCCTCCGACAGCCTCGCGGACGTGCTCGCTGCACTCGCGCGCGAGCACTTTGCCTACACGGGTCGGTGCGGTGCTCCATCAAGGAGCCCGCGACGGTGGGCCACACCGTGGCTTCGTCCGGCCGCTCCAGGGCTAACCGACACCACCAGGGGCCCTCGTCGCTCGCTCCTGGCGGGCGTGCATGATGCACGGTGTTCGTGACCAGCTCGCAAGCTGCTTCCAAAAGTACGCTCTGGTTTCCGCTGCTCAGAGCGGTCCCCAGCGCGGACAGAGAAAGGCCCCGCCTCTCCGGGGGTGAGAATCGGGGCCCTGGTCTTGGCTACCTGACCTCGGTCAATGTCGCGTGCGGATCGGCCTCGCAGTCAGTCATGGTGGCGTTGAAGTACTGGAACGCCGACAGCTCGTAGCCGCTGTGGTGTGTCAGACCCGCGTGCTTCAGGCACCACACCTGTGCGTCGTCCGGGTCGGCTGTGTCGGCGGAACGTTCGCCGCACGTGAGGCACTTGCCGAAGTGGCGCACGGCCATGGCTGGCATGGCTGCCAGCGTCCATTGCGCGAACCTGTACCGACGTCGCGAGTTGCCGTTGCCCGTGTTCATCGGAACGCCTCGGCCGGAACCTGCGGCCCGTCGTCATCAGTGCCGTCGACCTGGTCTCGGTTGTCGTAGTCGTCGGATTCGACCAGTCGTGGCAGGCGGGCGCCTCTGCTGTCGGCGACCCGCAACACATTGCCAAGACACTGCGTTGCCGCCCGCAGCGCGAGGCGTACCGCGTACTCCCCGGCCTTACGGTCGTCCAAGACGGCTTGGGCGCCCTTGAGGACGTTGGTGCCGTCGCGCAGCTGGTCTGCTTCGATCTCGTCCGCGATGCGGGCCAGCGTGCCGGGAGTGCTGTTGGTGGACAGGAAGCACGGCTTGCCGGTGTCGGTCTCCCACGGCAGCAGTCGCAAGCCGGGAGAGAGGAGTGCAGGGATCGTGTTCCGGTCGTAGCTCATCAGACCGTCACCTCCACACCGTGAATCCAGCGTGGGCCCGTGTCAATGCCGTACGTCGCGAGCACCAGCGTCCGTCGGCGCGCTCGCTGCCGCCGTTCCTCCTCGCACCGCTCGTGTGCGACGAGGTAGGGGCGGACAAGGCTGTTGTCCTCACCCCGCAGCACGGTGATGCGCGGGAGAGGAGCGGTCCGCGTGTCCTGTGACGGCGCCACGGAGTGTGAGATGGGCGCCTGGTGGTACCCCGGAGCGCGAAACAGTAACCGCAGCAGCGGTTCGAAGAAGCGGGCGATACCGTGGGCCATGTCATCAACCCTTCTCGTTGGTGGCCACGCCCCCGGACCGTCGCCACGGTCGCGGGGGTCTGTGCGTCGTTCGTCCACCACACTTCCGCCCCTGGTGGTGCGTTACTACTCCGTTCCATGAACGTTAGACACGGAGTAGGCCTACCGTGAGAAGCGTCCCTAACGTCCCAAGGGGTATTGGCGAACGAAGCGTTACGTCGTGCCATGCTTCAAGCCCGAATGACAGACCGCCAGTTGGCCGAGAGATGTGGGGTCGACATCAAGACGGTCGGCCGCTGGATCACCGAGGCCGGACGCATTCCCCGTGCCCGGCATCGGTGGGACATCTGCGAGGCACTCGGAGAGGATGAGGCGGTGTTATGGCCAGCAGCCGCGAAGAAGGCGATCAAGGTCGGTCCGGACCGTGAGGTTGTTTCCGTATATCCGTATCGGTCCGGCTGTCCGGCGTCTCTGTGGCGGTCGTTGATCACCAAAGCCGAGCGCGAGCTGACATTCGCCGGTTACACCAATTACTTCCTGTGGCTCGAACAGGCCCGACTCGGTGTCGCGTTGCGGCGCAAGGCCGTTCAAGGGTGCCGGGTACGCTTCTTGCTCGGCGACCCTGACAGCGATCTCACGCGGTCCCGAGAGCAAGACGAAGCTGTTGCGCTCACGTTGTCGACGCGTATCCGCGTGACACTCGCCGAGTTGGAGAAGATCAGCAGCCAGCCCGGTATCGATGCTCGGTACAGCGGTGGGCACGCGCACCTGTCCGTCTTCCGCTTCGATGACGACATGATCGTCACGCCTTTGCTGACGCACAGTATCGGCCACGATGCCCCTGCGCTGCATCTGCGTCGCCACCAGGACGACGGCATGTTCGATCGCTTCGCTTCGCACATCGAGGAACTGTGGGCGCGGGGCACTCCCGTATGGGAAGAGGAGCGTAATGGGTAGGCGCGACTACGAGGACGACCCGGACGCCCCAGCCGCGAACAGCCTGATTCCGGCTGCTTCCGTCGTTGTTGTCGACGACTCCGGGCGCATTCTGCTTCAGCGTCGGCGCGACAACGGCATGTGGGCGCTCCCCGGTGGCGCCATGCACATCGGCGAGTCATTGCCGGACTGCGCGGTACGGGAGACCCGCGAAGAAACCGGGTTCGATGTCGAGATCACCGGCATCGTCGGGACCTACACCAACCCCCGTCACGTCTTCGCCTACGACGATGGCGAGGTACGGCAAGAGTTCTCCATCTGCTTCCTTGCCCGTCCTGTGGCCGGGCAACTGGCGGTGTCCGAGGAATCCACCGATGTCCGCTGGTTCGAGACCGTAGAGGTTGATGGGCTCCCCATGGTCGCCAGCATCCGGAAGCGCGTGAACGACTGGCGCGACGGCAACATGCCCGCCGCCCGGTGATCGGCACGCGCGGACACGTTGGCTCCCGTCGCTCCTGGGCGACTTCCACCGCGACCTGATCACCTGGCGCCCCCACACGTCGCGTACGAGTGGACCGATCGCCCCCGGACCGAATGGAGTACCGCATGACCACGCACGCCGTCGAACTCCGCCACTACGGCCACGACGACCTGCCCGGCATCAGGCAGACACTTCTCGACGTCCACGCCGAGGCCTACGCCGACGACATGGCTTGCCATACTGGAAACTTGCCACTTTCCTTACTGGAAACTAGCCGATACTCTTTCCGTTATGGAAACTAACGGCGTACGGCTGACGCCAGAGCAGGCCCGTTCCGGGCTGGCCGACACCGAGCGCATCCGGGCCTCCGCCGCAGCACTCGCGGCCACACCGTGGCCGAACTGGTTCTTCATCACGCTTACGCTCTACGCCGCCGCGCTCCCGATCATCTGTGGAGGCGTCGCGGCGGACCGGAACTGGCTACTGCCGGGCCCCGTCTGGATGGGCATAATGCTGGCAATCACCGCGGTCTACGGGGCGCTCTTCGCCGTCGCGGCCAAGACCTGGCGCAACAAGACCGGGGTGGCGCTGCGGTTTGACGTACTGCCGAAGCGGGCGACCGTGCCGCTCGCGGTCGGCCTGCCCGTGCTGCTGGTGGGGACAGCGTTCGCGTTCCGCGTCACCGGACGGCCGGTGTGGCTGATCGCGGCCTCGCTGATCAGTGCCGCCGTGTCCGTCGGCTTCCACCTCGCCTTCGTCCGCCTGCACCGGAAGACCCCGTGAGCGCCGAAACCCACGACCCCCTGGAGGGTTTTGACGCCACCATCCACGCCCCGAACCGGCTGCGCATTTGCGCCCTCCTGGATACCGCGGGCGAGGCGGAGTTCGGCTTGGTCCAAAAGCAGCTCGACCTCTCCGCCTCCGTGCTGAGCAAGCACGTCACCGTGCTGATGGACGCCGGCTACGTCGGGCAGCGCAAAGCCGTCCGCGACACCCGGCAGCGCGTGTGGCTCCACCTGACCGGGCGAGGCCAGGATGCCTACCAGGGGCACCTTGCGGCGCTGCGGGCGATCGTGAGGCCGTCGGATCCGGCTCTCTGATCAGACCGGCGGTGCCGCGACCACCCCGGCCTCGTACAGCGCATGCGCCGCCCGCAGCACCATCTCGTCCCGGTGCCGGGCGGCCACGAGCTGCATGCCCACCGGCAGTCCGATCCCGTCCGTGCCCACCGGGACGGTCGCCGCGGGCTGTTGGGTGAGGTTGAAGGGGTAGGTGAACGGTGTCCAGCCGGTCCAGCGCCGGTGGGCCGAGCCGTGCGGCACCTCCAGCCCGGCCTCGAACGCCGTCATCGGCAGGGTCGGGGTGACCAGGAGGTCGTAGCGCTCGTGGAAGCGGCCCATGCGGCGGCCGAGGTCCATGCGGACGTCGACCGCGGCCAGGTAGTCCAGTGCGCTCAGCCGGGCGCCCTGGGCGCAGATCTCGCGCAGGCCGGGGTCGAGGAGCTGGCGCTTGCGCGGGGAGAAGCGCTCGGTGAGCCGGGCCGCGCCGCTGAACCACAGGGTGTGGAAGGCGTCGGCCGGGTCGCTGAAGTCGGGGTCGGTCTCCTCGACGTACGCGCCGAGGTCGGCGAGTGAGGCCACCGCGCGCCGTACGGCCGCCGCGACCGCCGGCTGGACCGGGACCTGTCCGCCCAGGGAGGGTGAGTAGGCCACGCGCAGTCCGTGCACGCCTGCCCTCAGGGACTCCGTGAAGGAGGACGGCGGGGGCGGCAGGGCCGACCAGTCGCGGGGGTCGGGGCCGGCGATGACGTCCAGCAGCAGGGCCGCGTCCGCCGCGTCCCGGGTCATCGGGCCCGTGTGCGACAGCGTGCCGAAGGGGCTGGAGGGGTATAGGGGTACTCGGCCGTACGTCGGTTTCAGGCCGAAGATGCCGCAGAACGCGGCCGGGATACGGATGCTGCCGCCGCCGTCCGTGCCCAGCGACAGCGGGCCCGCGCCGAGCGCCACGGCCGCCGCGCTGCCGCCGCTGGAGCCGCCGGCGGTGCGGGAGTGGTCGTGCGGGTTGCGGGTGATGCCGGTCAGGGGTGAGTCCGTGACGCCCTTCCAGCCGAACTCGGGGGTCGTGGTCTTGCCGAGGAAGACCGCCCCGTGCTCGCGCAGGCGGGCCACCGAGGGGGCGTCCTCGTCCCAACTCCCTTGATCGGAGATCGTCCTGGAGCCGCGCAGGGTCGGGTGGCCGCGCAGCAGGAGGATGTCCTTCACCGTCACCGGGACACCGTCCAGCAGTCCGGCCGGCTCACCGCGCCGCCAGCGCTCCTCCGACTCCCGCGCGCGGGCCCGCGCGTCCTCCTCGGTGAGGCGCACGAACGCGTTCACCTCCGGCTGGGTGCGCCGGGCCCGCTCCAGGGCCTGTTCGGTCGCCTCCACGGGACTGAACTCGCCCTTGCGGTAACCGTCGAGGAGCTGGACGGCGGTCAGGTCGGTGAGCTGCATGCACCCTCCTGGTGGGTCAGTGAGTGTTTTCAGCGCGGCCACTGATCGGGTGACGCTGGTGGTGTGCGCAACGCACGAGGCTCCTGTGCCGTTGGGGGAGGTGTTCGAAGT
>NZ_JBFAWH010000017.1:0-186676 GCF_040680235.1 Streptomyces sp. NPDC052101
CGCCGGCCTGGCTGACGACGGGATGCGGGCGCTGCAGACAGCGAAAGGCATGGCCAAGGACCGAACCCGTGACCGCGTAGAACTCATGATCACTTCGGCTGAACTGGCTCGCTTGCGCGGAGACAGTGCCGGGCACGCAGGATTCGCCCGCCGTGCGGCGCTCAGCGCTCAGCACTTGGCGAGCAGGAGGTTGGCGACGCGCCTCAAGCGCCTTGCCGCGGGGCAACCTCTGGAAGGGTTCTAGGGGAGCTGGGCAGGCCGAATGCCGCAGCTCCCCTCTGCTGATGGCTCGGGCCCTTCTGACGTCGGACGCTCTGCCCTGTCGAGGCGCTTCATGACCGCCTTCAGGACGGGCGGCGCCATCAGCGGCGTGATGACGGCGATGAGGACGACGATGCTGTACATCGCCGTGTTCAGCAGCCCGATGCGGACGCCGGTCACCGCGATCACCACCTGGATGACGCCCCGGGCGTTGATGCCGGCTCCCACCGCGACGGCCTCCCACCAGTTGAGCTTGCCGGCCGCCGCCCCGACGAAGGCGCCCAGGTACTTACCGACGACTGCGATGCCCAGCGCGGCCAGGCCCCACAGGGCGATTGAAGGTGTGGCGAGCGCCGTCAGGTCGACACGCAGGCCCGCGAGCGCGAAGAAGAGCGGGGAGAGGAACGCGAGAACGGTCGTGTCCAGCGGCTCCATGCGTCGGCTCTGGTGTCCGTCGTCGCAGGCGCCAATGAGGATGCCGCACAGGAACGCGCCGAGGAGAGGTTCGAAGCCGAGGGCATGCGCGCCAGCGCCGGACCAAACCAGCAGGAGCACAGTTGCGGTAACGGTCGGACCGTGAGAACCGGAGCGGTGAGCCCACTTCAGGACGCGGCGCACCGTCCAGCCTCCGACAGTGAGCGTGACGAGGAGCAGGACGGCCATGTGCCACAGCGGCACGGCGATGTCGTGGACGGTGAGGCCGGTGGTGGCCAGTGCGGTGACGACGGAGACGAGCAGCCAGCCGACGGCGTCGTCAATGGTGGCAACGACCATGATCATCTGCCCGACGGGGCGGTCGATCAGCCGCATGTCGACCAGTACGCGGCCGATGATGGGGATCGAGCTGACGCACGTGGCGACGCCGATGAAGCAGGCGAAGGCGAACGTGTTGGCTCCCGCGGGCATGAGCCGGTGGGGCAGGGCGTATGCGAGGGCGATGCCGAGAGCGAGGGGCACCAACAGGGCCGCGGCGCTCACGCCGGCGGCGGTGCAGCCGCGGTTCCGGGCGAGGGATATGTCGATGTGCATGCCGGTGAAGCCGACCAGGAGGAGGACACTGAGCTGTCCCACAGCGTCTAGCAGGTGCGTCTGCGCGGGGTCGCACGGGAGGAACCAGTCAGACAGGCCGGGTGCGAGGTGCGCGAGGAGGGACGGGCCGAGGACGACGCCGGCGGCGAGTTCGCCCGCGACACTGGGCAGGCCGATGCGCTCGGCTGCGTGTCCCAGGAGGAACGCCAGGCCGAGGAGGATGCCGACCTGCAGGAGGAAGTGCATCAGCGTGTCCGCGGGCAGGGGCGCGATCGTGCCGACCGCGAGGCGGGCGGGGCCCATGGGCGAGTCTCCTTGAGACGGGCAGGGACGTGGATGGAGGGCGAGCCCGCGCGGGTGAGGCGGAGGATGGTGACGGCTTGGCCGTGTCGCCGTCGGGGCATCAGGGGGCGCCCTCGCTGATGCGGGTCGGTGTGGGGGTCAGCTGCGGTGGAGCGGGAGGGTGCTGCAGCGCAGGGAGCCGGGGATCTTGGTGACCTCGGAGTAGTCGACGGTGAGGACCTCGATGCCGCGGTTGCTCAGTTCGGCAGCGATGCGGTCGCTGCCGTCGGTGACGATGACGGTTCCGGGAGCGAGGGCCAGGATGTTGGCCTGCACCTTGAGGGCTTCAGCGTCGGTGACGTCGATGACGTCGAAATGCCGTTCGAACCAGCGCAGTTGGACTGCGGAGAACACGGAACGATGGACGAGTGCGATGCCGGGAGCGGCGATGTTGAAGTGGTCGTCCAGGTGGACGATGCCGTGCGTAGTGAACTCGACCGGAATGACATCACGGTCGATCTCGGCCTGACTCAACGCAGTCCGCAGCGCCGCCACGCCCTGCTTGGACGTTTCCTCGCTGAGCCCGACCAGAACGCATCCGGCGTGGAGCATGACGTCCCCGCCTTCGATCGTGCCGCCGGCAAGGCGTGCCACGTTTGCCATGCCAGCGGTGAGCGCGATGAGCGCTTCGGCTTCCGGGCGGCGCTCCCTGGAGTTCAAGCGGGCGAGGAACAGAACGTCGTCGATGACGAAGCCCAGGTCACGCGGGTAGTGCTGGGCGGAGCAGCCGTCAGCCGGGGCAAGGAGGCTGATGTCGATGTCCCGTGCGCGCAGCAGGTCGATCACGGCGTCCTGCTGGGTACGGACCCTGTTGACGTCGTACGACGCCCAGGTACTGGTGGTCATCTGGCGGGCGAGGACGGGATGGATGTCCGGGCCGTACAGGTGGCGGGTGAAGGGGGCGGCGTAGCGCATGGCGACGTGCCGCAGCGTGCCGAATTCGCTGGTGGCGTGCGGGGGCAGCACAGGGTCTCCTTATGGCCTGGGGAGTGGAGGGGGTCGTCGAGAGCCCTCTGGTGGTGAGGCGGCTTGTGCCGTCGTTCCCCTTGGCCGGACCCAGGGCGGTAAGCGTGTTAAAGGTGCTCACTGCCCCGGGCCGCACCGTCGCCGTCAGCCGACAGAGCCGTGCCGGGTGTCGGTCACCACAGGGAGCCAGGACACGGCGTTCTCGCGGAAGGACTGAGCGACCGGAACGAGGTCCTGGCCGGTGGTGTCGTGCAGCGCGGTGACGTTGATGCCGATGTTCGGCTCGCTCGCGTCGATGGCGGCCACGCGGGTGCCGCAGTTGCCGCAGAACGCGCGCTTGGCCTCGCCCGGGAAGGTCTCGTACCACGTCAGTTCGCCCGCGGTCCACGTGATGCGGTCCTTGGGCCAGCCGGCCCACCACATCACCGGGGCCCCGCCGAGCCTCTGGCAATGCCCGCACCAGCACAAGTGGGGGAAGTCTGCCGGTCCCCGGACCGTGAAGCGGTTCCGGCCGCACAGGCAGCTGCCTGTGCGTTCTTCGAGGACCTCGGCGGGGGCGTTCATCAGACCATCTCCGTTGCTCGGTGGGCCAGTTGGGTCCACCACTGTGTCATCCCTTCGAAGATCTCCAGGAATCCGGTGAGCGTCTGCGCCAGGTCGAGGTGGAAGGTGTCACTCTTCCGGATGAAGTCGGCCAGGCCCTCGATGTGGGCGGCCTCGACGCTCAGCCCGTCGACCTGCGCGGCATCATGGTCGTCGTCGAGGTGGAGGCGGTAGTAGTAGTCGAGTTCCTTCAGCGCGCTGCCGCTCCCGCTGCCGGTCAGCTCACCGTAGCGGTCGGTGATGTTCCGCAGCAGCTCGGTCTCGACGATGGCCACGCCCTCGGTGGCGTAGTAGCCGCCGGCGATCACGCCGGGCTGGTGGTGGTTGACCATCCTCTCGTGCAACTGGAGCAGCATCAGCGTCTCGGGCGCAGGGACGTGGCCGATGACGAAGAGACCGAGGTCGCTGAGCAGCGCCTTGGAGTACAGGACGAAGTGGGCCGGGACCTTGCCCGGCTCGCCGCCCTCCTCCAGATAGTTGCGGTACAGCTCGTGGGCGAGCGGGGGGCAGAAGCGCTCGACCGAGGCGGCGGCCTGGCGCAGGTAGGAGGCGTTGTAGCGAGCGAAGACGGACAGCTCCTCGATGTACATCCGGGCCTGCGCCTGGTTGAGCTTCTCAGGGGCGACGAGCTGTCGGATCTGTCCGTAGACCCAGTCGATCAGCGGCTTGAGGTGCTTGTCGACAAGCGTCTGGCCGGAGGTGAAGGTGCCCTGCAGGACGCCGCCGAACGCGGTGCGGGTCTCAGGATTCGCCCTGAGATAGGTGTGGACTAGGGAGTTCTCGGGCGTCATGCGGCGTCCTTAGTGGTGGTCGCGGTTGTGAGGTGGATTCCGCCGGTGGTGCCGAGGGCGCGGATGGCGGCCAGGAGGTCCTCGTCGTCGGGCAGCGTCATCGTGGTCCGGGCGTTGAGGGCCCTGACGAGGTCGGGGGTGAGCGCAGCGGTTTCGAGGTCGGCCTTGATGCCGCGCAGAAAGGCCGTCTTGGGGCCGGTGACGCGCAGCTGGTACGGGGCGGGAATGCGGATGACCGCGCCGGGCGCGACCTGATCGGCATGGAAGGCAGCGGCAGCTTCCTGGCGGCCGAGGTCGTCCTTCTTGTACTCCCAGCCGCCGTTGCTGAGCGTCCCGTCCCAGTAGTCCTGCGCGTGTTCGGCGAGCTTGGACTCGGCCTTGCCGCGCATGGCGTCGAGGGCGGTGTGAGCCAGGGGGATCAGCCGGCGGGCGACCTGCGCGCTGCCGACCGTGAGGTCGTGCATGGGCGACGGGTCGCCGAAGGGGTTGTCGAGGTCCTCGGCCAGCACCTCGTCGAGCAGTTCGGGCAGCGCAGACATGCGCAGGAAGCGGCGCTCGGGATAGGTGTAGAGGGGGACGGCGACGGAGACGGAGAAGGTGTCCTGCCGGCCGACGTGGAAGACGCGTGCGGGCAGGAACAGGGCGTCTCCCGGCTCCATGACGAACCGCTCGCCGTACGGCAGCAGCCACTGGTAGTCGCCCTTGAGGGGGTCCTTGCCGCCGGTGCGCTTGACGTACTCGTCGGCGGGCCAGCAGTAGAAGTCCTTGATACCGGGCCCGAGGTGGCACAGGAAGGCGTCCTCGGAGCCCTCGTGAACGCCGAAGGCGGTCCCCGAGTAGTTGCCGGCGAAGACAGCCTGCTCGGCGCCGCCGATCGGCACGCCCCAGCCGTCGAAGAGGGAGCTGAGGAAGGTGCCTAGGCCAGCCGCAAGGGCGGGGCTGACGGTTTCCAGGCCGTTGAGGACCAGGCTGAAACGCTCGGCGCCCGTGGTCTGCTGCATCCATGGGACGAAGTCGCCGTCCTTCCAGGCGTCGGCGGTGAGCACGGTCTCGACGAGTTCGTCGTGTCGCTCCTCGCCGAGGTAGACGCGGGCCTTGGCGGCGCTCGCGGTGCCGGCGGCGTGCGCGCGGCGCATCGTGACCAGGCCATCGATGACGTCCTCTGGCTGGGCTGCGGTGGCCGGGATGATGCCCTTGAACAGGTACGGGCTGGTGCGGCCGTTGGTCTGCTGGGGGAACTCGTCGGTCCAGAAGCCCGGGTGGAGGGGCCAGTCGTGTGCCACGGGGTCTCCTTCGCTGTCTGGTTGATGAGGGCGGGCACGGGCGAGCGGCGAGGCGGGTCAGCCGAGGTAGTCCTCCGGGCCGCCGTCGCGACGGGTGTCCAGCGTGAAGCAGTGGAAGCCGCCACCGAACAGCCTCCGGTGCCGGTGCTGGACGGGGACGACCGTGATCCCGAGGTTCTCCAGGAGTGTGATCAACTCCCGGTACAGGGCGTTGACGATGACGGTGTTCTCGTCGACGGACAGGACGTTGATGTCGATGTAGCGGCTGGCGATGGCGAAGCCGAAGTCGCTGTAGTCCGGGAAGGCGGACTCGTCCATGGGGGGCGGGACGATGACGTCCCAGGACCGCATGGCCTCGGGGAGGTAGTCGAGGTACTTGGGGTCGCGCAGCAGCATCAGGCCCGGCCGCAGCGGCACGATGACGCTGTCGATGTGGCTGTCGGCGATGCCGTCGAGGACGTGGAAGCGCAGCTCGGGGAAGTTGTCCTTCAACCAGCGCAGCGCGAGGGCGTGGTTGTCGTTGGCGACGTTGATCAGGATGTCGCGGCCGAGCCGCATGCACTGGGCACCGTCGAAGATCATCTCCAGACCCAGGCCGTCGATCGCCAGCGCCGTGTCGGCGTCGGTGACGTGGGAGACGTCGATGCCTTGGCGGCGGAAGTAGGCGTCGTCGAGGGAGCCGTGTGCGAGCGCCGGCTGCGGCATCTTCAGCCACTTCGCGCCCTCGTCGTAGTAGCGGTAGAAGAGGGGCTTGAGCTGGTCGTTCTCGAAGAGGCGGGCGCGCACGTGCGGGGCGGTCTCCACGATCGTGTTCCCGAGGATGATCGTGTTGTCCCGCACGTTCAGGGCAGGGGTGGCCCGAGCGTCCCAGAGCGGCGAGCGGATGTCGATGTTCTTCCCCGGCATGGCCGGCCGGACGACGTCGACGCCGCAGCCGGTCAGGGCGTCCACCAGACCGGCGATGTCCTCATTCAGCTCGTCGGTCAGCTGCGGCGGGATCGGCAGGAGCGTCTGCCCGGTACCGGTCTGAAGGGTGATGTTGTCGTAGAAGAACAGCTCGAATGAGGCGTCGACGTGATGATCGGTGTAGTGCTCGGCGCGGCCGACGATCACCTGGCGCAAACGGGTGAACTCGTCGTGGCTGTTCACGACCGGGATTGTTGTCATGGTGTGCCGCCCTCCCTGGCGGCGCGTGCCGACATGCGTCGGCCTGATGCGCTCGCTGCGCGCGGCAGGGCGCCCGGCAGCTGCGCTGTCGACTGGTGGTGGAGAGGCTCGAAAGGCTGAGGTCTAGGTCGCCGCGGCCGCAGGACGCCCGGCGGCCTGGGCGGCGAGGCGGTCGATGATGTCCTCGATGACGCATGGCTGGTCGGGGGTGGTGCGGCGGCGGAAGAAGAACCCGCTGCACCAGGGCACTTCCGGCCACCGCTCGAGGCGCTGTTCGAGGATCTGGCGGGCCTCGGGGAGCCGGTGGAAGGGAATCTGCGGGCACCAGTGGTGGATGGGATGGTGCATGTCGTCCAGGTGGCCGCCGAGAAGGTGCCGCGTGATCCCGTGGGACGACCAGCCGCGGGTCTGCACCAAGGGGCTCCGGTTTTCGATGAGGCCCGCGTGATTGCCCAGGTCGGTGATCCAGGTGGTGCCGGGCCGCACGAAGATCAGCGGAAGAAGCCAGTACAGGAGGAACGTCCCCAACGCGTCGAACGGCCAGCACACGGCGACGGCCCCGGCCCACAGGCCGCCACGGGCCACCAGCGCCCACCACGACTCCTGCGGCGCCTTGGTGAGCAGGGTTCGGACCGCTTCCTTCGGCAGGCGCCACACCGCATTGCGGATGATGACCTTGAAGACGAACGCGCAGCGACTGGCCGCTGGCCCAGCCCTGTGGATGCCGCCAGCGAGGTAGGACTGAAACATCGGATCATCAGCGCTGCCGAGCTTCGCGTGGTGGATGCCGTGCGTGACCTTGTACGGCAGAAATCCTTCGCCGAGCAGGCCCGTCAGGGCGTACCCGACCAGACGGTTCCCGCGGCGATTGGCGAGCAGCTTGGAGTGGACACACTCGTGAGCCAGGTTGGAAACGTGCCTCTGCCGGATGCCGATATAGAGCACAGCGAAGACCGGGCCGATGACGTGGCCAACGACCATGCCGGTGACAGCCGCGGCCACGATGGACAGGATGTCCACGAGGACGTCGAGCATCCCGATCGTCGGCCGGCCGCAAAGGCGCTCAAGCGCGGTGATGATCTCGGGCCCCAGCAACTCGTGCACGGCGCGCGAGGCGCCGGTCCCGTGACGGGTGCGGCGGGAAGCCAAGGGCGCCGTCCTGCGCTGTGCTCGGATGATCATCCAGGTCCTCCCCACATGTCGATCTTCGGTGTCTGTATCGGGCGGGGCCCGGCGGCGGGTGATGTACCGCCGGACCCCTGGCCGACCGTCCCCAGATCACCGGGTGCCGAGCGCCGAGGTGCTGCGGCGCTCGACGCTGATGGAAGGGGCCAGCCACCGGGCCTGACTAGGCCAGCGCGTCCGGACGGACACCCGTCTTCAGGGCAGTGGCATCCGGCCGGACACCCGTCTTCAGGCTGGTGGCGTCCGGACGGACACCGGTCTTCAGTCCGACGGCGTCGGGACGAACACCGGTCTTCAGGCCGGTGGCGTCCGGGCGGACGCCGGTTTTCATCGAGGGGGCCATGACTCCTCCTACTTCTTCGAGCACGGGGAAACCCCGTGCATGCGTGGTGATGGTGGAGAGCCGCGCGCAGGGGATGCGGGATGTGGAGCCCCGCTCCCCGGCATGCGCGGGGCACACGGAACGGCGAAGCAGTGAGCTGGCGGACCTGGTCTGCCCCCGCGGGTGCGGGCAACACCCTTCGCCAGAAACAGGCTGCGTGACCGCGGTTGAACCGGGCGCCGGGCACTCACGCTAGGACCGCTGAACCGTGGTCGGCAACGCCTCGGAGCGTTGCATCGATCGCATGCCGGTGTTGCATCCCGTGCCCTAAGGGTGTTGCACGAGTGTTGCGCCCGCTATGGGGCTGACCTGCAGAAATGCTCCGTTCGGAGCGGGGTGTGCCGGTGGAGTTCCGTGATCGCGGGTGGGCGGCTAGCGTGCGTCCACTGGCAGCGCACCCCGCGTCCCAGAGGCAGTGACGCGGCTGCCTACCCCCTCCCCTGCTGATTCAGGAGTGCTCCGTGGTGGATGCGATCGCTGTGAAGTCGGATGTGCTCTTCGCTCTACGAGAGGTACTGCGTGCCGACGGCTTCCGCGAGGTCATCACGCCCGTTGCCCGCCGCGCCGACCTCGGTCCGGGCCGGCGGGCACCGGTCGACCTGGACGGCGACCGCTACCTGCGGGCGATGATCGGGCCCGCCCTGCGGGTGAACCTCGAACACCACCCCCGGATCTTCGAGATCGGCGCGTGCTTCCGGCCCGAAAGCCCGGACAGCCTGCACGCCAGCGAGTTCTCGATGCTCGATCTGTACGCGGCCGGCGAGAGCTTCGTGTTCCTCTTCGCCCTGGCCGAGCGCCTGGTGAAGCCGCACATCCCCTACAAGTTGGAGCGGGTCTCGGTCGCCGAGCACATCCGTGAGGTTTTCGGATGCGACCTGCGAACCGAGACCCTCGGGGACCTGCCGCAGCGGATGGCATCCCGGCTCGGACTTGAGACCACCACGCCCTTCAAGACGACGCTCGGGCAGTTCGTCGAACAGGAGTTGGAGACCCAGAGCAAGGGCCGAGCGGTGTTCCTGACCGATTACCCCCTCGGCGGAGACGAGCCGTGCGCCCGCCTCACCCCCCAAACCACCTGCCTGATCAACCGGTTCGAACTCATCATCGACGGTCTCGAAGTCGTCCACGGCTACGAAGACGAAGTCGACGGCGAAGCCTTCGCCGCCCGGGCCAAGGCCGTGGACCTCTATGACGACGAGCAGGCCCTGGCATGGCAAGCGATCAGCGCCGGGCGCGTGCCGGCCAACAGCATCGGCCTCGGTATCGGAATCGAGCGGCTCTGCATGGCCGCCACCGGCATCAAGGACATCACCGTCTTCCAGCAGTCGCCCCAGTTCTGACCGGCCCGTCCCCGTCACCGTCAAAGGAGCCGCACGATGTCCCTGTTGCTGCGCCCGCTGGACGACAGCGGCTTCGGCGCCGTCGTCGACTGCAACCTCGCGGCCGAGCACGAAGAACTCGCCCCGCACCTGGCAAAGGCACTGCACGACTTCCGGCTGCTGATCATCCCTCAGCAGCACCTCACCCACGCCGACCTCCTGGCTGCCGCCACCTGCTTCGGGACGCTCGACACCCACATCGACCGCCGGTACGCCGTCGGCGGCTTCCCTGGCCTGACCGTCATCAGCAACATCGTCGAAGATGGCGAACACATCGGCATTTACGACGGGGACGACGAGGAGGAGTGGCACGCCGATAACAGCTTCAAGCCGGAACTGACGCGGGCAACGCTGCTGTACTCGGTCATCACCCCCGAGCGCGGAGGAGAGACCCGCTTCGCCGACGCCACCCGCGCCTACGCCGACCTCCCCGGGCCGGTGAAGAAGCAGATCGACCAGATGCACACGCTGCACTCGATCGAGCAGCTCGGCGTCCTGCAGAGCCAGGCCAGCGGCGGCCAGTCATCTGCCGCGACCGGAAGCCTCGCCAGCCACCCGGAAGTCGATCACCCGCTCGTCCTTAAACACCCAGTCACCGGCGCCCGCTCGCTGCTGCTCGGCTCCATGGTGATCTGCGGGATCACCGGCCTGCCGGAACAGGTCAGCCGCGATCTTCTCGATGAACTGCTGCGGCACACGACGAGCGACCGGTACGTCTACAGCCACCGCTGGAACCAGGGCGATCTGGTCGTGTGGGACAACCTCGCCACCCTCCACACCGCCTCGCCGTGTGACAGCTCCCGGCACCGTCGGCTGCTGTACCGCGCTGCCGTCCGATAGCCGAATGCCACCGCGTCACACCGCCGGCGGACCGGCGGCCGGAACGCGAGAGCCCCGCCTGCCACCACTCCTAGGGTTTGCCCATGACCGTGAAGGTTCCTCTGAAGGAGACCGCGCTCAACGCCGAGCGCATCGCTCGCATCGCCCGCGAAGTACGGCACGTCTGCCGGGAGTTCGACGCGGACGGCTTCGTGCAGTCGGTGATGACCGACCTTCCTGGGCTGGAGCTGGGCGCCCGGATCGCCCGCACCAGCGAGGGACTGCGTGCCCACCTTCCGGTCACCGGCCCCGAGGCGCTCGAAGTCCTGCTGCGCTCCCTGCCGACGACGCCCGAAGCGGCCGGCGTAATCAACGACTTCGGCCTGCACATCTACTCGCCCCACTCCGACTACGTCTCCCGCTACCTGTGTTCCGCCGAGTACTTGGACCAGGCCCTGGCCGCTCTGGCGCGTATGACCGGGTACTTCTCCGCCGAGGTCGCCGTGCGGCACTTCCTGGCCGAGTTCCCCGCCGAGACGATGAAGGCCGTTGACGCTTGGGTCCACGACGAGGACTACCGGGTGCGCCGGCTGGCGAGCGAGGCCACCCGGCCACTTCTGCCGTGGGCACCGCGGATCCCGCTGCCCGCCGATGCGGCGTTGCCCGTCCTCGAACAGCTCTACACCGACCCACATCTTTACGTGCGCACCTCGGTCGCCAACCACCTCAGCGACCTCGCCAGCAGCCAGCCCGACCTCGTGCTCTCCACCCTGGAGCGGTGGAAGCAGTCGGGCCATCTCAACGGCGAGCACTTCGCGTTCATTGCCCGGGAAGCTTTGCGTAACAAGCTGAAGGAGGGCTGGGCGCCCGCCTACGGCGTTCTCGGATACGCGCACGACGCGCCCATCGAGCTGACCACCCTCGCCCTGGACTGCAGCGAACTGCGCGACGGCGACACGCTCAGGTTCTCCGCTGCTCTTACGTCCACCGCCACCACCCCGGTGCATGTGATGTACGTGATCTCCACGACGGGGCGGAACGGCCAGCCACGAGAGAAGGTGTCCTTCCTGCGCCGCGCCTCTGCCGGGCCCGGCAGGGAGCTGCGGCTCGCCAAGGATCACCCACTGCGCTCGACCGCCCGCTGGAAGGTGACGCCGGGCACCTACTCCCTCGCTCTCCAGGTCAACGGACGCCGCTTCCCCTCCGTCGCCTTCACCGTCCTGTCCTCCTGACTCCTGTTTTCCTCCCTCTTCCGAACACCCACGCTGCAGGGGCCGCCAGCCAGCCACACCGAACCCCGGCCCTCTACGACGCCGTTCCCTCGGACCCGGCGCCACCGGCCGGACTACCGGACAACGACGCCCGCCTGAGATCCGCCCACGGCCGCCACTCCCAGGAGCATGACGTGAGCCTCTGCCACCTCGACCGCGCCGACACCCTCGAACTGCCCGTCACCGGCGACGGCCCGTTCAACGCCCTGCACACCTTCTGGAAGCCGTCCCACTACGCCACGGGCCTCGAAGCCCACACCCAGGCCAACAGCTGGCGCACCTTCCGCATCGACGACCTCGTCGTCGGTGTACGGCTGCGCGCCGCGGACCGCACAGTCATCGCCGATGTCTATGCCGACGGGGACTTCAAGCCCGACCACCGTCAGCAGCTCGCGCGTCGCTTGGTCTCCTCATACGGCCTGGCCGAAGACCAGGCGGCGTTTACAGAACTCGCGGCCCGTGTGCCCGCGATGAGCGAGGCGCTCACAGCCTTGGGCGGGATGCGGCAATCGTGTCCCGAGGACCACTTCGAGATCGCGGTAATCGCACTGTTGCTGCAGAACGTCACCGTCGCCCGCAGCTCCCAGATGACCCGCAATCTCCTCGTGCACTACGGCCAGCTCGTCCGCTTCGACGGGATCACACTGAGAGTCTGGTTCACCCCCGACGAAATCGCGCACGTCACGCCCGAGACCCTTAAAGAGCGGGACCGGCTGGGCTTTCGAGCCAAGAGCCTGCCGCACTACGCGGCCTACTTCCGCGACCACAGCACCGAGGACCTCCGGGCCGCCGGAAACCTCATGGAGGCCGTCCAGGAAATCAAGGGAGTCGGGCCCTACACCGCCGCGGTGATCGCCTCCCACGCCTCGCGCGACCCGGCCGTCTTCGGTATCGACGTGTGGAACCGCAAGATCCTGGCCCGCTGCCTCCTCGACGCCGACGACGCCGAACCGCAGACCGTGATGGCCCGCCTCAACGAGCTGTTCCCCGGCTACGCCGGCACCGCGGGCCTTTACCTCGTCGAGCACAGTTACCTCAGCCGGCCCGTTGCTCCGTTGCTCGCCCCAGATCACCACGCCCTCGCCCGCTGGAACGCTTCCCTGGAGCAGGAGGCTTCTGCGTAAGCCGGCACACCCCACACAAAGACCCGTTCGCGCTTCACGGGCCGTGGCCACCTGGCGCCGCGGCCTGCCCCCGTCATGCCCCGGCGATCCCCTCGGGCATGCGCCGGGCCGCTCCATCCCAGCCGTGCTGCTCCTGATGGACACGGAGGCATCCCGTCGGCCGGACTCAGAAGCCCTTTGTGCGGCACGCCGCACAAAGGGCCGCGCAATCACCGGATCGTGTTCGGTTCATGCTCGGACGCCCACGAACGCGGTCGAACAGGTGCCGCTTCCCGTCAGCTCTAGCCTGAGGCAGCAAATCCGCACATTCGCTCGAAGAATTCGCCCGCACCACCCCCGAACGCGTTCCTTCCGAGGCCGTTAGTCCGAGCATCTGTCCGAGCTTCACGTCAACGAGGAGGCGCAATGCACCCCGGCATGCGACGCACCGACGTTCCGCGGAACTTCGAACAGAGCGGGTGCCTCCGACCTCCCGGACCTGACGCACCGGGGCCCCAGCGCGCGGCGGAGAGCCCCCACGTCGCCCCCTCCAAGGGGGCTCACGTGACGGACCGCTACAAGAGCATCGTCGACGTGCTTGTCCTCCTGCACCGGCAGGACGGCCGCGTGCTTCTGCTCCGCCGTGCCGAGCCCCGGTACGCGGGGCAACTCACCATCGTCGGCGGCCATCTCGACCGCGACGAGTGGTTCGAGGACGGGGCGTGCCGCGAGGTCCGTGAGGAAGTCGGGGTGCACGTCGAGCCGGAGGATCTGTGGCTGTGCTGTACCGCGCATCTGCTCTCTCCCGACGGGGAGCGTCGGCTCGCCTTGTTGTTCACCACCCAGACCTGGAGCGGTGAGCCGTTCAACGCCGAGCCAGACAGGCACACCGAGTTGGTGTGGGCCGAACCGGGTGAACCTCCCCTCGACGCACACCCCTTCACCGCTGCCCTGCTGGAGCACTTCGTCACGGGGAGCGCCCGCGCCAATATCCGCATGCCCGCCGCCGGCGAGGAGGCGATCACGTGACCGCCCCGTCTCCTGTCCCCCGTCCATGGCCGGCCACTCCCTAGGAGGAGATCTGATGGCAACCGCCCTGAACTTGATCGGTGTCCACCTGCTGTTCGAACGCAACGACGAAGTCTTACTCGGTCTGCGCGGCCCCAACGCCGTGTACGCCCCCAACACCTGGCACTTTCCGGCCGGGGGCTGCGAGCACGAGTCGGTCAAGCAGTGCGCCGTGCGCGAGGCCGAAGAGGAACTCGGACTCCACCTCGACCCTGAACACCTCGACCTGGTGCACAGCGTGCACCTGCTGGATCCCGGCAACCCCCGGCCACTTCTGGAACTCGTCCTGCGGGTGAAGCACTGGACAGGCGAGCCACAGCTGATGGAGCCGGACAAATGCAGCGCGTGGGCCTGGTGGCCGAAGACCGCGCTGCCCGACCCGATCGTCCCGTACGCCAAAGCCGCGCTCGAAGGCATCGCCGGCGGAAGTGCCTACACCGAACTCGGCTGGCCCGAAGCCCGCCTGCCCCGCTCCACCACGTTGACGGCACCGAAGGAGTCCTGACCGCACCGCACCCCTGCCCGCCGATTCGCCCTGCTCGTTGGAGGCCCGCATGCACCACATCACCCCTGACGCTCCCCACACCGCGCCACCTCCCCTGCCCGAGGAGGACCCCCGGGCCTGGCGGGCCCGCCAGGAGATGGTCGCCCGGCTGGAAGCCGATCAGCCCCTGGACCCGGTCGTGCGCGAGGCGCTGCTTGCCCTGCGTCTGGACGTACTGATCCCGCGGGCGTACGTGCGCCAGGTGCCCGACGGTGTCGAGCCGGGGGTGTGGAAGCTGCTGGACGGGGCGCATCCCGAGGACCGCGAAGAGTGGATCAAGGTTCTCTACAGCGGCGACAGCGTCCGCGTCCAGCACGATGGCGAAAGCCTGGACGGGCAGCGGCGGGGAGTGGTGACCGGCGGGCGCATCACGTCCATGTCCAGCGTGATGTCGATGACCGCCGCGTTCCTCGGCGAACTCCAGCCACAGAGGGGGCAGTCCTTTCTCGACTTGGGCAGCGGCCCTGGGGTGACGGGGGCGGTGGCGTGCCTGATCTGCGGACCGGAGCGGGTGACACTCGTGGACCGCGACCCGCATCTGGTGGAAGCGGTCCTGGAGCGCCTGGCCCCGCTCGGCCTCCGCCCTCGCGCCGTCACCGGAGACGGCTATGCCGGAGCACCTGCCTTCGGCCCGTACGACCGGGTGTTGTCCGGCTTCGCGGTCGAGGCCCTCCCACCGCACTGGCTGGATCAACTGGCTGATGGCGGTCGGCTGTTGACGACCATCACGACCCGGTCGCCGAGCTGGCCGGGACGTGCCGTGGTGGAGAAGACCACGAAGGGGCGTGTGGAGGCCACGTTGCGCGGGGTGCGCAGCGGTCATCGCCCCGCCCACGGGCTGCAATGGCTGACCGTGCTCGCCCATCGCGAGCGGATCGCCGCCGAGCCCGGCTCGCGCCGGAGTACATCGTTGGCGCCACCGGCCAAGAGCGCATACGGCCTGTGGCTCGCCCTCGATCATCTCGCCCCTGGGCTGGTGCGGGACTACCAGGCCGAGCACCTGACGCTCGTCGCCCCCGACGAGGACTCGTGGGTCGTCGTGCGCCCTGCGGCCGGCGGCGGTTGGATGGCCGAGTCCGTCGGCGAGCGGCCCGTCTGGGCCGAAGTCGAGGAGGTGCACGCGCGCTGGGTGGCGGCCGGCGAGCCGACCTCCTACCGCTTGGAGGTCGCCGCCGACGGAACCCAGCACGTCACGTCCGCCACCGGACCAACGCCAGTGGAGTGGGCACTGCTCGCCCCGGCCGCACCCGGCATTCCCGCCCCGGCACGGGAGCGGTCATGAGCGAAGGGAAAGCTCCGCGACCCGATGCGGAGGAAGCCGAGGAAGCGGTGTCGGCATCGGAGATGCTGCTGTTCGGTGGTCAGCTGGAGTACGACGTGGGCTGGAACGCCCACCATGGGGCGTGGCTGGGGTTGTCCTTGTGGTCGATGGCCCGGCAGCTTCCCCGTTTGGTGGCTACGTCGGTACGGCTGGCGCATTGGGCGGACCGGCGGGCGCTGCGCACGGTGGCCGTGGCCGAGATCGGGTCGGGAGTGACCCAGGCGGTCGGTCTGGTGGCCGTCAATTCGGTACTGAGTCATCTGCTGGGTGCGGGGACGATCACGGAGCGGATCACCCATGCGCTTCCCGTCCTGATGGCCGTATCGGTGATGGGAGTTGTCGGGGCGCTGTGTGCGGCGGCGTCGACCGCCGCGACGGGGGCTTTGGAGCCCAAGGTTCAGCGGGTGGCCACGGAGCGGTACCTGACGCTGGTCTCGCGGGTTGAGTTGAAAGCGGTCGAGGACGACGAATTCCACCGGCTGCTGGACTCAGCGTCCTGGGGTGCGGAGTCGGCCCGCCGGATGGTGAAGTACACCACCAGCGTGGTCAACGCGCTGATCTCTTTGATCGCCGCGGCCGGGGTTCTCACCGTGCTGCACTGGGCCTTATTGCCGCTGCTGGCCGCGATGACGCTGCCCAGCGCGTGGGGTGCGATGGCCAAGGCTCGCCGCCGGTACGTCAGTTTCCACCAGTTCGTGCAGCACGCACGCGCTGCGCAGCTGCTGACCCGGCTGTTGATCAGCCAGGAGGCCGCCGCCGAGATCCGCCTGTATGCGATGGGGCCGTTCCTGCTGGAGCACTTCCGAGGCATGGCCGACACCAGCGAGCGGGAGCAGTCCCGGCTGGCCCGGCTCGATGCCCGTACCGGTCTTCTGTCCGCTGCCGCGACCGGCGCTGCCACCGCAGCCACGTACGGAATGCTCGGTGTGCTGCTGTGGACAGGGTCAATGCAGCTGTCCGTCGCCGGGACCGCGGTGCTGGCCATCCGCTCCGGCTCCTCGGCCCTGCGCCGATGCGTCCTGCAGATCTCCGACGTCCACCAGGAGAGCTTGTTCGTCGGGGACTTCGAGCGGCTGTGCACGGAGGCCGACCGTCGCGCCATCCCGGACGGTGGCCAGGACCTCCCCGAGCACGTAGAGGAGATCCGCTTCGAGAAGGTGACCTTCACCTACCCGGGCAAGGAGAATCCGGCGCTGTCCGAAGTGGACCTGGTACTGCCTGCGGGCAAGACGATCGCGCTGGTGGGCAGCAACGGTTCCGGCAAGTCGACCCTCGTCAAGCTGCTGTGCGGGCTCTACGCGCCCGACGAGGGACACATCTGGTGGGACAGCGTGGATGCGGTCCGCGCCGACCGCGCACAGATCTTCGACCGCGTCGCCGCCGTGAACCAGGACTTCTATCGGTGGCCCTTCACCGCGCGGGTGAACATCGGCATCGGCCGCCCCCGCCGCCCGTTCGACGACGAGCCGATCATGGAGGCGGCCACGTACTCGGGTGCCGACACGGTCATCGACGAGCTGCCCCGCGGGCTCGGCACGCTCCTGCAGCGCGGCTACAAAGGCGGGCAAAATATCTCCGGCGGACAGTGGCAGAAGATCGGCATCGCCCGCGGGCGGTTCCGCTCAGGCCAGGTGCTTGTGGTGGACGAGCCCACCAGCGCCCTGGACCCGGCCGCCGAGCAGCGGGTGTTCGACCAGATTCGCGCCCTGGCCGGCCAAGGGCAAACCGTCGTCCTGGTCACCCACCGCCTGCACAGCGTCCGGCACGCCGACACCATCGTCGTCCTCGACCACGGCCGTGTCGTCGAGCACGGTGACTTCGACCAGCTCATGGATCCCCACACCGGCACGGGAGCCTTCCGCGACGCCTATCTGCTCCAGTCCGACGCCTTCAACCAGACGGTCCCGGACCAGACCGCGGCACCGGACCCCACCACGCCCGCCTCGGAGCCAGCATGAGCGCTTGCGCCCCCACACCTGCACAGCAGCCCGCCGCGACGCCACCGCCGGCGGCCAGCGAACGCTTCGCCGCGCCCATCGACGTACACGCGGTCCTCCTACACCCCGGCGCGACCGGATGGGAAGTCCTGCTCACCCGCCGGGCCGGTGACGTCTACGCCACCGGTCTGTGGCACATGCCCTCGGGCCGCATCGACGGTGACCACGAGGACATCGTCGAGGCCCTCGTCCGGGAGGCCGCCGAGGAAACCGGCGTCGCCATCGTCCCTGGCGATGTTCAGATCGCCGCCGTCATCCATCACCGCAGTCCCAAAGGCTCTGCCCGCGTGGGTGTCTTCGGTATCGTCCGCTCCTGGACGGGTGAGCCGCACATCCGCGAACCCCATCTGTGCAGCGAGATGGCCTGGTACCCCCTGGACCGCCTCCCGTCGGACATGGTCGCCTACCCCCGCGCCGGGCTGGAGGCCCTGCGCGCCGGACGGCACTTCGCCATCCATTTCCAGCAGCCCGACGATCCCATCGCCTACACCGCGGACGGCCCGAACCGGCTGCAGTTGCTGCCCGAGACCAACTCCCTTGACCTGTCGGGCCCTTCGCAGGAACTCTGGAGGTTCGCCGAGCAGGCCGTCGGCCCGCTCGCGGCAATCGAGGACGCTTCATGGAGCCGTACCACCAGCCGAGTCTGGAAGCTGACCGGAAAGTCGGGCGGCACCTGGTACCTCAAGCAGCACCCGAGCGAGAAGTTCTACTCGCGTGAGGTGTTCGCATACCGGGAGTGGGTGCCCGCTCTCGGCGAGCGCGCCCCGCGCCTGGTCGCCTCGGACGACCGGCTCCTGGCGGTCGTCCTGACCCAACTGCCCGGCCGCCACCTCCACGGCCTCACCCTGGCCTCCACCGACGAGCGCCGTGTGCACCAGCAGCTCGGTGAGATCGCGCGGGCCTTCCACGACAGCGCCCCTGGCCAGCCGACCGAGCAACCGTCGGTCTCCCGCACCCAGAAGGTGGACCGTCACCTTCAGGCAGCCCGGCCGCTGCTGTCCTCCGCCGACGAGGACCTGGTACGCCAGCTGGCCACGCGCTACGACAGCCTGCCGCCCGGCGAGCGTGTCCCTACCCTGGGCGACTTGCAGCTGCGCAACGCCTTGCTCACCGACACCGGCCTGGTCGGCGTCTTCGACTTTGAGCGGGCCGAGCCACGGCAGCGGGGCCACGACTTCGTACGCCTGGCCGACCTCTGGGACGGTCGCGAAGACCTGCGCGCTGCCTTCTTCACCGGGTACGGCAGGCCCCTGACACCGCTCGAAACCGAGCACATGGAGTGCGAGGCGGCCCTCGACGCCCTCAGCGGCATCGCCTACGGCCTCACCCACGACGACCCCGAGGTCGTCGAACGCGGCCGACGGACCCTGCGCCGCCTCCATCGCACCCAGAGCGCCTGACTACCCCCTTCGACCCTAAGGAACGACCTCGGTGGGATACACGCAGCAAGACGAATGGCACGACCACTACGCC
Organism: Streptomyces sp. NPDC052101; assembly: GCF_040680235.1. Lineage (NCBI taxonomy): Bacteria > Bacillati > Actinomycetota > Actinomycetes > Kitasatosporales > Streptomycetaceae > Streptomyces > Streptomyces sp. NPDC052101. The sequence goes on from NZ_JBFAWH010000017.1 coordinate 18,985, forward strand.
CGCGGCGAGAGCTTCCGGGCCCTGACCGACGCCGAACACGCCGTACTGGATACCACCCTGCGCCCGCAGGGCCCCGCCGTCGCCCTGGACGTGGGCTGCGGCCTGGGCGAACTCGCCCTCCACCTCGCCAAGATGGGCTACTCGGTCGACGCCGTCGACTACGCGGAGTCCGCCGTCGAACTCGCCGCCGCGCAGGCTCCCGACGGAGCCGACGTGCACTTCCTGCACCACGACATCGAGCACGACTCCCTCGCCGCCCTGCCTCACGACGCGTACGACCTGATCACCTTCCGCCTGAGCTACGCCTTCCTCCAAAACCGCACATGGCTCCTCAACCGTCTGCGCGAGCATCTGCGCCCCGACGGCACCATCTGCATCATCACGCCGCTCGCCGACACCGTCCCCGCCGACCGGCGCGACATCGCCCTGGACGAGGACGAACTCACCCTGGCCGCCGCCGGGTGGACCACGGCCGATCGATTCGACGCCGACGGCTTGGCGGTACTGGTACTGCGCCATCCGGCCACAGGGCCGGTGGCCTTCGCCGACAAACAACGCCCCACCCCACAGGGCCTCATCGGCGCCGGTGTCGTGGTCACCGACGAAGAGGGCCGCGTGCTGCTCGGACGATCAGCGCGCGGCGTCTGGGAGCTTCCCGGCGGCAAGCCCGACGCGGGCGAATCCTTCGAACAGGCAGCCGTCCGCGAGCTGGCTGAGGAGACCGGACTGGAAGCCTCGACGGACGACGCTCAGGTACTCGCCGTCCTGATGGACACCACCTACAACGTGCCCCGCCTGACCGCCGCCGTCCGTGTCACCGCCCACCATGGAACTCCCGCAGTGCTCGAACCCGACCTGTTCCACCGCTGGGAGTGGCACTGGCCCGCCGACCTGCCCGCTCTCACAGGCGCGCTGTTCACGCCGTCCGCGCATGTGCTGGACTGCGTCTGGCCCGGCGTTCTGAAGGACTTGCCGCCCGTGCACCGTAACCTCGCCCTCCAGCCCAGGCCGTCAGAGGCTCCCGAGAGGGAGCGCGAGAGTCACCGGCTGCGCGAGGCAATGACCGACAAACTGATCGACCAGGGCTACATCGACGACGCCTCCATCGAAGCTGCCTTTCGACGGGTGCGCCGACACCTCTTCCTCCCCGGGGTACCGCTGGAGACCGTGTACGCCGCAGAAGACGCGATCGTCCCCACCAAGCGAGACCGCAACGGCCGGGCCACCAGTACGGTCTCGGCACCCTGGCTGCAGGCCGTCATGCTCCGCGAGGCTGCTCTCGGCCCTGGCCAGACCGCGCTGGAGATCGGTTCCAACGGCCCCAACGCCGGGCACATGCAGGAAGTCGTCGGCCCTGCAGGGCTGATCGTCACCATGGACATCGACCCGTTCATCGTCGAGCGCACGGCGCGGTTCCTGTCCGCCGCCGGGTACGACCGGGTGCGCGTCGTACTGGGTGACGGCGAGCACGGTGCTCCCGGCTTCACCGACGAAGGCTCTCTCGACGCAATTATCGTGACCGTCCAAGCCCCCGACATCCCGCCGGCCTGGATCACCCCGCTCGTCGAGGGCGGGCGCCTCGTGGTCCCGCTGACGATCCACGGATACAGCTGGGCGATTGCCTTCGAGAAGCGAGACGACCAGCTGGTCAGCCGCTCGTACACGGTGTGCGGGTTCGTCCCTATGCAAGGCGCCGGAGCGCAAGTGGAAGACGTCGTGTCCCTGCGTGGCGGGGAAATCCGCGTGCGGTTCCCCGAGGGCGGAATGGCGGACGCCGGGCAGCTCACCCGGGCTCTGGAGGCACCGCGGCTCGAACGCCGGACCAGTGTCACGATGCCCGGCAACACCCCCTTCGACAAGCTCATGCTGTGGCTCGCCACCACGATGGACGGCTTCTGCCGCCTGGCCGTCGACCCGGAACTCGACACCGGGATCGTCGAGCGCTCCAAGGGCTGGGACGCGGCAGCCGTGGTCCGAGACGGCTCCCTCGCCCGCCTGCTGCTTCAGCAGACCGGCCCTGCCGCATGGGAGTGGTGCATTCACGCCTACGGACCGGCCGCCGCGCAACTCGCTGAGGAGATGACGCAGCAGGTCATCGTCTGGGACCGCGACCACCACATCCGCGACGCTCCCCGCTTGACGGTCCGTTCCCGCCTCGGTGGCGGCACCGAAGAGACGGGCGCCCGCACCCTCGTGAAGCGGCACGCACGCCTCGACTTCGACTGGACGAGCCCGCACCGCACAAGCCGTTAATGCTGAAGCCGTCCCCGCGTACGAGCCTGTGGCGGCATCGCGAACCCCCGTCCGTCAAAGAGATCCGTTTGAACGTCATCCTGATGTCCGACCCGCGCGTGGCCGCCATCCCTGTCAAGGAGTGCCGACGAACCACTCGTCGGTGTCCGGGCCTATCGAGACCTGCTGGTCGACGATCTCAAGTCCGAGCTGGCCGGGCACTTCGCGCACCTATGTCAGGGCGTCCTGGAACGCCCCCTTCATGGCCAGTCGCAGCTTCCTGCCGGACTCCGGCTGCTGTTCGTCGAGGGATACCGGCCACCCCAGCTCCAGGGGTCGTACTTCGAGAAATACGCGGGAGAGCTGCGAGCAGGCAATCCGAGCTGGTCCGAGGAACAGATCCGCTCCCCAGCCCGCGCCGAACACACGCCCGCCCACCCTCGAGGAAGGCAGAGCCAATGACCACTCCCATCTCACGTTCGGATCATGTTGCACCGCGTGCCGCCCGGTCCGCAGGGCAGCACGCCGCCTCCCGGCACGCGGTGTGGGTCGGCGCCGCCGCGCTCGTCACTGACCAGATCGGCCGCGTCCTGCTCGTTCACCCCACCTACCGCGCGGACGACCGGTGGCTGCTGCCCGGAGGAGTCGTCGAACCCGGCGAACACCCACACGTCACCTGCCAGCGCGAGATCACCGAGGAACTGGGCCTGGCGAACCTGCCCCTGTCGGACGTGCTCGCCGTCCACTCCCTCTCCCCGCACCACCCCGACACCAAGCCCGGCACGCCTTTCCCCGGGGAAATCCGGTTCGTCTTCGATGGGGGAACCCTCACCCCCGACCAGGTGGAGGCGATCCGCCTGCCGCGCGAGGAACTGTCCGAGTTCGCCTTCCTCGAAACCCGGGACGCGGTGCAGCGGCTGAGGCCCGTGGACGGGCAGATCATGCTCGCCGCCTACCGTGCCCGGCTCGGGAACACCGCCACAGCACACCTCGCCGACGGCCGGCACATCCTCGACGTCCCGGCGCTGGACCGCCATGACGTCCACGTCCGCTACCGGCCCCTGTGGGACAGCCCCCTCAACCGCGGCCCCGTCCCCGAGCGGATCCCCGTGCAGCAAGCCTGGGCGTGGTCATTCATCCCCGACGGCCGGGTCGTCCTCGTGGCCGACCCCGGCCCCCGGGGCGCGCTGCCGATGCTGCCCGGCGGCACCGTGGAGAAGACCGATACGACGCCCGAGGACACCCTCCACCGCGAAGCCGCCGAGGAGGCCCAGCTCACCCTCGCCGATCCGGTGCGACTGGGCTGGGTGCTGGACGACACCGGCGAGGTCTACGGCTCAGTGGGGCCCAACGCTCGGCTCCGCCTGGCCGCCCGGGTCACCGACATCGGACCGGCGGCCGTCGACCCCGCCACCGGACACCCCTTCGCACGCCTGCTCGCCACCCCCGCCCAGGCAGCCGCCCTTCTGGGATGGGGCCCGCCAGGAGCGCGGCAAGCCCTACTCGCCGCAGAGACGGCCCGGGAGCGCTGGGGCCTTCCCACCGCTCGCCCCGCGGCCATCGAGGAAGTCTCTGCGGAGGGGATGCGGCTGAGCTGACACGAACGACCATCCCGCCTCAACTCGATCCGCCCTGCGTCCCTCTGAGGTAGCCCTATGCCGCTGTCGCACGACCACATCCGCACCACCGTCGAGACCTACCTCGCTCGCCACCCTGACGAGCGCAGGCAACTCGGCGGTCTCCTGGACGCCCTCGACCGGCCCGCCAACATCGCCAGTCGCTCCACCTTCTCCGGCCACGTCACCTGCGGCGCCATCGTCGTCGATCCGCTCGGCCGCGTCCTGCACGTGCTGCGCCCTGCGAGCGGGAAGGTCCTCGCTCCCGGGGGACACACCGAGCCGGAAGACGACTCCCTGGCAGAGGCGGCCCTTCGGGAGTTGCACGAGGAGACCGGCATCCCTCCCCAGGCCGTGACACCGTGGCCCGGCCACGAGGCCGTGCCGTTCGACATCGACATCCACGACATCGACGCCCGTCCAGGCAAGGGTGAACCGGGCCACCGGCACTTCGACCTCCGATTCCTCTTCCGCCTGCGCACGGCGGCGGACGTGCCGGTCGTGCTGCAGGTGGAGGAGGTCGGCGACATCGAGTGGCGGCCCGTGGACAGGGTGTACTCCCCCTCGCTGCGCGAGAAGCTGCTCAAGCTCACGCCCAAAGCCGAACCGGAGACGGCCAACGCCTCCGCCCTGATCTACAACGACCGCGGCGAGTACCTGCTCCACCTGCGCGACTACTTCCCCGGCCAGATCTGGGAGCCGGGCATGTGGTCACTGCTGGGCGGCGGCCGAGAGCCCCAGGACGCCACCCTGGAACACACCGTGCGGCGGGAACTGGACGAGGAAGCCGGTCTCGACATCGCCGACCTGACCCCGTTCGGCATCGAGGAAGCAACCGACGCATCCGGCGGGACCGTGCCCATCGCCATCTACGCCGGCCGCTGGAACGGCGATCGCCGCGAACTCCGCCTGACGGAAGGGGTGATGCTGGCCTGGTTTGCCCCCAACGACCTCCACCGGCTACGCATCGCAGACACCACCAGCGACCTCGTACGGCGTCACGCGGCCATCCGCACGGCCAGCGCATCCAGCGCCGCGGCGCACACCGGGGCAGCCTCCGACGAGGAGCGCCACCCGGCCTCCACGCACGGCACGGTCCTCAACGTCATCGGCGTCCACCTCTACCTGGAGCGGCCCGACGGAACGGTGCTGCTCGGGCTACGCCACCCCGACTCCGCGTTCGCGCCGTCCACCTGGCACGTTCTGGCTAGCCATTGCGAGCAGGAGAGCGCCATCACGTGCCTGATCAGAGAGGCACGTGATGAGGCCGGCCTGCAGGTCCAGCCGCAGGACATCGAACTCGTCCACGTCGTCCACCACATCGACCGCGCCGGGGACCGACCCCGCATGGGCCTCTTCTTCCGCGCCCGGACCTGGACCGGCGAGCCCGAACTCCGCGAGCCGGACAAGTGCACCCAGTGGAAATTTTGGGACCCGGCCTCACTCCCCGACAACCTCGTCCCCTACACCCGAGTTGCCATCGAGGGCATCCGCGCCGGCCGCCTTTACTCCGAAACGGGATGGGCATGATCACTGTCGCCTCCAAGCACCCGGACCTCGCGCCCGAGGAAGTGCGGCAGCTCGCCGAGCAGGCCGTGGGGCGCCTCGCCACCTGCACGGAGCAACGCCGGTTCATCCTCCACGGGCCACAGACCGCAACGGACCCCACCGCATCCATCGGAGGCACACGTGCCTGAAGACACCCAACAGGGGATCCCGGCCGTCCCGAGGCCGGCGACCGGAGACGAACCGCAAGAGCACCACATGCACCTGCTCCCGCGGTACTACCGCCAAGTGGAAGCAGGCCGCAAGACAATCGAAGTGAGGGTGGCTACCCCGCAGAAGCGCGCCGTCGCAGCCGGCGACACGATCGTCTTCCACGATCGCGACACTGGCCGGGAACTCGACATCATCGTGCACCGAATCACCCCGTACCCCTCCTTCGAGGACCTGCTCAGCTCGGAGGACCCCGCGTGCATCGACCCCGACGGACCGCACGGAGAACTGCTCGCCAACCTCCGCAGCATCTACCCGCCGGCCAAGGAAGCACTTGGTGTCCTCGCCTTCGCATTCGACCACCGCCCTGCTCGGCCCGGCCGCCCCATGCCGATGACGCCCGCGCAGTACGCACAGACCGTCCCCCACCACACGGTGTACGGCTGCCTGTACATCCGCGACGAGCAGGACCGGCCGGTCCAGCTGCGCTCGGTCTACGGCTCGCGCCTCTGGCAGTTCCCGGGCGGCAACCTGGACGCCCCAGGCGAGGACCCGCTGCAGACCGCCCGCCGCGAAGCAGTCGAAGAGACCAGCCTCGAACTCGCACAGGACACGCCGAAGCTCCTCCTGACGCACTTCCTGCACGCCGGGCCCCGCCTGCCGCTGAACAAGGTAGGGCTCATCTTCGACGGAGGCCGGCTGACCGCCAACCAGCTCGGCCGGATCCGACTCGATCCCGACGAGCACGACATGTGGGCCGTCCACGACCTCGCCACATGGCAGGAGCTGATGGCGCCGCGCGCCTTCGCCCGCCTCGACGCCATCGAGCGGGCCCGGCGCGGCGAGGGTCCCGCCTACCTCACCACGCACACCTGATCCCCAGCGCACCCACCCAGGAGGCAATCGTGCCCTCCGAGGACACCAACACCCGGGCCTGGCAGATCTACGGCCAGCGTCAACTGGCCCGCGCCTACATACCCCCCATCCCCGACCACCTCGCCCCGGGAAGGGGTCGGACGGGGAGCAGAAGCCCTCGGTGACGCCCTGTCCCGCAAGGCCGTCAAATTACTTCACCCGACCAGTCCAAGCGAAGGTTCGGCACACCAGCTGCCGCGTCGAGCGACCCACAACTCCGGCCTGGACCCGGGCAGCTCCGGGCCCAGGCCGTCAGCGTTCCAAAGGGCCCCACTCCGCTTACACCTATCCGCGTCTCGGGAGGACTCCGTGAACCTGACCGTGATGAGCCAGAACGCCCAGGTCGGTGCCGTCCAAGACGGGCGGTGGGAGGGCCTGGTCAGCATCGTCCACGACGTGAGCCCGGACCTCCTGCTCCTACAGGAAGTTGACTGGCTCGCCCTACCCTCTGCAGCCGACGCCGCCCGCGCCGCCCTGGGCATGGATCTGTTCATGGCCCCGTCCAGGATGTTCAACACCGCGATCGCCTGGCGGCCCCAGACCCTGGAACTGCAGGACACCGATACTCGCTACAGCACGACGGACCTGCACCACGGCTACGCGCTGGGCCTCTTCCGGCCACTGGGCGTGACCGCGGAATGGCCCGCGCCGCTGACCGCGATCAGCACCCATCTCACCCCGTTTTCCGTCGAGGCAGCAGGTCAGGAGGCACAGATCCTAGTGAACCGTGCCTGGCGCTACGGCGGCATCGCCGTTAGTGGAGTTCCTGCGGGTTCGTTCGAGGCCGTTCTGGCCGCATAGGGGCAAATCAGCAGGTAGATCCGCCTTCAAGCCGCGTAGCCCGTTCGCGTGAGATTTGGCCTGTAGCTGGCAGATTCTGCGAGTAGCTGCGGTATTCATGTCAATCGTGGCAGATTCCGGAAGTCGCTGGTTAACGCTCGTCGCGCCGCCCGAGGGGCACGCCGACGAGCTGCCGAGCACGCCACTCGTCGATACGGGGCTGGCAGACGTCGTCTCGCTCCAGCGTCGAACGGCCTCCGGGGTGTCCGAAGCCGACGCGGAGGCGTTCTTCCACGACACGCTGATGGAGTACGTCTGGGCCCGCGACGTCGCCGGCCTCGCGCCCGGCACGCTCCACAACCTAGTCAAGCCGATCATCGAGCTGCGCGACTTCTACGACCTGTTCCCCTGGCAGCTCACACCGCGTCACCTGGACAGGTACTTCGCGGGAGCCGGCAAGCGAGCCTTGAGTACGATCCGGGGCAAGCTCCTGCGGATCGACTCGTACTTCTCCTTTCTCGAACAGCGTTACGCCGGCGAGATCGCCCGGCGGTTCGGGGCGGCGATCGAGTCCCCGGTCGACCCGTTCAACCGCCCGGTCCACCGCGGCGACTTCGGCCTGCGGATCCCGCCGTCGAAGCGAGCGACGAAGGAGTTCTTCGCCTCGTGGCGGGACGCGCTGCCCGAGTCGCGGAAGTACCCGGTCGCCGCGCGGGACTACGTGATGGCGAAACTGACGTACATCTCTGCAGTCCGCGCTTCGGAGCTGTGTGGCCTGCGGATCGAGAACGTCCATTGGGAGCTCGGCCAGTGGGGGCGGTTCGTCGTTCAGGGCAAGGCCGCGCGCGGCTCGGGCCCGAGGGAGCGGCAGGCGTACCTGTTCCAGGAGGGGCGGGATCTGCTGTGGTGGTACATGGAGAATATCCGTGGGGAGTTCTGCGACGACCCGACGGACCCGGCGGCCCCGCTGTTCCCGTCCGAGCGGCTTCCCCCTGGTGTGGCGGCGCTGAACGTGCCCGTCGCGCCGCCAATCGGGGCGGACGCCTTCCGCCGGTCATTGAAGGCGGCGTCGAAGTTGCACCTGTCGGGCACAGTCACGCACCTGTTCCCGCACCTGCTGCGACATGCTTGCGCCACGCATCACTACGAGGACGGCATGCCACTGTGGGACGTCCAGCAGATCCTCGGGCATCGCTGGGCATCGACGACGGTCGGGTACCTCTCGTCCGTCAAGGCCGACCCTGAGCGGGCGTGCATGGAAGCATCGAACCGGGCGATCACCCGGTTGAGGGGACGAGCATAGCGATGAAGTGGAACCTTCGGATGGTGGCCGCCCAACGGGACATCTGGCGGCCGGTCCTGCTCCTCGAAGCGTTCAAGGAGGTCGGCTTCACGCCCTCATTGAGCAAGGTCGCGGCCATGTGGGGCGGCCAGCCCGTCACGGTGCGCCTGGACGACCTCGACAAGATCTGCGCGGCGCTGGACTGTACCGTGGCGGACCTCATGCAAGCCGAGACGGCCGCCATCCTCACCGAGCACGACGAGTCGCCGCTGCAGGCAGCTGTGGGCCAGCCGGGAGCGCGGCCGGTTCCGCGCACTCCCAGCGGCGGGCAGAGGCGGTCGCTGCCGCCGAACTGACCCGCCATCGGACCGGACCACCCTGAGAGAAGGACGCATGCCCAAGAGCCGCCTTACTTTCGGGTACGGCAGCTGCCGCACCTGCCTGGGATGGGGCGACCTTCGGTTCGACGACGTGTGCTGGCCCTGCGCGCTGTGGACGCGGAAGATCCGCGATCCGCACCACGGAGCCTGCCGGCGGTGCGCGCGGACGAGCACGCTCACCTACGAGAGCATCTGCCGCCCGTGCACCGTCGAGATCCACTACGCCGACGGAGACTGGGTCCGCGCCCAGCGCAACGGGGCCGCGGTCCCCGTGCGCCCTCTCCAGTTGGCGCTGCTGCTGCCGGAGGTGAAATTCGCCGTGCTGCAGCCGCTGCACAAGCGGAACAGCACTCCGAAGCTGAACATGATGCCGCGCACCCGGGACTGGAAGACCGTCCATCTTCCGCCTGAGCGCACCGATGACCTGCGCGTCTGCACCCCGCAGATTCACGGCCAGCTAGCCCTGCTGACCATGGCGCGAACCTTCCGTCCGGCCGACGGCCGCCGGATCTGGGCACGTGAGATCGCCGAAGGCCACCTGCTCGACCTGACCGTGCGTCGGCTGCAGAAGGAACTCGGCCACGGCCAGCAGTGGCGCTACACGTTGATGCCGGAAGCCCGGCTGATCCTGGCCGCGCGCGAGGCCGACGAGGACCTGGTCCGCGAGGAGGATATCGACCGACTCCCCTATCAGCAGGGACCGGTGACCCTGGTCCTGCGCGAGGCCGGGCTGCTGCGACCGCGCAGCGAGCCGAAGCCCCCGGTCCTCCGCCGGCGGATGGTCGGACCGCGGCGGCTTCGGTCCGACGCCAAGCAGCCCCGGCCCCTGGCGAAGCGACCTCCCAGGATCCTCCTCAGCTGCGAGCAGTGCCTGGCCTGGACCGGGAACGCCCGTCGCCCGTGCGACCTGTGCCGCGCTTGGGCCCTCACACCGGGCCGCGCTGTCGGAACATGCAGTCGCTGCACTCGGCAACTGCCCCTGCACGAAGGACGATGCCGGTCCTGCTGTCTGGCGGTCGCTGCTGGCAGCCCTCCAGACCGCGTGATGGACCAGCTCTGGCTCGGCGCCAGCGGATACAGGCCGCCCCGACCCCGACCCCCCGAGCCCGAAACTCCGACCGCTCCGCCCGTCCCGCTGCACCTGGCCATCCCCGGCCAGGAGCCGCTCTTCGAGACACCGGTCCGTGACTGGACGCGCCTGCTCGGAAATCCCCTGCACGAACTGACCGCCTCCGCCCGCGATCTGCTCGACGTGCTCGACCGCAAAGCCCGCGCCGAGTCCTGGGATATCCAGATCCGCCGGGCCAATCTGCGCGTCCTGCGCGCCGCCGTCGCCTACCTCGGAGCGAAGGAACCCATCCCTGAAGTGGACATTCGCGCCATCGCGAAGCTGGGCACCAACTACGCCGGCCTTCGCGTCGCCCACTTCCTGGAAGCCCGCGGCCTGCTCATCCCGCGGCCCGACCGCGACATCGGTATGGACCAGGCCGCCGTCACGCGGCTGATCGCCACCGCCCCGGCTGGCTACCAGGGTGACCTCGACGCCTGGGTGCGCGTCCTGCGCGGCCAGGGACGCCGCCGGTCCGTTCCGATCGAGTGGGTCAGCGTCCGGAGGTACGTCGGCTACGTCCTGCCGGTGCTCGCCGAGTGGGAGTCCCGCTTCGCCACCCTCGCTGAAGTCGACAAGGACGACGTCGTCAAGGCGCTCAAGGCCCGCCCCGGCCCGCAGGGGTTCTCCCTCTTCAGCGGCTTGCGCTCGCTGTTCGGGGCGCTCAAGCGCGAACGGCGGATCTTCCACGACCCGGCCCGCAACGTCCACCTCGGCAGCAGGCCCCCCGTGGTTCCCCGCCCCATCCCGGACACCCGACTCGTCGGCATCCTCGACAAGGCGCGCACTCCGTTCGGCAAGTTGGTCGTCGCCCTGGTCGCGATCCACGCCGTCCGCCCGATGCAGCTGCCGAAGCTGATGCTGTCCGGGCTGGACCGCTCACGCGGCCAGCTCAAAGTTGGCCTGCGGACCGTGTATCTCGACGAGCTCACTCTGAGGCTCGCGAGGGACTGGCTGGCGGACCGTCACCGGCAATGGCCATGCAGTACCAATCCGCACCTGCTCGTCAGCCGGCGCACCGCGATGCACTCCTTGAACCCACCGGTGAGCAAGCTCACCATCAACTACGTGTTCCGCAGTACGGGTCTGAACCCGTCCACCGTCGCCGTCGACCGGGTCCTGGACGAAGCAGACCACAGCGAGGACCCGCTCCACCTGATGAAGGTCTTCGACCTATCGGTCACCACCGCCATCAAGTACGTCCAGGCCGCGCACCCCGAACTATGCGTCATCGACCCCATCCGCGCCTGAGCCGGGAGGGCCAGTGCGGTGTTCCGCAGCGCGTGTCGCTTCCGGGAGTGTCCGGCCTGTCGCATTGAGGCGCCGCCGAAGGTTGTCAGCGGTATTCCCAGAGGTTGTCACGGGAGATCAGATAATCGCCGTGACCAACCCCTGGACCTACCGCTGAAGGTTCTCTGGCACAAGGTTGATCTGCCCAGGAGCGACATCGAGGAGGAGCGGCATGACCCAGGATCTGGATCCATGGCGCCTGTTCGCCGCCAGCCCACAAGAGGAGTCGGCGTTCCGCCTCCTGAGCGCCCACCTCGCGGCCCAAGGCCGGCACGTGGTGCTGCGTGGGAAGCCGGACGACGAAAAAGCGCGATACCAGCGGATGTTCGGAGTCGACGCGGGGGTGCTTACCGTGGACGCGCATCTCGCCGTTGATGGAGCGGACTGGTACGTGGACCACACCACGGTGCCCCTGCCCGGGAGCGCCTGGGTTCCGTCTGCGATACGGGCGGCTTCTGAAACCCTTAACCGCCTGCTTGCTCGCGCGGTATTGCTGAGCCCGACGGGCGGACTGCTGATCAGGGTCACGCCGCAGCAGGGCACGCCGAAGGAGCGTCGGCGCTACTTCGCGCGACTGGCGGCCCTGGGCGAACAGGCCGCGCGAACCGGGCGGCCTGTCTTCGACACCGAGGCCCCCGACTTCGACCCGTCCTCCGCCGACCCTGTCGCCGAACCCTGGCAGCCGACGGACCCGGCCCAGCCCGTCGCGCTGTCGTTCGCCTTGCCCGAGCCGCTGCTGGTGCGTCATCGGCTCACCCCCCAGGGCTGGGTGCATGATCTCGGTCCGGCCGGTGACGTTCTTGCCCAGCCCATCCACGAGAAGCTGACCCCGCACAAGCGGAAGACCGGCGGCCCCGGGCAGCTGCGCCGCGCCGCCGAACTCGGGCTGACAACAGGACTCGTGATCGATGCGCGGGTCGGCTGGCAACCTCCCCACCTCCACGCCGACAACACGGGCGCACGGAAGCCGTCTCCCGCCATCGCGCCGCTCAATCCCGACGTAGCCAGACATCTGATGCGCGAGGTGACCTCTCGCTACCCAGACGTTCTGGACCGGGCCTGGCTCGTGGACTCTGACGACACCGTGCACGAGGTATTTGCCCGCTCGTGATCGTGCCCGGATGCCGACGGACTTCGTTCGATCCACACCGACACCGCAAACCCGACGCTACCGCTGGACTACCACTAGGCACTGTCCGGTGGGTGGCAGGCCATCACGAGCTACCGGACACGCCTAAGTAGGGCTCCGTTAGGTCGGTCGAGCCGTCGCAGCTCACGGTGATTCTGGTGCGCTCTCCGGGGCTTCCGGGCGCCTGTGCATTGCCGGTTCGCGTGGGCAGTGGTCGGGAATGCTCTCGGCTGGTTCGTCCTCAGCGCCGACAAGCACCTTTGGGAGGCTCGTCCTGAGCACTGTTCGCCGGTTCGCCGCCGCCATCGCAGCGACCGCCCTTCTTGCCCTGGGGAGCATCGCGCTCGCCACCCCCGCTCAGGCCGCCGACGGCAACTTCTACGGCACCGTCTACGGCATCTTCAGTCTCGCCTTCAACTTCATCACGAACCCCTTCGGCTCATTCTTCTCGGGCTTCCCGGGCCCTTGAAGGCTTTGATCGCTTTCACCGTGCGCTCAGCCTCGTTCCCGCGCGCGCCCGTCCGGCCACTTCGCGTCCGTAAGATCACCCCGCCCCACACGGGACGGAAGATCCACCGCAAGGACCGTCACATGACCCATCGGACACGCCTGGCTTTGTTGTCGAGAGTCAGCAACGCTTGCTGTTCAGTTTCGAGAACGGTGCGCCGGTGACGAGAGCGGTGTTGCCGAGTTCTAGCAGCGTGTCGATGGTCACGTCTGACTGTCTGGTGTGCTAGGGGGTTTGAAGGAGGGCATGTCGTCGGTGCAGGAGGTCAGGGCACCTGAGTGTTGTCCATACGGTGTCTGGCTTGAGCGGTTAATAGAGAAGTCCCGGGGCGTGAGCGCCGGGACTTCTGTAGACGGGGGCGTGGTCGCCCTTGGCGCTCAGGTCTGTGGTTGCAGGCCGAGTACCGCAGCGGCCTGGCGGAGCTTGGTGACTTCCAGTTCAGCGGTGACGGTTCGGGTGAGCTGTTCGCTGGTGGGGTAGTGGCCGTCGAGTTGCGCGAGCTGGGTGACGGCCTCGAAGTAGTCGTGCTCGGCGGCGTGAAGCGCTTCGGCGAGGGCGCGCTGGGTGTCGTTGAAGGCGCCGGCGCGGGCGGTGAGGATGTGCTCGGAGACCGGCTGGATCTGTCCGGGGGCATGGATGGGGACCCGCGCCGGGTACATGGCCAGCTGGCCGCCTTCAAGGCCGTTAAAGTAGACGAGCCAGCCGCTGTAGAGACCGGCGTTGGCCCTCACGTCCAAGCGCTTCCACTCGCCGGCCTCGACCGGCATGTCGGTCGACTCCCTGCGCATCTTGGCGATCGTGGTGCTGTCGGTGCGGGTCTTGGTCCACTTGAAGGACGCGGTGCGCTCGACCTTGACGCCCTTGACATTGACGCCGGCTGTCATGCTCAGCCCGGCCTCCCACTGCTCCGTGGTCGTGGAGGTGACCGTGACTGTCTCCTCGTTGACGTACTGCTTGGTGACCTTGCCCTGCACCGCCGCCATCCCCGTCACGTATGGCGCGGCCCCCACCAGCTTGCCCACGAACGCCGATGGGTACGGCTTGGTGTCCTTCCGACCGCACGCGATTTTCATCGCGGCCACCGTCGCTGCGGTGGCTGGCCAACCCCACATCTTCATCAGCATGTCTGCAAGCTCCCCGACGGCGCCCGAGGGCTTCTCCTGCCAGTTGGCGTGTACGGCCACCACGTGCTTCCGGTCGAAGTCACCGTTGGGCCAGAGCGCCTTGGTGTTGGCTTCCAGCGCCTGGTACGCCTCTTCCAGGGACATCTCCTTCTCGATGTCGGTCTTGCTGACGCCGGTGTCCCACGCGGTGAACACCTGCTTGTCCTTGGCATCGCAGTCGGGGATCCGCCTGAGGGACGATTCCGCCGGCAGCGTGTAGGGCAGCTTGGTGGTCGTGGGCAGGACGTTGTACCGCCCCATGGTGATCTCGTCGAAGGCCATCTTCAGGGCCCTTTCCCATGTTGTGCGGCCCTGGCCGGGCCACGGCTGGACGAAGACCAAGCAGGCCGCACCGCCGCCACCCAACCCAGGTCGCAGACCACAGTCATGGCCGGGCAGCCTTCGGCGAGATCGAGCAGCACGCTGCCGCTCGGCACAGGAAGCACCCGTCTCAAGCGGAGCTTGATCACCCACGGGTTCTAGCTGCTCCCTAAGCAGGCTGACCAGGGGAAAACGCATCCACTCACCCAGGTGGGCGGCACGGTTCACCGCAGAAACGAACCAGCTCAGCAGCAGCCACATGGACTTCGGAGCCCACTGCCGCGCCCCTCAGGTGTTCCTACTTCTCGCCGACATTCCTAGCTTTAAGGGTCGGACAGCGGTCCTGAAAGCCATCAACAATCGTTCTCACTTGTGACGTACGTAGCCAGACACGCCCTAGAGCCCACGCTCGGCGCCGGCTGCGGGGCCGAACCGGCATCGGAGGAGGCCGGCTGCGGCCCATGCGCTCTCGGTCCAGCTGTGCACCCTGCCGTGGCTCGGCTTTGTCCCCGACCATGTCGCGTCCGCGTCCGCGCCTGTCGCCGGCGGTACGGGCGCCGAGGCGCTGATGGCGGTTCTCTACAAGGGGAGCACGACTGTGTTGGCCGGCCGGTCCGATGCGACACCGGCGGTCGGGTCGCCGCAGAGGATGGAGCCGACCATGGTGGCCAGACACTTCGGACTGCTGAAGAACTCCCAGGAAAGCCGGATCTCGATCTCGCGTTTGACGTCGGCGCTGCTGCGTTGGCACAGCGTCAGGTGCAGCACGCAATCGGCTATCCACTCGCGGATCTCGTCACATTGCTGCTGCCAGTCGTCGCCGTCAGCTATCCGCGTGATCCTGTGCGCGGTGCGCTGGATCTCCGCGCATTCGCCGCACTCGCACTCCACCTCGCGCACAACGTCGTCCGGGGGCAGTGTGTACGGCTTGTCGAACAGGTTGGCCAGCCCCACGCGGCAGCTCTCGTCGCTCACGAACAGCTTGCCGCACTCCAGGATCTCGTCGCGGGCGGCCCTCCACGCCACGGCCGCCCATTCCTCGCAAGGGTGCCGGTAGGCGGTGAACGCCCACATCTGCGAGGCGACAGCCGCACCTGTCGTCCGGGTGGCGCGGCGGGTGAGCAGCTCGTGCCGGTACCACGACGCGATCTCGCGCCACACCATGGAGCACGCCGTGACGATGTTTCCGCAGATGCCGAACGCCTCGACCACCATGCTCGCGGTGGTGTTCAGCAGCTCGCCGGTTGCCATCTCGGCGCCGACGTCCTCGATCCGGTGGTTGAAGTCGGTTACCAGGTAGCCGTCGGTGGCGTCGATGCCGTCGCGGTGCCGTGTGTCGTAGTGGTAGTGCAGGAGGTTGTTCTCGGCGAGCTCCCACAGGATGGCGTACTCCGGGCAGAACCGGGCGACCCGCAGCCGCCCATCCGCTGTGCGGGCATACTGCTTCTCCTGGCCCAGATGCCGCGCCGCGTAGTCCAGCGACAACAGGGCCGGGATGCTTCGCCGGCGCCCCGCAGCCATGATGCGGTCGAAGACTCGAGCGAGGTATGCCTCATCGACGCCCAGCGGCGTCAGCACGTGCAGGCCGACTTCGTAGTAGAACCCGATGTCGTCCTCGATCTCGGCCAGGTCGTCGCCTCCGGCGGGCCACAGCAAGGTGGCCACCGGTGTCCCGCCGTAGACAATGTTGCTCCACGCCCACCCGCGGCCCAGGCCGTGGTCTCCGAGCTGTCCTGTGGCGTGCCTGGCGTGGTAACGCTCCTCCTTGCGCAGGCGTGTCGGCACCTCGTACCACCGCTTCGCGCCCTCGAACGCATCGAGCGTGTCCTGGCTGTGGAACTCGACCGGCAGACGCTCGTACAGCGCCAGGCCGCACAGGTTGTACACCACATACTCGCGCCAGTCTTCCTGCTGCAGCAGAGCCGACAGCACACGGTCGCTGACACGGCAGGTCAGGTTCCCCGCCACGCAGTCGTCATATCTGCGGTATATCCGCAGCAACTCGCGGGCAAAGGCATGGCGGTCGGGCACGCCCAACCGCTCCTGCAACCACGTCAGGCAGACTCCCAGGCTGGGGTCGGCGGCCACGGCGTCGATGGCGGCGGTCAGGTTGGCCTGCACGTCGCTCTTCCTCCCGGGCGTGACGCCGCACGCTCGCATGGTCTCGCTGATGATGTGGTCCAGGCTCAGCACACGAACAGTGCCGACGCCGGGCGCGGTGCCCAGGCCATCGCTCAAGACAGATCCCTCAACGCTAAATCGAACACTTCACCGATGAATGCCGAGAATGATCATGCCAGAGGGGAAAGGGGCGGCAGGATGGTCTTGGGCCCGTCCTGTCCCACTTGCCGGTGCGGGCAGGAGGGGCCGCGGCGGCGACCGACGAACCGGCGAGAGTGCGTGTCGTAGGTGGTGTCGCTCGTGAAGCGCGTCGCCAGCGGCGGTCGTGCTGGGCGTTCTCTATCAGAAGCTGCTTTTGAACCTGGGGCAGAGGTCATGGGGTAGCTGGATCATCGGCCGCAAAAACAACGGGCGGATCCGCGCCAAGTGACGGCGCAGGGGCGCGTGTTGCGGCGCTTGAGCGCGCGGCTGGAATGAGTGGTTCGGAAGGACGGTAGATACGGGTGCGGATCTACCGCCCTTTGGTTTTGGAGGAGTTCGTGATGAAGCAGGTGCAGCGCGTGCTGACGGTGGCCGCGGTGGCGGCTCTGCTCGGCCTGGGAGCGACACCGGCCGAGGCGGAGGTGAACGTCAATGCTCTCGGGGGTGTGGTCACCGTGTCCGGGGACGGCGCCACGGCCATCGGGATCCTGGGGTATCGGATCACCCTCCCCCTCTCCCTCGACTAGATAACCCACGCACTTGGGCTTCCTCGACCCGCGCAACCTGTCAAGCAGCCGCATCGCCGCAGATCAGCCATATCCGTTGTTTTTGCGGCCGATGATCCGGCTACCCCGTGATGCTCTTCTCCGTGCCGACAGCCGCTCGGGGGATGTGGATGGGTGGCTGCTCAGATCACCAGAGACGACCGCAAAGACACCGGCGGACACGGCCAAACCGCCAACACCCGACCCACTAACAACCGCCACAGACCAAAGCACGACTGAACCCGACCACTTCCCCAACTCACCCGCTGACAACAGGGATTGATAGCAACTTCTCACGTATCCGGCCAGCGGATCGGCCCACCAAAGGCCCCAGGCCGCGCTCAGCAACAGGCCGAGCAGGACGGCGGTGCCAGCAGGCCGTCGATCAGGGTGACGCGGCCCTTGGTCTTCAGGACCGCCGGCATCGCCGAGCGCACCGCCAAGTGGCGCGCGGCAGTCGACGGTGCCGCGCGACGGGAGATCCCCGACGTACTGCGGCTGACGGCGCCAGCTGCCGCAGCCAACGTAGGAGCTTGAGGCCCTGTCGCCGCACGGGCGATTCCGTGACGCGGCCACGAACCCGATTGCCACACCTCATAATTGGGTGGCATGACCTTCGGGTTCCTTCTCGGGTCACGCCGGGATTCTGCGAACCCGTCGGGTTCTACTGGAGGCGACCTCAACCACCTCCCTCTGGGCGACGAGGAACCGAACTGGTCCGCTGCCCAGCCCCACCACCGCGCTTCACGCTGCCTGCGCCGGGGGACGCCCGATGAACCCTGGCGCGGCAACCGGGTAGTGGGAGAGATCCTCCGCGAGGGCGATCTGACGGATGTTGCGAACCATCTCGCAGTGTTCCACCAGGATCCCCGGTTCCTCGCTCGCACCGGTGGCGGGTGGATTCGGATGGATCAGATCCACGTCACCCCAGCTCTGGTCCCCGCTATCCTCGACTACCAGCTGGTGGATACCGGCGATAGCTCAGACCATGACGGCATCGTCACCATTCTCGACCTGAACCGAGTGGACCATTCCGCCGCGCGCCCGTACATGTGACTGCTGGCCCTCGGATGCGTGTCCGCACGCTGCGCTGCCGGCCTCGGCGCGATCGCTGGAGCGCGCCTCCGTGCCTGACGCCACCCATGCTGGTGCAGGATCCTGGGCCGCAACCTCGAGAAACTGGGCGCCGAAGTAGCCGGATCCGGCACGCGAAGCAGACGGTCTGCACTCGACGTTGTCCTCAGGTTCCCACCAGTCAGCGACAATGCGGAGCGCATGGGCGTCCGAGGTCCTGGCACGCTCGTACGACCACAACTCGTAGCGCCCCTTCGGCTTGCTGAGCGGGTGGTGCGAGCGCAGGTCGCACACGAGCACCCCCGCACCCTCCAGGTCACTTGCCAGATCGTCGGGCGGCCGGAGGTCACTGTCACGGTAGGGATTTGCCGCCAGGAGGCCGACGACCCAGTCCTCCTGGTCCCAGCGTTGGTCGCCGGACTCGACGATACGCCCCAGCACCTGCAGCGGGACGCGGCCGTCAAATCGTCGCCGCGTGACTGACTGTTCGACCAAGGGCCGGAAGTACCCGCGGCTGGGAACGTCGAACCGCCGGTAGAGCTGCTGCAGCGAGCCGGGGTCCAGCGGCATTCCAACGAGCTGGAAGGAGACGTTGCAGCGCGCAACCCGGCGCGTTCGTTCCGCAGAGATGTTGCCGCACACGGTGTAGAACCCGCCGTCACATGCTTCGAAGTAGACGAACTCCTCGCTGTGGTGGGGTTTCTCCAGCTCTCTGGTCCGCTCTCTCCAGTTCTTGAGGGCCTCGGTGAAGGAATGGACGCCGCAGCCATGCCAGTTGCGGCCGTTCTGCTGGATGCTCCACTGACCCCGGTCGCCCATCCACCCGAGTTCATTGAGCGAGTCGAGGAGTCGGAGGAGGTCGTGCTGGCCCCATGCGGCGACCGGCATGTCCAGGCATACGCCGCTTCCCGCGGCTGGCACCCAGTCGACATCGGGCAGGTCGAGGCAGAAGACCGCAGGGTTAAATCCTCCTGCCCCGTGGAACCAGAGCACCTCGTCCCCGCCCGCGTCGAGCAACCTGTAGCGACTCCGGGGCAACTGCTCTGCCTTCTTGCGCGAACGCCGGGCGGTCTTCTCCGCCTCCCGCTCCTTCTCGCCTCGATGGACACGCCCGTGGACAACCAGTGCATCGCGCTTGAGACGAAGAAGGCGGTCCGACTCATGCGGGTCCCTCAAGAGAGTCAGGATGTCGGCGTCGTCGAAGACGAGAACCAACCCTTCCCCGCGGTATTCGGCAATCTCCTTATCCACCCCCTCAGCGATCCCGGACATGGTGAACAGCAACGCCACAACAGTGCCGTCGACACGGCGCAGGCGGCTGCGGACGGCTTGGACGACATCGGTGCCGGCCGGTTGGCCCTCCCACTTCGCTTCGACGAGGTAGCGGTGGTCATGAGAGATCACCGCGAAGTCGGTCTGCCTACGTCCTGCCATCTTCGGGTTGTGCACGACTTGGAAGTGCGCCCGCCGAAACATGCGCTCCAGCAGTGCTTCCAGCATGTAGCCACGGCCCTGCGCATCCGACATCGCCCGCAGGGCGTGTAACTCACGGAGCAGATCCGACTCATGCGAGGGCTCGATCTCGAAGTCGTCGTCCGCCGCGTCCGGGCGTTCCTCTTCATGGAGGGCCATGCCAAGTCATCTTGGCGTACGCCTTCGGGGCGAGCGAAGCGCAATGCGCCAATGACGTCGCAAGCCCCCGAAGTATGCTGCCGTGCTGGTAGAAGCCCCCCATGTACGAGGCCGCGTGATGAGGATCGGCTGAGGCATCTTGTCCGCCAAGACGGGGGTCCGTCGTACTCGGCGAGGACCGTGGCGGACCCCTCAGGCAACTGGACGAAGACCGTGACTGCTACCTCGGGACAGCTCCGGGTACCTCCCTGTACGGGGTCACGCGCAGCGGGACGGGCCCCTCTTGAGGCGGGGGTACCCGCGTCGTGCCCATCGTCCATAGTTCTCCCGGTTCCGTCGGCAGGGCTCCGGCGAACGGTCGCTTCCTCCCGTCGGAAGCCCACGGGAGCCTCTCGCACGTGGCAGCCAGGCCCCACAGGCCGGGATAGAGCCGCCCGCTGAACTGCACGTGCCCTTGCCCTACAGGCGCTCCGCACCCCATCGTCTCAAAGCCGACGGAAGGCACTACCAGGACCGGCCAGGAGCCGTCGGCTGATGGGGGCCCCCACGCCTCCAGTGCGCATTCGCTGGTCACGGTCACGTCGTTCAGTGCCTCGGAGATCGCAAATGACCGTTCGACCCAGGGCTCTTCGCAGCGGACGTCCACCACTAGTTGCTCCCACTCATCAGGGTGCCCGGCCGGGAGGCCGACATGAGACCTCGACCGAACGCCTTCGGCCGTGTCGTGATTGGTCGCGAGACGGATCTCCGGACTGGTGAACACGAACTCCCCGATAGGAGTGAGGAATCGTTCCTCGTCCGTGGCTGTCACCCGCAGAGTGGTCGCACTGAATTCCAAGGGCTTCATGAGACAAAGCATGTCAGAGCACGGACACCCCCGGCCCTCGATCCGGAAGATCAGGCCGTTGGCGATCAGCCACCCCCTCGGGGGATGGCAGCAACGCGTTCCCGCACCATCGGCTTCACTGCGCCGTCAGCGGTCGCATCGGCATGGTGCACGGCATCAGTCCAGCGCACAACTCAGTTGAGCCACCGTATGGTTGCAACAGGAGCCTGAGGCGGGACAGGAGCGAGGAGCAGATGGATGCGACACGGTGGTGCGCGGCACTGACGCGAGCGGCCTCGCTCACCGAGCAGGCGGGCCATCGGGCGGCCACGTGGGACGAGCGGGCGGTACGCGGCGTGCTCACCGTCGTCCTTGCCGCCATCGCTGAGCAGGAAAGCCTCGCGGTGGATCAAGTGTCCGCGTGCGCGTTGGTGGCATGTCTGGAGCGAGGGCCGCGGGCCGTGTACGAGCTGGGGCGGAGGCTCGGGCTGGGCGCCACCGGCGTGCCCGAGGAAGCGGGAGCGGAGTGGGCGTGGCTGACCAGGCCATGGCCTGTCGACTCGCCGGCCGCCAACGGCGGAGGGCTGGCGCGCGGAATCGGACGCATGTCCCCGCTCCCAGCGATCGACGTATGCACTCGATGGGCATTGGGGGCTGTCTATGCGGTGGCCCACAGTGAAGGGCCCGCAGTATGACGGCGGCTGACATGACGCAGGAGGAGATTCTGACCGCCGTCGCTTATCTCCAGGCGGTCTGGGATGAAGACACCGAAGCCGTCGAAGTACTGTCGAGCCGTGACGCATCCGAACGGGGCATCCTCGAAGTGGTCATCGACCTTGCCGATCGCTTCGGGCAGATCTGGATGCTCATCCGCCTCGGAATCCGCGAAGACATGGAGGATGACGAACAGCGAGCGGCAGCCTTGAAGAAGGTGGATGACGACCCGACCATGGCCGTCACGGCGGTTCTGATCGACGCCTACCGACGGTGGGCCAAGAGCGCCGAAGGCCCAGCGGTCAGAGAGCTGAGCCTGAACGTCATCGGCTACCTGGCCATGTCAGCGAAAGCCACGAAGGACGAGATCCCCACCCTGTTCGAGATGCTCCGAACCGCTGCCATCGCCAACAGTGGCTGACAGGCGCAGTCGTTCACTGCTGATCGTCGGATGCGTGTCCGCTCGCTACGCTGCTGGTGTCGGTGCGGTTTAGCTGGTCTTGCCGCTGTCGTCGGGTTCGAACTCGGTAGACGAACGACGGCGGACCGCGACCAGGGTGATAGCGCCGGTGTGGGCGAGGGCGCCGGCCGGCGCCTTGGGCGCGGAGTCGCTGTCCAGGTCCGCGGCGGTGAACGAAGGGGTCTGCATCCGGTGTGCCGGTGCCCTGCGGGTAAGGCTTGACCCCTCCGGCCCCGCTGCCCGGCTTATCCGCGGGTGTGGACGGGGCGCCGCTGGCTTGTGCGTCGGCTTGTCCGCGGGGTCGGGCTTCGGATCGGTGGCAGTCTTGGCGTTGGTGACGGTCACGGTCACCGGAGCGCCGGGGCCTGCGGTGAACGACTTGGACGGCTTGTAAAGGTCGCACCCGGCGGGGGCCTTGATCTCCTCGACCCAGTACTCCGTCTTCCGGCTCGGCACGGGCAGTTCTCCGGAGGCCGTGCCGTTGGCACCGGTGGTCAGGGTGAGCAGCCTCGAGGTGCCAGAGCCGATGTTCACGGTCGCACCGGCAGGAGCTTGCCGGTCTTGTCGTCCTTGGCCTACAGGAGGACCTTGGCTGCCTTGAACGGGTCGGTGATGGTCAGCTGTGTGGCCGCGCCCGGGGTGACGATGGCGTCCTGATCTGCGACGGCCTCGTGGAGCGGGCTGCCTTCCCTTCAAGGCACTCTTTTCAGGTGCTTCAGGCCGCCCATGATGCTGTCCCATCTGTGCACGAAAAGGACAGACCAAGGCGATCGCTGCTTGGCACTACCGGGGCATTTCACGCGGGAAAGTCGTGAATCCTTCGCTCCAGCCGATCGGCAGCGGAAGCGAGGGGTGCCGCTACTGATCTGAACGCGTAGAGGTCCGTCGTCAAACCCTCGCCCGCCTACGCGCCCCCGCCCTGACTGCATGCCCCGCCCTGGCTGGGTGCCGCCGCAGCCCTGCCCTCACCAGTTCTGCGACACGCCTCATGGGAGTAGGGGGTGGAGTCAGGTACGTCAAATAGCGAATGCCCACCTGGATTTGAGACAGTTGAGAAAGGTCAACGGGGCTGGGGTCAGTGATGGTTAGGGTCCATGTGGTGACGGGGCTCCTGCCGTAGTAGGCCGGCAGTTCGGCGAGAGTGGT
Organism: Streptomyces sp. NPDC052101; assembly: GCF_040680235.1. NCBI lineage: Bacteria > Bacillati > Actinomycetota > Actinomycetes > Kitasatosporales > Streptomycetaceae > Streptomyces > Streptomyces sp. NPDC052101. The sequence goes on from NZ_JBFAWH010000017.1 coordinate 42,144, forward strand.
GGCAGACGGCGTGGGGACTGCCGCGCTCGAGGAGCATGTGATGACCACCTCGCTCGTGTCAGCAGGCGCTTCCAGCATCAGGGTGGCACCATCACTTAGACGCATGGCCTGTGCATATCCGCTGTGTTCGAGGTCACCTGTTAGGGATGGCACGCCGGTGGTGGCTCCTACCAGGTTGATGTAAATCTGCTCGATTTTTAGTTCGCGGGTATCGGCAGGCAGGTCCTTGAAGTCAATCTTGAATGTGCAGGTCGGATTATTTTGCGAGTTGGGTACGAATTTCGGAGTGTTTATGGGAACCCACACGAAGCCTTGCGACAGGTTGTTCGCCATGTCGATTCCCTGTTGCGTGAAGACCGACCACCCCGGAGCCTGAGCCCAACTGACCGCTAGGGCATTTATGAGATTGAGAGCTGCCTGCGAGTTTGCGGTCTTCGCGGCCTGGTCGTTGCCGCCACGCCGCATTTCGAGCAGGGCGTCGGCTACAAGATCGGGGTACACCATGCCAAAATCGAGAGGCAAGGTTCTCGTTCGAGGGAAAGGCTGAGGGGCAGCACCTGCAGGAGCGACCGCAACTCCGTCGGCGAACGAGAATATGTCCAGCGCGCGAGCCGCCAGGAAGACGTACCGGAGGACAAACTCGCTTAGACGGGAAATCAGTTCGAGAAGAGTGTCGACGACCGCTGCAATCGCGTCCATTTTACCGACATTGATCTTCTTTGCGGCTTGTATGGCGTCTATGTCATTCTGGCATGCAGTGATGCGCGCCTGGGCTGCTTCCACTCGCAGCGCCGCAGAGGTGAGCTGATTCTGCTGATGCAATAGCTGAAATTTCAGCTCAAGCGCCTGCGCCGTCAGTTGCCTGATAGCTGCCTCATCGCCTTTGATTGTCGCATCGTTATTCTCCTGCAAGTTTTGAAATAGCCCTATCGCCTTCTGTGCTTCCTGTACGAGGTCGAGCAAGCCACCTGCCTCTTTGGCCAATGAGGCTAGATTGCTCACATCGCCTTGCCTCGCCAAAGTCTGCGCGACGGCAGAGTCGCCCTGCGTGGTATACCAAGAAGGCACGATAATCCCGGCCACACCTGTATCAATGCCTGCCCCTCCTGCGGCCGCTGCGGCACCAGCGGCACCTCCTGCAGCGGCTGCTGCTGCGGCCGCCGATGCCCCTCCTGCGGCAGCAGCCGCTGCAGGAGTCAGGAATTTCGCCACGGCCGCAGCCATTGTTATGACGGCCTGCACCGTGTCCCACGCCGCCACCAAAGGCAGCTCGGCTTCGAATTCGTACTGGGCCTGCTGAAGCTCGGCTTTCTTGGCGTTAATTTCAGCCGTAAGGTCCTGCATCTGGTCATTGAGATGTGCAAGCGTCTGCTGACTATCCGTCAGTTCGACGTTTGCAGTCTTGAGGTCGTCGCCAAGGGATTTCTTCTCGTTGGCAGCTTCAGCATTCAGGATGTCCAATTGGTCGCTTACGGCACTCGCCGCCACAGCTTGCAGTATCAGGTCGTTAACTGCTTGCACCAGGGGTGTCAGCATCGGCGTGTACCCAATGTACGCGCTTTGGAACGTGTTGAAGTCCGGTTTAAGCCAGACATCGTACGAGAGCCCCAGTGAGTTCATGTTTTGAGCGAGCCAGTCACTCCACTGGGCGGCTTGGGCACTGACGGGTGAAGCGTTCCCAGCCGTAGACAGGTTAATTACCGACTGGAACTCTGCGTAAGCCTGGTAGAGATAAGAGGAGCGCACACTGTCGGACGCATTGAAAGCCCGATAGAAGTACCTTCCCATTTTCAAGCGGTATTCCGCCCAGGCATCCGCGCCACCGGTCGCCTGAGCCAGCGGCCAGAACTGCTCTGGGGGCTCACTAGTTATGATCGCGCGTCCGTCCCGTCCTGCTGCGCCTGCAGGACCTGCCCTCCCTGCTGTGGCCTGGGGCGCCCCGGTGACGGGGGCCCCCGGAGGGCCCCCAAGGCCCCCAGGCCCGCTCGCGCCTCCGGCCACATCGGCGTTTGAGACGGTCGGAGTCCCCTTCGGGCCTGCTTCGATGTAGTGGACGGTGATGTTGCCGCCCGCTCCCCCTGCGCTTCCGGCGCCGCCATCTCCTCCGTTCCCCGGGGACGCCGGGTCAATGAGAATAGGGTCGTGGGGCGGCCCGAGCTTCCGCCCGGGGGCGCCTTTGCCACCGGCACCTCCCTTACCGCCAGATCCTCCTGGGCCTCCTGCCGCGCGGAGGAGCAACGGATCGAGGGTGTAGGCAATAATCGTTATGTCGTTTGCAGCACTGCCTGGTGCCGGACTGTCGCCACCTTTTTCGCCGGTACCTCCCTCGTCTGTATGAGACGCAGAGGTGTAACCCGCTGACCCATCTTTGCCTGGATCTGGAACTCCAGGGATTCCAGGGCTTCCGCTGAGGTCAATGCCGGCTGAGCTGTTAGCGCAGGTGTAGGTGTTTGCCACTACGACAACGTTGAAGCCGACAGGCTTCCAGGTGAATGTGGGGTCTTGCGTACACAGTCGCGCTATCAAAACGATCGAATCGCCAGGAGACAGGTGACCGGCACCCTGTTCTTCGTCAATGGTCGCCGCGAGAGAAGAATCGATGGTGATCTTATCGCGGATATAATACCAGTTTTGAGGCATCGCATTTCCGCCAACTGCCTCGACGTCTCAACCCGTTTCACGCTGATCCGAGTGCGTTGCCCTCCCGCATGCGCGCTGCGGACGCATGTTCAGGGACTGCCCCGACGGGGCTGGTCTTCGAAGTGTGTCTCACCTCATCAGGCACTGCTTATTTCAGCCTAGTCGTGTCCTAGTGTGATCGCTAGTCGTGTCCTAGTGTGATCGCAATTTGCTACCTGCGTTCGCCTGGGTTCTGTGCAACCTGTTTGCTGAGGGCAAGTGTTGAACCTGGCACTGAACCTCTTGCATCCTGGTGCTGCGGTGATGAAATGGGCCGGTCAGCTTCAGCTGGGGGTGTTGCCACCACCGATAGAAGCCAAGCTCACTCAGCGCGCGATTCGTTGGGGCTTCCGCTGCGCGTGTGGAATCTCCATAGCGACGCCCTCCTTGGCCAGCCGCTGGACAGTCAGCCGGGCAGTCTGGTCGTAGCCGCCTACGCGATGGTGGACGGAATCCCTGGTAGCGATCCGTGAGGCGGCCGTCCACCGGCGTGTAAGCGGGTACCTACCTGGGGCCGCGACGCTGGCGGTCGCCGGAGAGCGCGCTGCGGATCCAAATCCTCGCCGGCGGGCGCGGCCTCGTCAACGACAATATCGCGGTGCACCGTTGGCCGGAGAACGTGCTCAGGTACGTCCAGCCCCGCTCTGGGCGACAGTGATCCAAGCGCTCGGGCAGGGGCTGCGTCATCCCTCCTACGGGCCGCAGGTAGTAGCTGTCCGACCAGGACCTCATGGTCTTGTCCTGGATGCCGATGGCTTGTCCCGCCAGCAGGGTGACATCTACGCCGACATACGGCCGCGAGTTCGCCAGCCATTCTGGAGAGACGTTCGTGTGCGCTATCCAAGGGACATGGGCTCGTGGATTCGTTCAGTCGTGGGAAGCAGGCGCTTCCCTGTATGTGTGGCGTTTTCGACGGTCTGGTCGCTGCTGGTACTCACTCGCATCGACAACGGCATGGCCAATGTGCAGGTACGGAATGCTCCCGCGTACACGGTCAGTAATCTGGCCGGACCTTTCTTCGGCCCGGCAGCGAATGTGAACCGTATTCTGTCCACCTGGTATGCCGTGCCAAGGCTGCAATCCTCGGTTACCTTCTGGCGTTGGTGGTACGCGTCCGGCGGCGTCCTGTTGGCATTCTCATGCACGGCGTTGATGTGGTGGCTGCTGACACGAGGACCTCAGTCGAGAGATCCCGCGTTGGACGTGGGGTCGTTTTGGAAGAACTTTCTTCCCCCCGTGCTCTTGGGCATCTGGGTCGCTGAGGACCTCTCAGAACTCCCGGACGTGCCCAGTGCATGGCTGATCCACACTTTCTTCTGGGTGAAATGGCTGCTCGTCATCGTGCTGGCGCTGCTGGTCGTGGTGAACGTGATCGGCCGGGTTGTCGAGCGCCGAAGTTCTCTGCGTAAGGCCATGTCGTTGGCCGGACGGCTACGTGTGCAACTGGTCACGGTTGCCGTCTTCGCTTTGCTCATGCTCGCGCCCATCACCGAGCAGCCTTACGACATGTTGCGCCGCTCGGCCGAGGAATGGCCCGTTTTGCTTCTTGCGTTGTTGGCGGTGTTCGTTCTTTCGCTCGTGCTGAGCTATTCCGATGCCTCCACGGCCCCCCGACGCCGCAACCGCCGAACACAGCCTTGGAGTTTGCTTGTCTGCGGTGGTCTGCTCCTGAGCCTATCGTGGGTGCCGCATGTGATCCGGCTGAGGGCGCCGGCCATTTTATTGCTGGGCATCTGGTTCATCGGCGCTCTGTCAGGTATGCCCTGGCTCGACACCGTGAAGCGACAGGCTGACCCCACCACAGCCGAAGAAGTGGCACGAGTCCATTTCGAAAAGGGTTACGAGGACCACTGGTTGCGCTCGAATGCTGAACCATTGCGGTTGCGTGTGTTGCAGCACTACCTCTTCGTGGCGCCCATCATCGTTACCGCACTCGCCATCGGAGGAGCGGAGACGGACCCGGCGGTCTTCGGACGGGCTCCCTGGGGGCACCGAGTGGTGCTCTTGGCAAGTTGGCTGGTGGCGATCGCTGCCTTGGTTGTCACCGGCCATCGTGCCCGTCGGGCAGCCGACGGACGGCCACCGGCGAAAACGCCTTCGAACAGGCCAGGTAAGGTCGGTTTCGTCGCCAAGTTTGTCGCGGTACTCGCCGCCGTGGGGCTGTGGTTCGACTCCGAGTACATGCCGCGGTGGTTGGGCGGACTGGGCGTCGTAGCGGTGTCCCTCGCAGCGTGGGTCGTCGCAATCACCGTCGTGCAGTGGTTGGTGAACCATCTGGAACCACCGCGAGGCTTGGTAGTGCTGGGCTTCCGGCGCGTTCCGCTGCTTACCTTGCTCGCCACGTGGTTGTTGCTCGGCGCACTCCTGGACACGCGGGGTTCATACGTGATCCGCACCATTGGGCCGCCGGATCGGGCACTGGCCGGGGGTGTGCGCGAGGAGTTGGTCGGGGCTGACGTGCGCAAGGAGTTCACCACGTGGGCTGATCGGTGTGCCACTCACGGTGTGCCTCGGCCACTGGTGTTGGTCAGCGCCTCCGGTGGCGGAATCCGAGCCGCCTACTGGACCGCCGCCGTCCTCGACCGACTTGCCCCGCCAGCGCGCACGGGCGGCGTCTGCGGGCCAGCTCAGAAGCTGTTCGCAGCCAGCGGGACGTCGGGCGGGGCGCTGGGGCTCGTCGGATACAGCACCCGCTTTGAGGACGCCTATGTCAGGGATTGGCCATGGCAGCAGTTCGGCGGAGATTACCTGGCACCGACGGTCGCCGCCATGCTCGTTCGGGACTTGCCCGAGGCATTCGTGTGGGATGGCGGGTATGACCGGGCGCAGGTCCTGGAAGACAGCTGGGCGCGATCGAATCCCCGTCTCAATGAGCCGTTCGACTGGAAGCCGGACACGGGTGGGCGCGGACCTAAGCTGATTCTCAATGGAACGACGACCAACGGATGCCGGGTGACAGTCAGCGCTTTGACTCTCGGTACCAACAGTCCATCCATGTGTACACAGGGCTCAGTCCCCATGAGCGCAGGGGCCCTCGATGTGAAGGCGCTTGTGTGTGGACGGGCTATTAGCCGCAAGACCGCGGCGCTGTTGTCGGCCCGGTTCATCTATGTGTCACCCTCAGGCGCCGTGCCCGGGTGTGACGCCACGACCCCGGTACACATCGTGGACGGCGGCTACTCCGAGAACAACGGCGCGCAGTCTCTCGTCGACCTCTATACGAAGGCCCTGGAACCGGCCGTCCGCGCCTACAACACCGCACACCCCGACACATGTGTCGTCCCGGTTTACGTGCACGTGGCGAATGGCTATCAGGGGACGACGCCGACGACGCTCGGTCGACGCCCGTCGGAAGTCATGGCGCCGCTCACCACGGCAGGGGCGGTCCACGACCAGTTGGCGCCGGTTGCGCTTCAACGGGCTCGCGCCGCCATGGAGACCCCTGTCGGCTGTCCCAAGGCCGAAGGGCGCCCGCGGTTCTTTGTAGTACAGCCAAGTGTGCACCCTGGCGTGCAGGCGCCGCTGGGCTGGACGCTGTCGTACGCCGCACGCTGGGATCTGAACTATCAGCTCTCAACCATCGCGTGCAAAGACGATCCGCCTTACCACACGGAGTGGCTGCAGTTGACCCGGTGGCTGGGCGTGCCAGCTTGCCGCCCGGATCCTTGAGCCTCCGCCGACTTGTCCTGCCGCGCAGCAGCCGCGGTATCGCCTGATGTGGCCTGGGAGACAGCCGCCCAATCACGGTCAGCCGTTACTGAACCGTTTTCATCCTGTCCTGCAGGGGTGAATGTGCAGGTCGGCGGGGTGGGGTGACGAGACGAGGCTCCTGGTCGTTGCGGTGGTGTTCTCTACGCACCACGCGTCGTCCGAGGAGCCTCGCTTGGTCCCGTATCGTGCCACGGTCGATGTCCCGTATGAGCTGGTTGAGCATGTGTCTTGGCTCATCTATGCCCGAAGGTGTGAACGTCGCTCGCGATGGCGCAAGTTGGGTTGCTTCAAGCAGGCCCTGCTGGCGCTGGTGCACCTGCGCAAGAACGAGACGCTGCCCCAGCTCGCGGCGGGGTTCGGTGTCTCTACCGCGACCGCGTGGCGGTACGTGCACGAAACTCTTGAGGTGCTGGCTTCCTGGGCGCCCGGCCTGCACGAGGCCCTCGTCGGCCTGGGCGAAGGGGACTTCGTCATCGTCGACGGCACGCTCATCCCCATCGACCGCATCGCCGCGGACGAGCCGTACTACTCCCAGAAACACAAGCAGCACGGCATGAACATCCAGGTCATCGCACGTCCGGACGGCACACCGCTGTGGTTCTCCCGCGCAATGCCGGGCCGCACACACGACCTGACCGCAGCCCGTGCGCACGGCATCGTCCAAGCCGGCCTCACGAGACAGATTCTCGTGCTGGCGGACCGCGCCTACCAAGGCGCCGGCGCCACCGTCCGCACCCCCTACTACCACCACCGCGAACAACCCGCCCACTACCAGCAGTTCAACCGCGACCACGCCCGTCTCCGCGCCCCCGGCGAACGCGCCTTCGCCCAGCTCAAGACCTGGCGGTTGCTACGCCGAGCACGCTGTTCCACCCGCAGCATCGGCACAGCAGTTCAAGCCGTCCACACCCTGATGAGCTGCACGTATTCAGGATGAAATCGGTTCACTGACCTTGCTGGCGTAATGTCGTCGAGGGAGGCCGGTTTCAGCGAGACACCCATCGACCAGGTGGCTGCGGTACTGGATCTCGCGAAGGCCCTGCCGGAGAGTGCGCATCAGGTGGTCCCCGCGGGTGCGGAAAGCAGACGGGTATCGCCGGGCATGAGTCAGCCACCGGGACCATCCCCACTACGTGGCCTCCCACGACTACCTGCCGCCGCCTTTTCGTCGAGGCCGTCGCGGCTTGCCCCGAGGGGTGGCTGTCCACCCCCGACGCGCCCGGGGTACTGGGCGAGGCATCCGGCGCGACTTCCGCCAGGGGTGACGCCACCGCCCGGGTGCACCCGCGTCCGTGCTGTCACCCGGGCTGGCCCCACCCCTCGGGTTCGATCGAGGTCGTGGGAGCGACCGCTCTCGGGACGGGCCAAGGCCACGACTCGGACAGCGTTCCGTCGGCCTCGATGCCGTGGCGTTCGTAGGTGTCCACCGGCTCTCCGCGGGAAGAGGCCAGGTCGCCGAGGGCGAACCGCCAGCTGTCGTCTCCGGTGTTGATAGCCGCGAGGTGCAGCCGCTCCGCCTTCTCACGGTGTCCCGACTCCGCCTCCCGCTCCGCCAGTTTCCGCAACGCATTGGAGTTCCCCAACCCGGCGGCCGCCTGGTACAGGCGTTCGGCTTCCTCGCGGTTGCCTTTACGTTCGTGCTCATCCGCGAACAGCTCGTGCAGTTTGCCGTACTCCAGGAACCAGCGGGTCAGCGGAGCGACGTCCGGCCTGTTGTGGCGCAGCACATAGGCGTCGACGTCCTCCAGGACGAACAGGGGCTTGTCCGCGGCCCCGGAGGGTGAGGGCTTCAACGCCTCCCGTCGCTCCGCATTCCGATCCGTTTCCCATCGCGCCTCCCAGTCGAGGTGCATTCGCGCGGACTCGTTTCCCAGCTCAGCTGCGGCCAGGTACATCTGCCTGGCCTGGACTCGGTCCCCGGCCAGTTCGTGCCTGAGTGCCACCCTCGCCAGGGCGTCCGGGCGCGCGGTATCAGTGACCTCCCCGAGGAGTCGGTCCGCTTCCGCAGCCTCCCCCGCCTCCATTCGCCGCCACGCCAGTTCACCCGCCGCCTGCCCGTCGCCCGCGGCCGCGGCGGCCTCGATGAGCCGGTGCGCCGTCTCGTGGTCTTCGGCCTGGTCCATCCGTATTGCGAGCGCGAACAGGGCGGACGGGTCCCCGGCGTCCGCACTGGCTGCGTACAGGACGGCGGCGTGGCGCAGCCTCGCCCGCTGCCCGGCGGCGTAGGCGAGGCGGTAGAGATCCGTGGCATCCGCGAGGTGCTCGGCCGCGGCGTCCCAGAAGGAAGCCGGCGGGCAGACGGTACGGCGGGTCCGGTCACCGTGCTGCTGCAGGTAGTCGGCGAGGCGCACCACACCCGACACAACACCCATCCGGCCCGGGGAGGCGACGTCTTGTAGCGGGCTGGTGGTCTGCTTGACGACGGTACGGCCGCGGGCGAGCGCGCGGATGAACCACCCGGGGGCGACGGCCCTTTCGTCGTCGTCCAGGTAGCCCGGGACTGCGGCCTCCAGGAAGGCAAGCGGCAATGGTCCGGTGACGCCGAGGCGGTGGGCGTCCATCGCGGCGCCGAGAACGGCCCTGCAATGGATCCCCGCCTCGCCGACGGGGTGCTCGTAGAAGTCGACGAGATCCGGACCAGCGGCCAGGACCTGGGTCAGATCGGCGAGGCCGGAGTCCAGGGCAACGGCCAACGAACCGTCCTGGCGGGCGAGTTCTCTGGCGGACTCCAGGGCCTCGGCAAAGGTCCGGGGCACGTGGACGTATGCGGCCTGGGCGAGGAGCGCCCGGGCTAGCCGGTGCTGATCGGGACTGCCGTAGCAGAACCCGCCGCCATTATTGCGTCCGTGCCCAGCGTCCCGCAGCGTCTCGAGATGCTCCGGCCACAGCGTGGCGACCACCACGAACGGCCCCACGCCGTCGAGCCGCCGCAGCAGCGCCGCGGCGACCGCCTCACCTGTTGGGCCGCTGAGGTAGTCCTGGGCCTCGTTGAGCCACAGCACGCTCCCCGGCTCGAGGGCCTCCGCCGCCAGGACGTCCAGCAGACCGGCCGAGTCCGCAGGAAAGAGCAACGGCACTTCCGGCGGCACCGCCGACCGCAGCCCCTCGAAGGCTGTTCTTGTCTTCCCTGTGCAGGAGCCCCCCTCCACCACGATCAGACTCGGCCGCGCCCCCGTCGCCACCGCCTCCGACAGCAGGCCGCGCAGCCGCTCATCGTGCGGGCGGAGCACGTAGCGGGGCAAAACGAAGGCCGGTCCGCCGCCGGCTCCTTCGCGGAAGCCGCCGCCGACAGGGCGCCCGGGGATGGCGGGGTGCACACCGAGCCGCTGGGCGCTCCACGACCCGGCCGGTCGCGGTCGGTCCGCGAGCGCGGCCTGCCGGGCACGCCGCTCGTCCTCCGCCAAGGCCGCCCGCGCCTGCTGGCGCTCGACCGCCGACCGGGTGTCCTCAGCCCGGCGCTCGCGCTCCTCGGCGAAGGCCGCGCGCCAGCGCCCGGGATCCAGCAGCTCGGCGGCGGTCTTCCCGGAGTCGTCGACGGGGCTGTCCAGGACGCCCGTGCGGGCGGCTTCGGCACGGATCGCGCCGAGGACGACGATCAGCTTCCCGAGGTCCTGCGGCAGGTTGGCACCGCCGAGCCAGGTGCCCGGCGTGCCGGGGGCGACCTCCGCCAGCCGCGCCAGCTCCCGGTTCGAGGGACAGTCGCGCAGCGCCCGGCGCTTGAACTCCCCCACCCGCCGGAGATCCGCTAATACGTCACCCATGCACCTGCTCCTCACCGACCGCCTACGGCCCGGCTGGGCGGATCGGGTGTCCGATCGGCCGCCATCGGACATCCGGGAGCGTAACAACCCGGAGCGGCGCCCCGGGCGCCTCGTGATCGATCCGTCGCAGAACCTCGCCGGACACACCGTCGGACGGACAGGGTCTCCGCCAGGCCCGCCACCCGGCGGGGCCACCGCCCGAGAAACGGATCGTTCCGATGACCCAACAGCAGCTCCTGGCCCTGCTCCTGGCCCTGTCTGCCGCCCTCCACCTCGGGTGCGCAGCCGCGTTCGTCGCGTGGCGCGATGGCGCCCGTCCCGGCGCCGCCCTCCTGATCGGCGGGAGCACCGCGGGCGCGGCGGGCGGCCTGTACCTGACCGCCGTCAGTGCCTACCGTTGAGAACTCTCACTCGCGGGAGCCTGGTCAAAGCGCACAGCTGGTCGGCGCGTGCCGCTCCCGGCTCTGCCAGCGCTTACCGTCACCGATCATGCGAAGCGGCCCGGACACCGAGGCGCTGTCCGGGCCGCTGGCCGAAGTGGTCATGCCGACCTCGCGCGCGTGGGTCGACTGAGACTGCGTTTGAGGTCTACGTCGATCGTGGGTGGAGGGGTGTTCTAACCTCTGCTGGTGAGCGATGCGCGGGTCCCATGATCACGTCATGGGGCAAGGCCATTGGGTGCGCCTGCACCGCAACAACGCCTGTCAGTTCTCGGTGTAACGGGCGAGAAAGTCCAGCTCGGCTTCCGAAATGCGGCGCGGCCTACCGGTGTCCAGGTTGTACGCAGCCATCGTGGTCGTAGCCTCGGCGTACAGCTGGCCGTCGTCACGGATCTCGTAGCCGAGTTCGAGCCTGGCCCCCCGGCATGCGACGACCCAGACGTTCACGTCCACGGGCGCCTCGCGGTACGGCAGCGGGGCGCGGTAGTCGACGATGGACCGGCCGACGACGAATGCGTGCTGGCGGCGGCCGGCCTCGTCCTCGGGCAGCATCTCCTGGAACATCCGTGTGCGTGCCTCCTCCATGTACTGGAGGAACTTCGCGTTGTTGACGTGCCCGTACGCGTCCGCGTCGGCCCAGCGCAGCGGGAGGGGATAGGTGTACTTCTTCACGAGAGGGTCTTTCTAGGCTAAGGGCTAGGTGCAGTGGGCCCACCGGCGTACGGGTCGACTCTCGGCGGGTCTGTGGTCTAGGACTCTTGGATCGCCGCCCGCCTCTCCGGCGCCCCGGTATCACTTTGCTGGATCGCGTGCAGGACGTCGTGGAGCACACGCTGCTCGATGTTGCGTTCGTCGAGTAGCTGACCAATGCGCGCCGTTGCCGCCGAGGGGTCCGCCGGCAAGGCGGCGCGGACCAGCTGGCGCATCTCGGCGAGGCAGGCGCCCTCCAGGGTGTCCCTGGGCACACGGGCGATCACTGTCGCCGGGGAGACGTGGGTGACGGCCCAGCATCCGGCTGTCTCTTCCACTGCCCACACCACGGTGCGCTTGTCGAGCGAGAGCGTCAGCTGGGCATCGGGGCCCAGGATTCTGCTGATCGACGGCATCGGTACGCCGTTCGTCCCAGCCTGCGCTGCTGCTTCTTCTGCGGTGGCAACGACCGTGCGGGATGCGAGCGTCGCCGCTTGCCGACGCCAGCGGGTGGCGGAGTCCTCGGCTGCACGGTTGTGTGCGTGCCGCTGCGCCATCGCTACGCCCTCCTGGTCCACGCTCGTCGCCGCCCAGGCGTTACGGATGCCTCCAAGAGCGTCGCGCTCGTCGTCCTCGTTGCCCTCGACCCACGTGATCACGACGAAGCGGCAGTCGGGCATCGAGGCCGGGTAGAGGACGTGACTAACCACTTCGATGGTCTCCCAGCCCAGCGTCGGAACGTTCATCCGGAAGACGTGGCCGTCGCGCGTCTCGCCCATGTCGTGCTCTGTCTCCCAGATGCGCCGCACGTCCGGGTCCTGCTTGACGTCCTCGATGAGCCGGCGTAGCTCGGCGTCGTTCGGCCGGGTGGCCTGGGCGAACTTCAAGATCTTCACGTAGGCCGAGGCGTGCTGGTCCCAGTCCTGGTATTGGGTGCGCGCCTCGGGTGCTGTCAATGCCCAGCGGATGAGGTTCGCGCCCGGCTGCATTACCCAGGGCCACCACTCGGCCATGGCGGTGTTGAAAGCCAAGATGTTCCAGTGCCGGTCGCACAGGTAGGCGGGGCTGGGCATCTGCCGGTCGATGAGCAGACGCAGCGCCTGCTGCAGCTCCGGCTGCCCGGCGCCGCTCGGCGGGGCGAGGTTTGAGCCGATGTTGTACAGCACGAGCGCGTGACGCTCGTCACGGTCCAGTCGAAGGAGCGTGGCCAGGGACTCACATTGCGCACGAGACAGGCGGGGTGGCGTCGCACCCCCCTCAATCTTGCGGTACGTGCGTTCGCCCATGCCCAGGGCTCGGGCCGCTCTTGCCTGGGTCACGCCTGCAGCTTTGCGCCACCTGCGCAGCAGAGCTGCGAACCCCATGTACTGGCCGGCCAACTGCTGCCCACTGCCGCCTTGCCCCGGGATCTCCTCATCCGCAGCGCCGTTGCCGCTGGGGTCATGTCCGTTTGTGACCACGAGAAACCTGCCTTTACGTGCCTCTGGGGAGACTCGCACTTCCGGGCACGCAAAAAAGGGGCCCGCCGAATGCACTGGATCCCCCCGTGGTCTCCCCGGAGAAACCATACGCAACGTTTAAATGATCTTCTTCGAGGGGGGTCAGCCCGGCCGAAAGCATCCCGTAGCTGGTTCAACTTCAAACAAACTACATATGGTTCAACATAGAACAAGGTGCACCCGACAACGCGGAGCGTTCACGCCCGAATCGGACATCAATCTTGATCCATAAGCGCGATCGGCAGGGGAATCGGCAAAACGTTGCCGCTTTTCGTCTCGCCGCCATCCGGCCGGTCTAGACCAGATAAACTAATGCGTCATCAGCTCTGCCAGTAATCACCATTCCCCTTACGCGACAGGTGACTTGAAGAGGCAGAGACGCACGTCGAGCCCGACTCGGCCGTAGTGATCTATGCGCTTATAACGGACAAACGATCACTGTTGCGCCCTCAGCGAGGCTTGACTTAAATCGCTCTGACCAGCCGGTTCAACAGAACCGTCGTGGCGTACGACATAAGGGGATCACAGTGGAGATCATCTTCGAGAAGCTCGGGGCGATCCGCTTGCTGCCCGTGTCACGGCCCGCCGCCTTCACCCGCAGGCGCAGCTGCCGACGCCCTTCACTGCGACTTGTAGAGGGTCCTTCAGCAAGGTCTGGATCTTGCGGCAGGCTCCGCATATGTTCGTCGTCCCTCGCCGGGCACCCCCGCCTGGCGATAGAAGACAGACGGAGCGATATGCGGAACGCACAATCCAGGCGGGCGAGATGAGCCCGTAGAAACAGCGTCGGCGCCCAAGGAGCTGCAACTCCCGGACGCCGAACGCTAAATGGCACTCCTGCCCCTGCAAGGGCGAGAGATTTACCCACCATCACCGCACCGGCCCTTTCCACAGGGCGCACCGGCGCGGGTTTCACTACGGAGGAGAGTCTTACATGCCGACTGCCCTGCGCAAAAGGCCAGAGCGTCTGGCCAGCGCGGCAGCCTTCCCCGCGCCCCCGTCCCACACCCCTCTGGCGTACCGCCGCCGAGTCGCTGCCGCGCCTGACGCCGTGGTCCTCGGCTCCTGCTTCCGCCCGGCGGTGGGCCGATGAGCAAGGATGCCCGCGAGTGGGTGTGGGAGCGCAGCGCCAGCCGGGGAACCGCACGCCTGGTTCTGCTGTCGATCGCCGACCGCGTACCGGACGAGCAGTGCGTGGCCTGGGCCTCCCTCGCCTCCCTCATGAAGCGCACGAACGCCAGCCGGAACGCCGTGCGCAGCGCCCTTGCCGCCCTCGCCACCAGCGGCGAACTGGAGCTGCTCGAGGACTACGACGGCCCGCAGCGCAGCGCGGTCTACCGGCTTCCGCGCGCCGCCGCATGGATCGCCAAGGCCACGAAGGCCAGGCAGTGCGACCCCGACGCGTACGTCGAGCCCCCGACCAACTCCGATCCGGTTCCCGAACTGGAGGGCAAGCGGCTGCGCAAGTACAGCATCTGGCCCAAGGAAGGGTCAGAATCCGACCCCCCTCGTCAGAATCCGACCGGGTCAGAACCTGACCCCTCACGTCAGAATCCGACCCCCCGACGGGTCAGATCTGAACCCCCCGACGGGTCAGAATCCGACCCCCAGAACCGTAGTGAACCGAAGGTGAACGGTAGTAACAGCAGTGCTGCTGCCACGCTCACCTCCGCCACGGACTGGGAGATCGACGACGCGAGCCGCGCCTGGGCCCAGCAGCACGGGCACCTCGACCGCCTCGGCGAACACGGTCTGCACGCGGCCGACGCGAAGTGGCGCTCCCACCGAGCGGCCTGGAGTCCCCGCTCTGCCGCCGCATGGGCTGCCGACTGGCGGGCCTGGATCGCCCGCGAGCACAGCCCCGCACCAGGGCGCCCGGCCCTGTACGCCCTGCCCGGAGGCACTCCCGGTGCCGGAACCGGGATGACCCGCGCGGACGCCCACACCGCCGCCCTGCTCGCCGCCCTGAACGAGCCGACAGGAACGGAGTAACTACCATGGACCGCCGCCAAGTTGCCGCCGTGCTCGCCTACGTCGGCCGCCTCGACCCGCGCACCATCCGAACGGACACGGGCGAAGCCCGTGACCAGATTGCCCAGTGGCACGAGCTGCTCGAAGATGTGCCCTTCGCCACCGACCTCGGCTGGGACATACGCGAGGCCGTACGCAGCCACATCGCCGCCTCGCCCTACCCGATCCTGCCCGGGGACGTCGCCCGTGCTTGGACGGCCTACCGCCGCGATCGCATCAGCCGGCACACCGACCCAACTCCGGCTGCCGACCCCGATGATCCCGAAGCCTGGCGTGCCGAGCTGATGGCCACGCGGGCTGCGGTCGCCACCGGGCAGGCTGCTCCTTCCGCCCACCGCGGAATCACCGCCGGCCGGTATCGCCCCGCCCTGGAAGGCCGCCTCGCCGCCGTCGGCCGGTACATCCCCGAGGCCGTGCGCGAGGAGCTGGCGCGCTACCGGCCCGCCCGCGCGGCCCGGGACGCTGCCATCGCCGCCGGAGGACCGGACGTGCTGAGCGTGCCGTGCGACTGGTGCCGCGCAGCCAAGGACGAGCCCTGCCGCAGGCGGCGCGTCGGCCTCGACGGTGACGCCCGCGGCAACATGCCGCGTGCCACGCCCCACCCCAGCCGCATCGACCGCGCCGCTCAGGCCCGACAGCGGGCAGCCGCGTGATCGCCCGCCATCCACTGGCGCAGCCGCAGGCGCTGCGAACGCCCTTCGCACGCCTGGCCGGCAGCCCGGTCGCCACGCCGGTCCCGGGTTGCTGAGCCGACCCCTCTCGCATCCGACCGACTGTGCTGCGGCCTTCCGCCGCCGCACCCTCGCCCGCCCTGCAGCCGAGTCACCGCACCTCCCGCTCCGCCACCGGTGCCGTGCAGCCGACCAGGCCGAGGCGTACTCCGGAGAGTCCCTTTGCGCACCATCACCACCAACAACACACCCACCCCCACGCTGCGCGGCATCGCCGACCACAGCTGGCAGGCCCGCAGCCTGTGCCGCGGCATGCCGCCCAAGGAGGTCGACCGGCTGTTCTTCCACGCAGCCAGCGACCGAGCGGCCATCAGCGAGGCAAAGCAGATCTGCAGCCAGTGCCCGGTCAAGAAGGCGTGCTTCGACTACGCCCTCGACAACGAGATCCGCCAGGGCATGTGGGGCGGCATCACCGAGACCGAACGCCGCCCCTGGCACGCCCGGGTCAACAAGCGCCTGGACTACACCCGGGTCAAGGCCGCATTCGAAGGCCGCGACATCCACCTCAGCGGCGCCGAGCGCGACGCCGTCACCCGCCACGCCTACGTCCGTGGCTGGAGCCCCGAGCGCCTCCAGTACGTGCTGCGTCTCGACAACCTCGACTGGGCCCGTGACCTGATGCGCAACGCCGCCCACGCCGTCGCCGACCGCGACCGCTACTGGGGAGCCGACGAGGCCGACAGGTCCGACGAGCACGTCGAGGAGGAGGCCGCCTCTCCCGTGCAGGTGCCCCGCCAGGTGCAGACCGACGCTCTGATCGCCGCTCTCCGAAGGGCCGCATGACTTACCTGATATCCCTCGGCACCGTTCAGATCGACCTCGTGTATGTAATCGGGGCCGGCGCCGTGCTCGCACTCCTGCTGATCGGCTGGCTCAACCGGCGTGGCCGGTCCCGAGCGAGCGCGGGCTCCGGCACCGTCGCCGTGGTGGTCTCGGCCATCGCCGCCATCATCTGCACGGTCTACAGCTGCGGCACCAGCTGGGTCTTCGCCGCCGACTATCTCGACATCTCCGGGACCGCCGAGCGTGCCGTGATGTTCGCCGCAGCAGAGATCGCGCTGTTCGCCGCCGCGCTGATGGCCCGACAGAACCTGAGCACCCAGGGGGCGCCAGGGGTGCCGGGCAGTCTGGTCTGGTTGATCACCGGGGTGCAGGTCATCCCGGCGTACGCCGAGTCGGGGCCGGTGGGCGGCACCGTGCGTGCCTTCGCCGGCCCGTTCCTGGCAGCGGTGCTCTGGCACCTTGCCATGGGCGTCGAGCTACGCATGCGCAAGCCGGGCGCCACCTCGCAGGGTGTCGTGGCCACGCTTGGGCGGGAGCTGCTGGAGCGCCTCCTTTCGCGGCTCGGTCTCGCCACGCGTAACCGGGATGCCGCGCAGATCACCCGTGACCGTGCCACCACCCGCGCGGCGGCCCTTGCCTCGCGGGTGGCCAGAATGTCCCCGGACAAGCTCGGGCAACGGCGGGGCCAGCGAATCGTGCGCCGCCTGGAGTCGGCTCTCGCGCGATCGGGTGTGGGCAGCGACCCTGAGCAGCGGCGCGCGCTCCTGGAACAGCTGGCCGCCCGACGGCAGGCCATAGCCCTGGCTCGAGTCGACCTGCCCTCGCTGTGGGACCACGACGCATACCGCGGGACTCCGTCCCCTCGCACACCGCCCCCGGCAAGCCACGAGGCGATCGGGGACCGCGCGGAAACGCACTGGCTGCACACGGTCCCCAACGACGGTCCCCCCGCGTTCACATCACCGATCGGGGACCGTCCCGCCGGGGAACGTGCGCGACCGGAGACGGGGACCGAGCCCGGCGGGGACCGTCCCCACCCCGTCCCCGGCAACACCGGGGACCGTGATACCGCCGGGGACCATCCCGGCGAGGAGGGCTCGACGAGCCTGGTCGGCGGGACCGAGAAGTCCTCGAATGGGGACCGGGACCTTACGGTCCCCGGGACCGTCAAGACCGATGACGCTGGGGGCACACTCACGGCCCGTGCACGCGAAACCGCTGGTCAGGGGGCCACTCGCCCGTCCCCGACTCCCGTCCCCCTCGGAGACCGGGACCGCGGGGACCAGGAGCGCGAGGGCAGCGGAACGGGGACCGACCCCGTCGGGGACCGTCCCCACCCCGTCCCCGATACCAGCGGGGACCGTGACACCGCCGAGGACCATTCCGACACCAAAACCGGGACCAGCTCCGACGGGGACCGTCCCCGCACCGTCCCCAACGACGGTCCCCATGGGGATGCATCGCCGATCGGGGACCGTCCGGACGGGGACCGAGCGGGACCGGGGACCGGGACCGAGCCCGGCGGGGACCGTCCCCACACCGTCCCCGTGCGAAGGAAGCCGAAGCCGAAGGGACCGCGCAACCGACCGCGAGGCGGTCAGCCCAAGCGGTCCCGGAAGCAGCCGCAACTGAGCGTGGAGGAGATGGTCGAGCGGGTCCGTCCCCATGTACCGGCGCTGCTGGAACGCGACGGCAACGAGTCGCTCACCCGAGTCCAGCTGAGGGAAATCCTCCGTGTCCAGGAACTCGGAGGCGGCCGGAACGAACGCCTGACGTCAGTCCTGCAGAAGCTGCGCGACGAACCAGGCACCACCACGACAAGGAGTACGACCCGATGAAGACCTGCGATTCCTTCGGCCGTATCAAGGCCGCCTACGAGCGGGACATCACGTACCTGCACAACCACGCCCAGCTCCAGGCGGGCACCCGCTCCGGGAAGGTCAGTGCGGCGACCGTCCCCGGCGTCAAACGCCGCATGGCCAGAGCCCTCAGCAAGCACTACGAACACTGCCGGATGTGCGGCTGAACGCCACATAACCGCAGGTCACGAGCCCGCAAGCCGCCCTTCCGGCACGGTGGCCCGGCTCTGCGCCGGGCCACCGCCCCGCACGACGGAGGACACGCCATCGCTGCCCGACACCCGCGAGCCCACGTACCGACGCACGCCGAGGCCGGCGCCTGGGCCGAGGTACTGGTTCGCCACCGCCTTCTGCACGCGGCCGTCCTGACCCCCACCGGCCAGTGGCTGGTCCAGGACCGCGCCGAATCACCCGTCCACGTCCTCAACGGCCCGGCCGCCCTGGTCGAACTCGCCGCCGAAATCCAGCACCGCATACGCACCACGAGGAACCGCACCCGATGACGGACCCGACCACACGCCCAACCCCCACGCCGGGTGAGCCGGACACCAACTCGGTCTCGGCGCGAGCAAGTTATCTGCCAAGACCGTCTTCCCTGTCGGGGAAGACGGCCTCGGCACAACCCGCCCCGGGGGTGGCGGGACCGGACCGGCACCAGGGGGCGCCGGTCCGGAAGGCAGCGACCGAGGGCGGATCGCAGCCGGAGAAGCAGTCACCGCCGCGCCGAAAGCGCCGCGCCCCGAAGAAGACCACGCGCAAGCGCTCGCCGAAGTCCGGCACCGACAAACGCGTTCACGTCTGCTACGTCCGTCTCAACGACACCGAGAAAGCACTGCTCACCGCTGCCGCCGCAACGACACGCTCAAGTGTGCCCGCCTTCCTCGCTCGCAGCGGCCTCGCCGCCGCACACGACCTCGACAACACCGCCGCCGCCATCGCAGGCCAGCGCGAGCTGGTCGCCGAACTGTTCGCCGCCCGCCGTCACCTCGGACACGTCGGCAACAACCTCAACCAGGTGGCCCGCGCCATCAACTCCGGTGACCGGCCAGGCGAAATCGACGCGGTCGTCGCAGCCGTCCAACGCGCCGTGGCCCGCGTGCAGGACGCCACGGAACGGCTGCTGGAGCAGAGGTGACCACGCGGCTCACCGTGACCAGGACGCACGGTCGGCGAGCAAGCCTCGCACGTCATCTCGCACGGCCTGCTGGAACCCGTCGCGCAGTGTCCCGACCTCGTCCTTCATGCCGCGCAGCCCCTGCCCGTCCTGGCGGTCGGCAGAAGCCACATAGTCGCGGGCATGCCGCAGGCCCCGGAAGACCACGTTGGCAGCGTGAACCACATCGAGGGGCGCCAGGACGTGGATCCGCTGGCGGACAGCGCCGAGACCCGATCCGGCGAAAGCTGTTTCGGCCGCCTCCGCGCGGTCCGCCGCCGGGTGTGTACGCAAGACACGGAGCAGATCCTGCCCTGTGTTCTCCAGCGCGACCAGGTACTCGGCATACAAAGCCGTCCTCAGTTCCAGCAGGCGCGTCACCGATTCCCTGCGCCAGCGCCGGTGATCGGCCAGAGCTGCCGCTCCGGCACCGAGCAGAACACCCGTCAAGGCAACAAGCGGCGATAACCAGTCCATCCATGGGGGCTTCCCCGTGCAAGGGCGCGTAACGCCCCTGCCCTGACGTCCCCTACTGAACGAGCAGCCCAGGAAAGCAGCATGATCCCCAGGATCCACAAGCGCGGGAAGCGCACCATCGGCCTGCTGTACTACCTGTACGGTCCGGGCACGCACGAGGAGCACACTGATCCGCATCTGGTCGCCTCCTGGGACAACAACGCCCCTGATCCCGGCCGTGACGAGACGGCCACGCTCCAGCAGCTCCAGCAGCTGCTCGACCAGCCCGTCGAGAACATCGACGCGGCCGAGCGGCCGAAGAAGCATGTGTGGCACCTGTCCGTCCGCAACGCCGCCGAGGACCGCATCCTGACCGACGAGGAGTGGGGGGACGTGGCCCGGCGCATGGTCGCCGCCGCCGGCATCGACGACCCCGAGGAGGGCGCCGGATGCCGCTGGGCGGCCGTGCGCCACGCCGACGACCACATCCACATCATCGCGACCCTCGTCCGTGAGGACGGCTACAAGCCCGACCTCGACTGCGACGCCGACCGCGTCCAGGACGAAGCGCGACTGCTGGAAGCCGAGTTGGGGCTACGTCGCCTCAACAAGGGAGACGGCACCGCCGCGAAGCGGCCCACCAGCGCCGAGCGCCACAAGGCCGAACGGCAAGGCCGGGAGCGGACGCCGCGCGAGGAACTGCGCGAGACCGTACGGCGTGCGGTGGCCGGAGCGGAGAGTGAGACGGAGTTCTTCGACCGGCTGGCCGCCGCCGGCCTGCTCGTCCAAAAGAGGGTCGCGCCCTCCGGCGACCTGCTGGGCTACAAGGTCGCGTTGCCCGACGACCGCAACAAGGACGGCGAGCCCGTGTTCTACCCGGGCTCCCGCCTCGCCCCCGACCTGTCCCTCCCCCGCATCCGCGAACGCTGGTCCGGCACCGGCACGGCGACGGACCGCAACCCCGAGGAGCCCTCGCACCTGACGACCGCTCCGACGAGCGCCCCTTCCGCAGCGCGGCGTCGGGCGGCCACCGCCGTCTGGCAGGCGGTCCTCGTCATCGACCACGGCGACGACGCCCAGGTGGCCGCGCACATCGCGGCGGCCGGCGAGATCCTCGACGCGCTCGCCAAGACCTCCGCCGCTCACACCCGCACCCAACTACGTGAAGCGGCCTTCGCGTTCGAGCGGGCCACCCGCTCCCACATCCGGGCCGAGCGCGGCCACGACCAGGCCCTGCGCCGGGCCGCCCGCGACCTCGTCTACAGCGGGCCGGCACTGGGCCGCGGGGAGGACGGGGCCACCACGGCGATGCTGATCGACATGGTGTTCTTCCTGGTCACCGCCGCCGCCCACTGGCACGCGAAGAAGGAGCATGCCCAGCAGGCCGCCGCTGCCCGCCAGGCCGCCGAGCACCTGCGCACCGCCTACCAGGCCGCCGCCTCCATGCCGTTGGGCGTGCTGTACCAGCACGGTCGGCGCCTGTCCCACCCGCTGCGGCAACGGCACGTCGCACATCTGCGGCAGGCGGTGCCAGAGCTGGCCGAGCAGATCCTGGCCGAGCCGGGCTGGTACGCCCTGGCGGCCACCCTCGCCGATGCCGAGAGCGCGGGCCATGACCCGACAGCGCTCCTGGCCGAGGCCGCCGGGCGTCGCGAACTGGACACCGCGGAGTCGGTCAGCGACGTGCTGGTGTGGCGGCTGCGGCGCATGGCGGATCTGCCCGCCGATGTCTCGACGCCCACCGGCAACGGCACGGCGCACACGGCATCCGAAGGGCGCCGCACGCCGTCGCGGCCCACGCGCCCCTCCCGGAGCACCGGAGGACCCGCAGCAGGCAACACACGGTGATCACCTGCGTCGTCGGCACGGGACCGCTGCAATCACGACGACGACGACCACAGCCCCGGCGATGCACCGCATCCGGACCCGCGCGATTCAACTTCTTAAGAGTTGCAGCAGGTCAGCGACCTAGGGCACTCTCCTCGTGCCCGGCAGGACAACAGACAGGAGACGGCATGTTCCGACGCAATCGTGCCGAGCGCGCGTTCCGCGAAGCCCGGCGGGTCGGCCAGGCGATGCTGGCGATGCACACCGAGTGGCCGTTCG
Organism: Streptomyces sp. NPDC052101; assembly: GCF_040680235.1. Taxonomy (NCBI): domain Bacteria; kingdom Bacillati; phylum Actinomycetota; class Actinomycetes; order Kitasatosporales; family Streptomycetaceae; genus Streptomyces; species Streptomyces sp. NPDC052101. The sequence goes on from NZ_JBFAWH010000017.1 coordinate 64,043, forward strand.
ACGAACCCTGCCCGGCGGCGGCCGAGGCCGCCCCGGCACCGGAAGCCACGGGGGTACCGGACTTCCTGCCGCCGGAGTTCAGGGCACCGTCCCGACAGGACGTCGCCGGCTTCATGATGCGCTGGGACCCGCCGCTCGTCATCGACGGCCAGGTCCGCGAGTGCCCCGAGTGCGGCGCCTACCGCAACTGGATCGTCTTCAACATGCGCGACGACTCGATCTGGCTGCGCTGCCCTGCCGACCACGAGATCCACGAGACCGGGCTGGACACGGCCTGGTACAACCGCCACTCCGGCCCGATCGACCGCGTCTACCCCACCCTGGACGACGGCCTGCGCCACCTCGGCCACTGACCCTACGAAACCCCTCAACCCCTTCACTCCCCCAAGTCGCTGGCACCGGAGGGCCGGCCCGGTCAGACCGTCCGCTCCGCATCACCGAGGGGTTTTGCATGCGCCGTTCCACCACTACCGTCCTCAGCCTGAGCGCCCTGATCGCCCTGTCCCTGACGGGCTGCTCCGGCACCTCCACCACCTCCGGCCCCGCCCCGGCATCCGCTGCCGGACAGACGCAGAAGGGCACGGCACCCGCGCTGCTGTCGTCGGCCACGCTGAACCGGCGGCTGCTGGACGAGAGCGACCTGGGCCAGGGCTACACCCGCACGCCGCAGCGTCCCACGCAGCACGACGACGTCACTGTGAACGGCTGCCCCGCACTGGCCAAGCTCGGCGCGGACGCAGCCCCCGGCTCGAACCTCGACTTCCCCCGCAAGGCGAAGGCGACCTTCGCCTACGCCGACAGCAGCAAATCCGTTGTGAGCGAGGAGTTGTACAGCGACGGCGCCTCGAAGCTGTCGAAGGGGATCGGTGAGATCGTCAACGCGATGGCCTCCTGCCCCGCCTATCAGTTGGTCGCGGGCAGCACCGTGATCGACATGGGCACCCAGCTGGTGCCCGCGCCGACGCCGAAGCTGGGTGACGAGCAGTGGAGTCTGCAGATGACCCACTCCGTCGGCGGGCAGAGCAGGATCGTCCAGCAGACGGCCGTCCGCGCAGGCACTCTCCTGGTGATCGTCTCGGGCGCGCCCGGTCTCGTGAACAAGCACCTGGGCAAGGCTCTCGCCAAGGCTCAGGCCCGCTGACACCAGCTCGTCGGCAGAACTCGGTGCCCTGGCCCGTCATCCACCGACGGGCCAGGGCACCGTCATGTCTGCGGGGCTATCGGTTCCGCACGCAGCCATCAAACCCACCGGTATTCGGCTCCGACGTGGCCGTGACGTCGTACAAAACGACACACCGGGTGCCTACCCGGCGAAAGTCTCGCCTTGGACGACCCGCGATGCCTTCCGGGCGAGGGCACCCTCGTAGGTACGTTGCCCTCGCAGCGGGTGCAGGTTGGGGATGAAAAGGGCCTCGCTCGCGGCGTGCACCAGATCCGCGACCGCATGCTCCACTGGAGTAGTCGGGGGCGGATCCGAAAGGGGCAGGCCCAGTGCCTTGAAGTCCTCGTCTCCGAGTGGTTGGGGCCTCTCATCCCTGAGCAGCACGAGGCCAGGGTCGTCGGAGTCCGGTGCGAACATGACCGATGTTGTCCAGCTGCACCCCGCCCAGATGCCCGTGGGGAACGCCTCAGCCAATACCACGCCACCGAGGTGCCACTGCACGACCGCTGTGCACCACTCCTTATCGGCTATGCGATAGGTCTCCACTCGCTCAACCGTACCGAGGGTCGCCTTCGTTGCCGTCCACGCGTACCCCGAAACGAGCACGGTGCCGTCAGCGAGTCCCGTCGACGCAGTGCAGTCTAGGTACCCCTGCATGGCGTTCGGAACGAAGTCCTGTGCTGTGGTCACGATCTCTTCGAGCACGGCGGGCGAGCGCAGGATTTGAAGCACGAGCGTATCGTTGGTCTCCACCGGCTCCGTGAATCGGGTGAGGACGTCGCTCATGGCGGTCAGGTGCACGAATCGGTCCTCGATGCCAGCGAGGTCATCGCACATCGGGAATGGATAAGGCGCTCCCTGGCTGAAGTCCCTGGTGTTGGCACTCACGAAGTACACGGTCTTCTGTGCGTACTTGCGAGCGTATTCCACGGCGGACAGCCAGATCGCCGCATCCCGTGAGCCGGTCTTCTCACCCTTCGACGTCTTGCATGGGGGAAGAGCGTTCGCCTCCCGGAAGGCCGCTTCGCGCAGAGCTTCCTCGCTCGTCGGGATCGTCTCGATGACCTCGCGCCACGTGCTCCGCCAGTAAGCGCGAACCCCGTCCAGCTCGCACTCTCCGAGCGAGACGTCCATCAGCCACGGGGTGGCATGTTGTAGGGCCTCGACGGCGCGGGCCGCCGCCTCGTACTTCTCCCGGTATTTGATGGCCTGCTGGGCGGCAAGCTCCTCCAGAACCATCCACGGGACCGCGACAGACTCGGTGCCCAGCTGCTGAATCGCTTGGACGAGATCGGCGGTGCTGCTGTCCGGGCTGAAGGTCCGAAGGATGCTCGTGTCCAAGATGATCAATGTCTGGCTCCCGTCGTCCTTGAAGTGCTCCCAGGGTTCCAGCCGGTGTGATCAGGCGCATGCGGTTTGCGGGACTCCGGAGCAGGCGAAGAGACGCCAGCAGCTGGTGCTGGGCGACACCTGCCGTCCGGACGCTGTAACGCCGTAGCCGCCGACGCCCTGGTTCGCCGTGTCGAAGGCCACGACCTCCACGCGTCCTTTGCGGCGGGTGGTCAGCTGAACAGTTCAGAGCCGGCCGTGATGGCTGCCTGAACTGCCTGTTCAGAGCCGGCCGCTACGGCGGAAACGAGGGCGGGGTTCACAATGCGCATGATCGCTCGCCAGATCTTGTGACCCCGGCCAGGCTCGGCTCCCTCGCGTTCAAGGGCGTCGATCCCCTCGGCGAGGTCCTGGGCGTCGTCTGCCCTCAGCTCCAAGGCCGGTGCAATCTGGCGTAGTTGGGCAACCAGCGACACAAGCGCGTCTACATTCACCCCCTGGTTGACCGTCTGGGTGTTGCCGCCGCCCGTTACGAGAGCGCTGCCGGATACATCCCCGTGGACGACGATACTGTCGCCGTAGTTGTTGGTGACGCCGGAAGACGGCAGCTTTTGGGTGCTCATGAAGGTCCTCAAGGTCATGTTGGAGAGGGCGAACTTGATGCCCAGGGGGGTCGGCCGGATACCGATGCTGGCGGTGGTGCGCTCCACCGCGAGAAGGTTCTCGGCTTCGAGGAAGTAGACCGCGGCGAGCACCTCGTCCCATGAGACCTGAGTGCCAGCGAACCACCAGTGCTCGCCTCCAGCGAATTCCTGAAGGCTCGCCGACCCCCCGGCGCGTTCAGCCTTGGACCGCGAAATCTGGCGCAAGTGCCGTGCATGCTCCAGACCGGCGCCCGTCAACTTGATCAGCCGTACGGAACCGTCGGCTCTCTCGCTCTCGCTGCTCACGTAACGCCGGGCGATCAGCATCGAGAGGACGCCGTCAATCTCAGCCATGTCGAGCTGGGCGGGACCCATGACCGCTTGAGGGTCCAGGAACTCGCTGAGCCTGCCCTCCGATGCTTCGAGCGCACACAGCAGGAACTGCTCGACATACTGCTCGACTGTCATGCCGAACGATCGTAGCCCTGGCGGACGAGATGGACTTCCTGCCGCCGGTACCAGAGGAGAGGGGTCTGATCTTGCATCCAGCCAAACAGATCAGCCTCACAGCGGCGCGGCCGACGGCAGAGCTGTGGCTGCCGGTACGGCGATAGCCCGGTGCTCCAAGCCGATAGGGCTTGGAGCACCGGGCAGCGCTTACGCCCGCCACGTGTTACGAGGCCGACGGCTCGGTGAGGGGCCGAACATCCGCTTCGGCCGGGGCCGCTCGATGGTCACGAGCCGAACGCAGTGCACGTCGGGCGAGGCGGCCCTCGGTCTTGGTGTAAATGGCCAGATCGGGGGCTCTCACGGATGCGACTGTCCGCGGCCTCAGCGACTGCGGACGACGTTCAGGCGGCCCTCGGCCTCCGCCGGGATCGTGCGGCGCCAGACCGGGACGGGTGAGGCGAGCGAGGAGGCGAAGGCGGCGACGAGGTCGTGGGGGACGCTCGCGCTGAAGCTGGCACACCACAAGTACGGGGCGCCGAAAACCGGTTCGGCCCACGCCTGCCACCCCAGCAGATCCTCGCGCGGGTCCGCGTCATGGATGAGCGGCGGCACCGTCTCCAGGGAGAAGCTGGTGGCAAAGGCCGGATCCGAGGCGGTCGTCCGCGGGCGGTCGATGTCCCGCACCCAGCCGTGCGCGCTGAGCGCCGCAAGGACGCACTCGGCGTCCGCGAAGCCAGTATCGGGCGCTTCGCGGACGTCGAGAGCGATGAGGAGATCGGTGAGGGCCTCGTGCGGGACGCCGGGGGTGAAGTAGGCGTTCCACTCCGTCATGACGGAGCCGGCATGGGAGCGGGCGGACAACTGCCAGGCCACGGGCAGGCCGCCGAGTTCGAACGGGTAGGACGCGCGGATCCACTCGGCGCCGCGCAGTTCGTCCGGGCTCACGTACAGCAGGGTGCTACGGGAGGTCGGCCACATGCGCCAGCCGAGGCCCGTGAGCGCCTCGGCGACCCGTTCGGCAAGGGCGTCGTCGTCACCGGCCAGGTGGCGTGGGGTGACCCAGTACGCCGGGTCCGGCGAGTCGGGACGGGAGGGATCGATGGGGTGGTGCGGGTGCAGGGGCGCCTCCGTATGCAGGGGTGGATCACTGGCCGTCGTCAGGACGGGACGTGCCGCGCCGGCGGCGCGGGGGTGCCTCGGTCGGCGGCTGCCAGGTCAGGTCGACGGCCACCTCGGGCGGCAGGGGGCCGAACTGCTCGGCCTCCTTGGACTCGGCGATGTAGACCACCGGCCGGCCGCGCTCGTCCACGGCCGCCCGCACACCGCCCAGACGGTGAGCCATGGGGAAGAAGGGATTGATGGCCAAGCGGACGGGCACGTCGCGGTCACAGGCGGACAGCATGTCGACGAGTTCTCCGACGGTCACTTCGCGGTCCAAGACATTCTCCAAGAGGTATCAGGCGACAGGCCGCCGCGAGCGGGGGCGGGGTACGCGTCGCGTATGAGCGGGTGGGGTGTGTCGGTCACAGCGGCCGGGAGGTGCCCAGGATCTGAGTCACGACTGCCAGGATGATCTCCGCCGGCGTTTCGGTACCGAAGGACATCCGGTAGCCGGGGACATTCGCGGTGCCGGTCACAGCGATCACCCAGCCCTCGTCCTTGACCCAGTCCTCGCCGTCGCCACCGGGCCGGCTGTTCGGGAACCAGCCGAGGTAGAAACGGCCATCGCGCGAACTGATATGAACATCCGCCCGGTCGTCGACGATGTGCTGGAAATCGGCCTCCGTGAACTGGTCGATCACGCCCATCGGCTGGCCAGAGCCGAGCCTCCAGGAGCGCAGCCGCAGGGCCTCGACAGTCGTGGCGAATCCGGGTTGTACGGCATCCGCTGCCACGGCATCACCTCTCTGACCTGGGGTTTTCCGGGAAGGTCGTCTAGGTTGACATGCCCCTGCGGTTTGTACCAGCCCCTTCGGCCGTCTTTCCTGTCTGCCCCCGGCGAACTGCCCGTTGCCATCGGACCCAGTCGGCGCCGGTCCTTGCCGTCCAGCCAAGTCGTCTCAGGTCGCCGGACTCGGCCCGCCGTACACCGAGGCGGCTACCTTGGGCGGCCAACCCGGGCGCCGCAGGTCACCTCATCATCGGCGACTGCCTTCCTTGACGGGGGACACGAACTGACCGCTGCCATGAGTGGATTGCCCCGGTCCCTTTATGACGATGACCGAGGCCCGGCAGACGAACGTCCGTGTGTCCGCTTGGCCGCCCGGACGCTCTCCTCGAGCGCCGCCATCAGATCGATCGCCACAGCCGGCTCAGCCGGTTCGACGAGCTGACCGCCGGTGATCTTCGCGTCCACGAGCCGTTCAAGGGCGTGGGCGTACTCGTCGTGCACCTCACCGACGTCGATACCGATAAGCTCCCGAATCAGCACCTCGGCCAGTTCCAGCTCCCGGTCGCTGACCGGCGTGGAGGGCGCGAGGTCTCCCGGTTCACGCAGTTCGTCCTGCCACAAAAGTGTCTGCAAGATGAGCACGCCATGCCGGGGGCGAAGCAGCGCCAGACGCTCCCGGCTGCGCAGGGCGACTTTGCACACGGCGACGTAGCCGGTGCGGGCGAGGGCCTCGACGAGCAGGGCATACGGCCGGTCGGCGCCAGGTCCAGGCCCCGCATAGTACGGCCGGCCGTAGCTGATGGGGTCGATGTCCTCGAAGGGCACAAAGCCGAGCACATCGACGGAGCGCTTGGTGGGCAAAGGCAGGCGGGCCAAGTCCTCCTCCGTGAGCGGCACCATACGGCCATCGGCCAGCTCGAAGCCTCTGCCGACCTGGTCGTAGGGGATTTCCCTGTTCTCGGCCCTACAGAAGCGACGGTGTTCGACGCGGCTGCCATCGGCGATATGGATCTCGCGAAGGCGCACGGGATGCTCCTCCGTGGCCGCGTACAGCCTGATCGGCAGGGCGACCAGTGCGAACTGGAGCATCCCGGACCACGTGGCCTTCATACCTCCAGAGTCATCCGGTGGCAGGTGGTGCGCATCCCGGTCACAGCCCATCCCACTCCAGCCGCGGGCCACAGGGACGGTCCCGGCCGGTCGCGATGGACGTGCGCAGCTTGTTCGCCGTGTCCGCGCTCAGCTCGGAGGTCGGGGCCAGCACGCCGTTCTCGGTCATGAGGGCGTGAAACTGCTGACCCTCGTACGGGACGCCGGGTGGCAGCCCAGCGATATGCCAGTGCACGTGTGCGTTGCCCTGCTGGCTTCCCAGCGACAGCAGGTAGGTCCGCTCTGGGCGGAAGACCTCCTCCACGGCGAGTGCGACCCTGTGGACGACGAGCATCAGGCTGCTGAACGCGGCCTGGTCCAGGTCGCGGGCAACGTGCTCGATGTGTGCCTTCGGGGCGACGAGTACTTTGCCGGGGACGGTGGGCCACCGGTCCAGGAATGCGACATGCGCGTCGTCTTCGTAGATCGTCTCGTGCTGGTAGTCCGGGTGTCCGCCCAAGTACGCACAGATGAAGCAGGGGCCGGTCCGGGCCCTGGTGACGTAGGCATCAAGATCCATGGGTTCCCGCTCCACCAGTTCACCAGTCCTTGATCGCGCTTCGGCAGTCGAGGCCCCGCGGTCACGACGGGTTCTCATCACCGGGGAGCCTGGCGCTGATCGACGTCTCCAGTTCCGCCATCGTGCGGCGATAGGCGGTCTCAAGATCGACGCCATAGCGCTGGGCCAGGATGAGCACCGACCACAGGCAGTCCGCGAGTTCGTGCTCCAGTGCCGCTCGACCGCCCGGCATGTCCCGCGCTCCCTCTTCGGCCATGACCAGTTTGGCCAGATCGCCGACATCGCCCGCGAAGCCGAGCATGAACTCCTCCCGTGTCCACACCCGGCCCCGTTCATGCCGGTTCAGCCGGTCGTACAGATCATGGACTCGCATCGCCTGCTGCTGCAGTTCATCAAGGCCCATCCACGCCTCCCGCCGATCCGCGTCGAAACGCACATGCTCCCAACGGGGTGACCGACAGGGTGAGCGTCAGATGAGTCGAATCGTCGGCTGTGACTCGCATCGATAGTTGGCCATAGGCTGCGAGAAGGCTGCTGGTGAGCGGACGGTGCTCAACGATGGTTGGTCATTTTCCTCAGAGATAGTCGGCCGCCGCGGACTCCACTTCGGCACAGAGTTGGGGCGAGGTGTGCGGCGGAGTCGCAAAGGCCCGAGCGTGGGAGGTTCCGGCTTCTGACTAGGCTAGCGGCATAACGGAGCATCCCAGTTTCGGCGCGATGATGGCATGGTTGCTGAACCCCAGAGAGCTCGACGTACAGGAGACAGATATCTAGAGAGCACCCATGATCCGCGCAGCCACTGTGCAATCAGCCAGGTAACCAGTGATTGCGTGAGGGTTGTCTTTGGGGTTATGAACGTCGCTCAAGTTCTCGATTTGCGCCGGGAAAGTGTCTCGGTCTAGGCGAGCGAACAAGGCAACCGGGTCACGGACATCGGCCGCATTGAGCCAAATTTTCACGCACGAAGGTTTACCGACTGGCCTTGGCAACCTCCTTTTTATCGCTTCAATCCCCAGGGGGGAGCCAAGCGTAACGAACAATGGAACAGGCGGTGGCGCCTTATGCTCCGCTAGAGCCCAATAGGCCACAATAGTACCCAATGAATGACTCACCACAACTGTAGGCCCATCGCCGCATTCATCGATGAACAATTTGTTGACCGGGTTACGGGCATGGGGCCAGTGCAGATACGCATGAACATCTGCAGTAAAACGGCGAATAAAATCTTCACCCAAAGATGGGAAGCGCCTGCTCAGTAGCCGTCCGGCAGCGAGGACCCACCTCCAGTTCTCTGGCTTGCGAGCCACCACGGGCTCGGCCAACTCCTCGGAGATCTCTTCGTCCGTGATCTCAGCTCGCGCGGCAAGCTCCAACAGAAGCTCTTCCTCTACGGGATCGGGCGCCTCGTCGCTGCCCCGGATGATCGCCTTAACAGGTACTTCTGCGGTCGCCTCATCAAGCGCGCGCCCATAGAAGGGCACTCCGAGATCGAGAGGGTCGGCTAGGCTCACGCCGGCCGACCTGCAACCAGCCTCCAGCGCCTCGAGCCATTTGTCTCGCAACTTCTCGCTGCTTGACTCACCTTGCCCACGCCCGTGAACGAATACCAGTCTCATCCCAAATCCTCCAGAAGAAAGGAATCGGCATGTCAGCAGTCTCCATGCAGAAGCGCACGCTGAACCTTTTCCGGCGGATCGAGCAATGTCGTCCAGAAAGCGGGAGCGAGATAGGGTTCGACCATTCTCGCAAATCCCTTACCGTATTTGCTTTGCCCGAGAAGGTACCACCCCCGCATTGTCCACGGATATCCAGGGGCTATGTCGGGTTCTGAAGGTCGCATCTTCTCTGCCATGAGGGCAACATCAAAAGGGACAGGAACATTTCGTTCTCTCAGAATCTCCAGAAGACGAGACACCTCGCTGGTTTGGCCGGACCGGTGCAATGAGTGAGCCATCAGTACGACGAGGACGGGATTTAGGCTTTCTTCGGTAGCGGTTAGAACCTTAGGATGTTCGTGAATCGTCCATCCCCAGCGTGACCGCGCAGTCACCCAGGCCATCACGTCTCTGTCGAAACCGTTGCCTTTGCGAAAACACGCTATATGCGCTACACCGTTGCGACCTACGCGCAATTGAGTAGCATAATCCGGAAGAATTGTGGAAGCAGACCACATCCTCTGGCCCTGCCATGCTCGATCGAGCTGAAGCAGGATTGGGGCTGCCTTCTTGGGGCGACCACGTATTGCATTGCGCTCACGCAGCTCATGGCTGGACTGCTGATTGCTAATCAATCTAAACTTCGTTATCTGGGCACCGTGAACAGAAATGCCCGTATCCAACCCCAAGCTGCGGGAAGCTTCAATGCTGGCGAGATTTTCAGCGACCTCATCTCTGAACTCCGGCTGACCCGACGGCAATCCACTGGAGTCGCCGCCTTCTTCGGATTTACCTTCCTGCGGTCGCGCTGAGCCTGACGTCGGCTTGTCAATCCACGCCATTACGTTGTCCGGCCAATGGGAATTCGCTTGAGCCCTCGGTTCTTGGACAAGGCGAGAGAGTCCAGCACGCCACGGCACTTCGTCTGCCAAATGGTCGCGTAGCTTTCTGGAGAGGACTGCGTGGGAAGCTGCGGCTCCGGGGGTTGGAGCAATGGCCGCAGGCGCCTCTCCAGACAGTGCCGCCACCAGATACTTCGTGTACAGCCCGTATCCGCTCGACTCTGGAGCGTCAAGGTCTGGTGGTAGTTCATGGGCAGGAGCTCCGGGGGCGCAGGCGTGGAACTGATCGACCTCTACCTTCTCGTGAAAGACCCGGTCTGGGAAGAGGGAGAGCCCCTTGCCCCGCACCTTGCTCGTAAGCACCCGGCAGGCGTCGCCAAAGAAGGCGACGTGTGGGATAGCCGAGTCCCACGCTCTCTGAGCTGTTTCAGTGAGATTAATCGCCTCGCGGCCATCTCGCATAACGCCACTGAGCAGCCAGCAGTCTTCGCCTGTTCCGTTGTCCTTTCCATGTCCAGCGAAGTAGATAAATAGTCGATCAATATTCCTAGATTTTTCAGCCTCCTCGACTATCTTGTTCACCTCCTTGTCCACCGCATGGAAAGTCACGGGAGCAACCTCGTCAAGAAACTCAATCACGGGGTCAAAACCCTGCTCTCGTGCCCATTTGGCAAAATCCCTGGCACCTTGACACGCGGCCTTGAGCGGACGGAGCCCCGGCGCCCGTCCCACGCCGATCGCGATTGCAGCCCAGCGTCCCATGGAGGTGAGCCCTCCTTGCTAAGACTCGCTCTCTTTCAAGCATCCAAAGGCATCTATGGCTGCGCAACCGGGACGGCCTGACGCCGAATCTGCTAGGGATCCCGCGAACCGACCACACTGACGGGCGCTTGTCTGCGTCAGGTGCCATCGCCTCCGGTCCCGGAGGCGATGGATGCCGCGGCGCTGCTGTGGGAGGCGCGACGCCTGTCCGCCGCCCAGGCACGACACTTCTACGAGCTGGCGCACTCCATGCGCGGGGACTCGCGACGGGTATCTCATCAACCTGTCTGGATCGCGACGTCTCCACCAGGACGCGTTGTGGCCAGGTAGCACTGCGACTGGCCAACTATCGCTATCGCTGCGAGGCACATCGGCCCTCCACGACTCGCCCCGAAAATCGAACACATGATTGAATTCGGTCATGCGACCGATTCCCGACGACCTCGCCCGAGCACAGGAGGAGTGGCACGCCGTCTACAGGCAGCTCGCTGTGCGCCCTCGGACCGCGCTGCGCAGACGACTGATCCGCCTGTCGTCGCAGGTGCTGTTCCACCCGTACTGGCAGGGCCGGCGGTCAGCAGCCTGGGCAGCGCTGCACGGTGAGCGCCGTGTCCGAACCTCCTCCTAACCCGCCGCTGCCGCCCGACCCCCACCGGCTCCGGGCCATCCTCGCGCACCTCGAGAAGGAGATCGCTGACAACGAAACGGTCGCCACTTACCTTCGGCTCCAGCGGGAGGCCGTCGTCACTGCGCTCCGACACGCCGAACGGCCGCCACAGCAGCAGCGGCCGGGGCGCAAGGTGAAGGGCGCAGGACCGCTGCCGGCGTTCGCTCCGCCGCCAGCGAGGACCGGGTACGTCGTGCAGCAGAAGCGCACCCCGAACGGCCCGGAGCCCGCCTTCATCCACCTGGCCAACTGCACCATGATCGAGGGGGCGCCACACCCGATCAGGGCCGACGAGGCGCGGGCCGCCCTCACGGACCCCACCATTTCGGCGTGCAACTTCTGCCGGCCGGACACCGAGCTGGGCATGGACCTGGCGTGACTTCCCCGGCCGTCCACGAACTGCCCGGCCGCCGAGGGGACCTGGGTTCGTTACTTGGGCGGGGTGCCGCAGCGCATCGCTTTGTGTGCTGGCCGGACCGTTTCCGCGCGGTTTCCCGGCCACCTGCCGGACGCGCTGCTCTCGCCGACCGCCCACAAGTGGGTTCGCGAGTCCCTTATCGTGTCCCACCATGACGGTGTTGATCGTTGGTGGCAGCGGGTTTCTTGGCAATGAGCTGGTCCGCCAGGCGTCAGAGGCGGGGCACTCGACGGCCGCGACGTTCTCAACCCTCCCCGGCTCGGCACCGAGCGCCGCCTGGCACTGCCTCGATGTGAGGGATCCACGGCGTGTGGAGGCCGTTGCGGCACAGACGGAACCGCCATGCGGTGGACGCCGGCTTCGGCGGCGAGGGCGGCCGCGGTCATGCTTCCGTTGGAGGCGGTGGCCTGGCCGGTGAGGAGCCGGTCCATGGCCTCGCGGATGCGGGTCCGTTCGTCGGGGTGGTCCTGATTCATGTCAGGGCCTCGGCGGTCTGGGCAGTGGCGTCATGGGCATCGGCCATCTTGCGGAAGTTGTCGGCGTTGCGCCGCAGTCGTTTGGCGAGCTTCTCCGGGACGAGGCTGGCCTTGAGGTCGATCTCGTCGGCCATTTCCCGCATCTGACGTGCGTGCATGTCGGTGCGGACGGTGTTGCCGCAGCCTTGCTGGCAGGCGTACTGCCTCGGCGCGGTCTCGCCCGGGTCGGGTTCGCAGAGTGCGTTGTCGTGCTTGAACGCGCAGATCAGGAACGAGTCAGGGTTGTCGTAGAGCACGACGCCGTCGCGGGCGAGGAACTTGGCGGCCTTCTTCGCGAACGTCTTGGGGACGATGCGGCCCTCGAACCGCGGCGTCGTCGCAGCGGCCGTCAGGGCCCGGCGGGCGGCCGGGCCGGAGACCTTCTCCTCGGCAGCGACGCGGTCGCGAAGGTGAGCGGCGGTGTCCGCGGCGGCCAGAGCGGTCTCGACATCGAGGACCGAGTGGATGCCCCGTCGGCTGCGGGTGCCGTAGCCGGCAGCGCTTACATAGTGCTGGCCCTGCCTCCAGGTGAAAGCCGATTCGGCCGAACCGGGTCGGTGCCGTACAGTTCACCGTACCGACGCGGGGTGGAGCAGCTCGGTAGCTCGCTGGGCTCATAACCCAGAGGTCTTCTCTGACACTACTGAACTCGTAGTGTCGTGAAGGTCTGACGCTTCATGCTCTCTGCGGCATGCCCTCGCCACCTCCCCGGACTCTTCCAGCACATCCCGCCCGGATCGGCTTCACCATCTGGCCTCGTGCACGGTGCGGGTCAGGCGCGTTATCTCGTGAGTGTCCAGATTCGCTCGACCGCGCTTGTGTCATGAGCAACGGTCCTTTCGTTGTTGTGGAAGCCCCCGGACAAACGGGGCTGCGGAGCGGAGGCCGGTGAAGACCTCGGTGTACTGATGACGCTCCCTGAAAGCGGCCACCCCCTGCTCGGGGGTGACCCCACACCTGCTCGGTGGATCTCCCCACCACGTGCTCGGCGTGGCGTCATGCGCGCTCGGCTTGATTCCCTGTTGCAGCCCGACTCGCGCACGGTCAACGGAGCTGCGGAGTCGGACCGTGTCCTGGCTGCTGGCGGAGTCGTTGAACTTCTCGCACTGCATCTGTGGGGGAGGAGCGCGGTGGAGGTCCGGGGAGTGCATCACGCATACGGCCGTCGTGAGGTCCTTCGAGGCATCGACATCGACCTGCGGGCTGGTGTGCTGGTCGGCATCGTGGGTGAGAACGGCGCAGGCAAGTCCAGCCTGCTGAAGATTCTCTCCGGTGAGCTGCGCCCGCAGCGCGGGACCGTGAACCACCGGGGCCGCTTCGGCTACTGCCCGCAGGACGCGGTCCTCAACGACGCCCTCACCGTCCGCCAGCATCTGGAGTTCTTCAAGACCGCCTTCGCCCTTGCCGACCTCCGGCATGCCGAAGGCATCATGGAGGCTCTGAGGTTTGCCGAATACGCCGACGAGCGCGCCGGGCTGCTCAGCGGCGGAACCCGGCAGAAGCTGAACCTCACCCTCGCGCTCATGCACGATCCAGAGGTGCTGCTGCTGGACGAGCCCTACCAGGGCTTCGACTGGGACACCTACCAGCGGTTCTGGGATCTCGCCGCCCGGCTGCGCGCCGCCGGCCGCTCCGTCCTCGTGGTCTCTCACCTGGCCTACGACGCCGAACGCCTCGACGAGCTGTGGCGGTTGGACGCTGGGGTGCTGCACCCGAACACGGCGGTGACGGCATGAGAAGACACCTCGTCCTCTTCGTCACGGCCATCCGGTATGACGTGATCGAGCATGCCCGGAACCGGTTCGCCATGTTCCTGGTCGTCCTGTTCGTCCCCTGTTGGATCATGCTCGTGCACGCGGCCGTGCCCGACAGGCCCGCCCCGTTCCGCCTCCAGGCCACCGGTCAGCTCCTGACCCCCGCGGGCAACAACCTCACCCAGATCACCGGCGCCATCAACGCCGTCACCCTGATCACCGGGTTCATGATGTTCGCCGCCACCTTCACCGGCGGCCGCTTCGACCGCCGTCTGGCGATGGCCGGCTACCCCCGCACTCACCTCGCACTCGCCAAGATCACCTCCCTGGGGCTCGCCTCCGCCACCGTCGCCTCCTACGCCACGGCCGTGACCGCCATGGCCTGGACTCCGCGTCAGCCCTTCCTGCTCGCCACCGCGCTGTTCTGCGATGCCATGACGTACGGCGCCCTGGGCGTCGTCTTTGGATCCGTGCTGCGCCGGGAGGTCGAGGGCATGTTCGCGATGGTGATGGTCAGCGTCGTCGACGTCGCCCTGCAAAACCCCCTCGCCAGCTCAGGCGCCGACAGTCCTGTGGTGCGCCTGCTGCCGTCCTACGGCACCATGCAGACCGCCACGGCCGCGGCCTTCTCCACCGGGTCGCTGCCCGCTTGCCTCGCCATCGAGCTCGCGTGGTTCCTCGGCGCCGCGCTCTGCGCCCTGCTTACCTTCCACCGCCGTACCCGCAACGCCCTCGGCCGGACGCGGCTCCCCGCGCCGTGTGTCGGAAGGCGCGCTGACGTGGCTGTCCCCGATTGATGCCAGAAAGAGAGAGGTCGGCGAGTGCTGGGAAGGCGATGGCTGGACGCGGCAGGTATCCATGATCCGGTCCTGCGCGAGTGCTACGCGGTGTGCCTGCGTGACGCCGGCACCCGAGACGGAGGCCGTACCAGGTGGTGGGCGATCAGATCGTTCCCCGCACAGGTACGGCCGTACGCGGCAGCAGTCATCGCCTTGGCTTTCACAGCTGACGATCACGCGGACACCGGGCCTGTCCACGGCCGGGTCCGCCGTCTGGACGAATATGTGGCAGCTGCCCGGGCAGCTTGCGCGGCAGGGGGTGACCGCGACCCGATCCTGCACGCCACCGCGCACACCATGGCCACTTTCGAGGAGCTGTGGCCACTGCTCGAAGGCACGTTCACCGCGATGCGCCAAGACGCCGCCTTCACCACGTTCACGACGTACGAGGAACTGGAGCAGTGGGCAGCGGAGATGACCGGCGGCCCTACCGTCGGCCTGGGCATGCTGGCGGGGTCCTGCGAGCAGGCCCGCAGCGCGGAGCCGCAACTGCGGGAACTGGGTGCGCTGGCCCAACTGGTCGACATGCTCTGCGATCTCGCCGATGATCTGGCTGACAGCCGGCTCTATCTGCCGCTGGAGGATCTCGACCGGTTCGGCGTCACCGTCGAGGAGATCATGGCCCGCCGGTGGACACCCGCCATCGCAGAGCTCGTCTCCTTCGAGGCCGAGCGCATCCAGCGCCGTCTTCCCAGCCTGGGCACAGAGCTGCAGCACGCGTTTCAAAGTCCGCTATGGCCTGCGGCGATCGAATACGGCTCCATGCTGCTCGACCAGGTCATCGCCGCCGGCGCCAACGTGCTGCGGCGGCCGGTCAAGCCACGCCTCGCCGACATTACGGCTGTGTGGAAACCCGTGTGGCGATGCGCCCTGTCTCTCTGACCACCGGAAGGTGTCTCATGCCGAACGTCGTGCCCGACGCAAGCGCCGTCGGCGGGCCCAGTGATGAAGTGGTCCACCTCGTCGAGTCAGAACTGCGGCGATGGGTCGGTAAAGGCGATGACCTGATGGAACTGGTCTGCCTGGACGCCCTGTTCCCCTCGGGCAAGCTGTTGCGGCCGATCCTGTGCGTGGAAGCGGCAAGAGCCGTGAACGGCGCGGTACAACCAGTGCTCGCGTTCGCCGCCGGTATCGAGTGCCTGCACGTCGCGAGCCTGGTACACGACGACATCGTCGACCAGGACCCGGTCCGCCGCGGACGTGCCTCTACCGCCGAACACTTCGGCATCGCCGAGGCACTGCTGGCGGGAGACGGCCTCTCCATGGCGGGCCACGCCGCCATGCTCAGCGGCGGACTCGCGCAGCGCGTCCTGCCGGCCACCCGGGCGGTCGTCGATGCGATGCGCCGCATGACGCAGGCCATGATGCGCGAGACCGAGATCCGGGAAGATCTGACCTGCTCAGTTGCGACGGTGATGGACGTCATCCGCGGCAAGACCGCCGCACTCATCAGCGCGGCCTGCGAAGCAGGAGCCATCCTCAGCGGCGCGACACAGCCCCAGACCCTGGCCCTGCGACAGTACGGCGAACACCTCGGTACAGCGTTCCAGATCCGCGACGACCTGCTCCCCTACACCAGCCCCGACCATGTCTCCGGCAAAGCGGCGGTCAGCGACGTCGCCAACCGGCAACCCTCACTCCCGGTCCTGCTCGCCTACGAGCTGGCAGACGCCGCAGACCGAAAGCGGCTCGACACCATCTTCCGAGACGAAAGCATCGATCCCGCCAGCGCGCACCAGGCCGTATGCGACGTGGTGACACGCACCGGTGCGGCGGCCGAGGCGGCCCGGCGAGCACGATCGTACGCAGACGATGCGCGCGCGACTCTCCACGGGCTGCCGTACACCGAACGACTGGCCGAACTCGCCGAGACCGTCGTCAACCGCCAGAGGTGACAGCCGCACACGTCATCCGCGTCATCGCACGGAGCACGACCTCGTCCCCCCGCCCCGAACAGACGGCCCAACCACCCTGGCCACCACTGCCCTTCGCACTGGCCTGCGATCGGGCGTCACATAGGGAGAGGCCGCCGCCAGCCAGCAGCAGGGGCGCCGCGGCCGGTCCCAAGTACGCCTAGCGCATCCTGTGAGCGACGACGCCGAAGGGGCCCTTGACGCGCCGGGGTGACCTGGAGACTGATCGAGCCGGCGGCCCCGGCTCACCACGAGCTAGGCGTTCACCGAACTTCCCCAGTCACTTGAGGGCTTCATCAAGTGAGGGGCGGAGCAGCCCTGGTCGTTTTCAAGGCTCTGTCCGCAGTTCCGTGAATGATCTGGCGGGTGCGGCTTCTGGTCGTGTGCAGGGTGTGTAGCGGTGTGTCAGGTCATGCGGGCGTCTGCGGATCTTCGCGTCCGAGCATGTCGGCGAGAGGAGTCCCGATTCGTGCTGCTGCGATTCGACGTGCTCGCAACTGGGCTCGGGTACGGGGGCGGAACTTGGGTTCCTTGCCGCAGCCGCAGGGTTCGCGGCCCTCGTAACGCAGTCCGGCGTCCAGCACCGCAGCCACGACGGTCCACGCTTTGGTGTCTCGGCGCCGCGGTGCCGCAAAGTCATGGCCAGCACAGAGCATTGGCTCGGCGCATCGGGGGCATCGGTGTCCGCCGGTCCCTGGGTGCCGCTTGAACGCGACGCGGCAGGGCACGCACACGTAATGCAGCTTGTAGGGCTTCTCGGCGTAGTAACACACGAGACGAACGTACCCGGCATGGTGGCGGCTGAGGAGGCGGTTTCCATGGTGCAGTTCATGGCCGGGTGAGGATGCGGGTTCGCAGGAGTTCGAACGAGGCCCGGCCATACATTGCTCTCTTGAGTGTTTTGACCCGGTTCACGTTCCCTTCGACAGCACCGGAACTCCACGGCAGCGTGAGTCCGGCGGTGACGGCGTCGAGGTCCTGGCGAAGGAAGCCGGCGAAGCCCTTCATTGGCTTCGGTGCGTCCTGTTCGGCCTGGTGGATCCACTCCAGCAGGAGGTATCCGCGCTGGTGGCGGACCAGGTCAGCGAAGGCGCGGGCGAGGTCGCAGGCCCGGGTGATGTCCGGGCAGGCGAGCCGGACCTGAAGGAGGCGCTCGTTCTGACTGTCGGTGAGGGTCTCGCGGGGCCGCATGATCCAGGAGGTGATCTTGCGGGGGCTCGGGATGTCGGCCCGGACCGGTTCGGCGGTGCCCGCCCGCACGGCGGCGAGGTGTTTGCGGACGACTTGGCGGCTGCCCCGGTAGCCGCGCGCCTGGATCTCCAGGAACAGCCGGGTGCCGCTGACCTGGCCCTGCGCCTCGGTGAAACGGGCGTTGAGGTATGCCTATTTCGTTGGTAACAGCCCCAGGGACGGCAGGGTGTGGTTCCCGGGGTGTTCGAGTGGTGAGGGCCGTCACGCCTTCTCGGAGCTGGGCTCGCGAGGCCTCTGGTTAGACCGTGCGGTCGGCCGCTCACGCTCGTGGTGGCGGTCTTGAGGGCGTCGAGCGGATGCCCAAGGTATGCCGGGCACTGATGCCTAGTTCAAGATCGGCGACGCTCGGCGTCCTCGCGACCGCCACCACCACACGTTGTGCCTCCTCGTTGCAGTTGGTGGTACGAGCCCGCCGTGCGGTGACCTCTCGTTAAGCCCGAGGCCCGAAGCTCCTGTTTAGACCGAGGCCCGTGGGGTGAGCTGGTGCCACGAACGGCTGCTGAGGTGGCGGACCGGCCATGGGGTCGAGTCCTTGAATTAGGTCGCTGCGTGGCCCGCATGCGCTCGTGACCAGCGCAAACAGTCAATGCTCAGGGAAGGAGCAACTTGATCTACTGCGGAATCGACTGGGCCGAACGCACCCACGACGTCGCCCTCGTCGACGACTCCGGCCAGCTGCTGGCCAAGCGGCACATCACCGATGATGCGGCCGGCTACCGAATCCTGCTGGACCTGCTCGCCGAGTACGGCGACACCGAGGACCACCCGATCCCGGTCGCGGTCGAGACCTCCCGCGGCCTGCTCGTCACCGTGCTGCGGACCGGCGAGCGGCAGGTCTTCGCGATCAATCCGATGGCCGCCGCACGCTACCGCGACCGCCACAGCGTGAGCCGCAAGAAGTCGGACCCCGGAGACGCGCTGGTGCTGGCCAACGTCCTCCGCACCGACATGCACGCCCACCGGCCCCCTGCCCCAGGACAGCGACCTGGCCCAGGCCGTCACCGTCCTCGCCCGCGCCCAGCAGGACGCGACATGGAACAAGCAACAGTGCGCCAACCAGCTCCGCTCCCTGCTCCGTGAGTACTACCCGGCCGCCCTGGACGCCTTCGCCAAGTGGACCAACGGCCTGTGCCGGCCCGAGGCTCGCGAACTCCTCAGGACCGCCCCCACCCCGACCAGCGCCGCCCGGCTGACCCGTACGCAGATCCAGGCCGCACTCAAACGCGCCGGCCGCAAGCGCGGCATCGAAGCGGAGGCCGAGCGGCTCCGCGAGGTGTTCCGGGCCGAGTGGGCCCACCAGCCGCCGCTGGTCGAGGACGCGCTCGGCAAGCAGATGCTGGCCCTGCTGGTCCAGCTGGAGGCTGCCTGCACCGCAGCCGACGACCTCGCCGAGGCGGTCGAGGAGGTTTTCCCTCAGCACCCGGACCCTAACGTGATCCTCAGCTTTCCTGGCCTCGGCATCCAGCTCGGCGCCCGGGTGCTCGCCGAGATCGGAGACGACCGCAGTAGGTTCGCCAACGCCCGCGGGCTGAAGGCATACGCCGGCTCCTCGCCCGTCACCCGCGCCTCCGGCAAAAAGTCGTCCATTACCCGCCGGTGGGTGAAGAACGACCGCCTCAACCACGCCGGCTACCTGTGGGCCTTCTCGGCGATCACCGCATCACCCGGCGCCAAGGCCCACTACCGCAGGCGGCGCGACGACCACGGAGACTGGCATGCCGCCGCCCAGCGCAATCTGTTCAACCGCATGATCGGCCAGCTCTATCACTGCCTGCAGAAGCACACGCTGTTCGATGAGAACACGGCCTTCCCCACCGAACTCGCGGTCGCTACTTGACGTGTTAACCGCCTGAGGTGTCTTGAACGGCTCCAGGACGCCGTTGGGGCGGCGGTCGCGGGCCGAGGCGAGCAACTGGTCGAGGTCGGTGTCGCGGAAGCGGCGGACGGTCTTGCGGTCGAGGTTCAGCCGGCGAGCGATCGCGCTGATCGTCCAGCGTTTCTCCAGCAGGCGGTGGATGTCCTCGTAGCGGTGACGGGTGCGCTCGATGATCTGAGTGCGGGGCGCCTCCGCGGGAGGTAACAGCATCGGCTCCACTTCGGGCACTTCGGTCACCGTCTCCTCCTCGGCACGTTTACGCAGGCAGTCACGATGCTGGTGACAGGTCTTCTCCACCGCTGCGGACAGGTTCTGAAGCAAATGCCAACGATCGGCGACTTCGAGAGCATCGGGGGCGGCTTCCCTGACCGCCTTGGTGTAGGCGGTCGCCCGGTCCCGGCAGATGATCTCCGCGCCGGGATGCTCGGTGAGCCAGGCCGCGAACGTCTCGGAGGTGCGGTCGGGCAGCACGTCCACGACGTGGCCGGCCTCGACGTCGACCAATACGGTGCCGTAGGTGCAGCCCTTGCGGAAGGCGAACTCGTCCACCCCCAGCACCCGCGGGGCACAGTCCGGCACCGCCGGTGCGGTCAGCAGCCTGAGCACCCGCGTCCGGCCCGCGGTCAGCCGCAGCCGACGGCACAGCCGTGCGGCGGGACGGCCGCCGAGCTCGATCGCGATCGACCGCAGCCAGCCCGCAAGCCCGGTACTGGAACGGCGGTAGCGCGCGGACAGCCGCGGTACCTGCTCGACGAAGGTCCTGCGGGAGCAGCTCCTGCGGTCGCAGAAGTACCGGCGAACCTGCAGCCGGATGATGACCCGGCGCGAGCCCAACGGCCGTTCGTCCAGAGTGCGTTGATACGTGCTGTGTACGCGGCGGGCCTGTTTACGGCAGTTCGGGCACCGGCCAGGACGGGCCGTCGACACTGCCTCCACCACCAGGATGCCGGAGGAGTTACGCACGTTCTCCACCCGCACATCGATCCCGGGAAGCAGCACATCCTCAATCGTCTTGCTCGCCACGGCAGGAAGTACGTTGCCGAAACGATCCCGCATTCCTGCCGCTGACCTGGGGATTCACGGAACTGCGCTCAGAGCCGTTTTCAAGAATCGCCATCAGTACTTGTCGTCCGGGATGCGTCGGGGGATCCGCTTGGGAACCGTCGGCTGGTAGCGGCCGGTCCGCTCCCGTCACCTGGCCAGCAACTTCTGGGCGACCATCGAACAACTCGCGCCCCCAGCCAGCCCGACCTGCGCATCGACTCGCCAGGGTCGCACCGGTCGACCTCGGCATACCCGGCATCTCGCAGCGATCAGCGGCCAGGCGAGAATGAGCGGATGTATTGCCTGCGGGCGGTCATCGCCACCGAATCCGTGCTCCGCGAGTTGGCCGGCTCCATCACAGAGGCGTGCATCGTTCCTCTCGGTCAACACCTCTGGCTCTTGCCGATGGCCGACGCACTGTTTGATGCGGTCACGGTCGCCGGAGCACCCGAACTCGACGGGTTCTGGAAGGCGCCAGCAGGCTTTGATCGTCTGCTGACCGCGTGCTCGGAGACAGGACCGGTGGCCTACATCGAGGCCGAGTACTTCGGCGGGGCAGGGACTCAGACCGCGCAGGTCTGGGATGCCCGGAAGGTAGTCCTTGGCCCATTGTGCTTGACCGAAGGGGAGCCGTCGCCGACGAGCGGCACTCCGATCTCTCAGGCGCTGCGGCGACTCGGCGCTGCCAAGGGCAATCACATCGACGAGTTCTCCGCAGTCGGACTCGGCCGCCACCGCGACACAGACGACTGGCTTTCACCCCAGAACCGGTCGAGGCCCGACGATCACGCCACTTGACTTGGTGCAGAGAAGGAACCGCCACCACCGCAACAGGTGCGCACCTTAGTTCAGTCAATACGCCGCAGGTTCAAATCCTGTCCCCGCTACTACGCACCCGGCCCCTTCGACACCACGCACCACGTCGAGGGGCCGGAAGCATGTTTCGGGCGCTGTCGGCGCATGTTGGGCCGACCTGGCAGACACCGGGTGGTACAAGTCCAGCTACAGCGGCGGCACCAACGACGGCTGCGGGGAGATCGCCTGCGGCTACGCCGTCGTGCCGGTCCGCGACAGAAAGGCGGGTCCACCGGGGCCAGCGTTGTTCTCCGCGAACGGCTGGGCGTCCTCGTGGCCGGCGTCAAGCATGGGCACCTGCACCGTTGACACGGTGAGGGGCCTGCCGGCGCGACGGCCGGGCACCCCTCACTCAGTCGAGCTGCCGGTTACGCGGGTGAGGTGACAGAACCACCCGCTCCAGCTGGTTTGACCAACCGCTCTGTAGGGAGCAAGAGGTAAGCGGTAGAACCAGACAAGGCGCCGTCACCAGTCGTGGCTGATTAGTAACTGTCAGTGTGTACGCGCTGCTGGGATGCTGCCTTCACAAACGATCTCACCGTTGCCGACCGGGAGTCACCATGGCCGACCAGACACTCGACGAGCTGCTTGCTGCCCTCAAAGAGGGTGGCGGCTCTCCAGCGGGCACGTGCTGAGCCACCGCGAAGTGCGCGAGCAGGTCCCCGCAAGCGCGTCCGCGCGACAGTGCCCGATGCACACTCCGGTCACGCAGCGGCCCCAGCCCCAGCCGCGCCCTCCAGACGACACCGTCCCCGGCCATATCGGAGTGATCCTCGACGGCAACCGACGCTGGGCCCAACAACACCAGCTGCCACTGGACCGGGCCTACCGCCAAGGAGCTCTCCGAGTGCGTGACCTCCTCAGCTGGTGCGAAGGCGCAGGCATCCCGGTGGTCACCGTCTGGGCGCTGTCCCGGGGCAACCTCGGGCGCCCCCCGCAGACCATCACCCCGATCCTGGATGCCGTCACCACCGGACTGGACGAAATAGCCGCCACCACCAAGTGGCGCATCCGTCCCATAGGTGCCCTCGACCTCCTTCCCGCCCCCCAGGCCGTCCGGCTCAACGCCCTGGCCCAGCACACGGCCGGCGCAACCGGGGGAACCCTAAACGTCGCCATCGCCTACGACGGACGAGCCGACATCGTCGCCGCCATCCAAGGTCTGCTCAACGACCGCTCCCCGGAGACCCTCACCGATCCCATCGACGAGGCGACACTGGCCCGCTACCTGTCCACTTCCGGCCAGCCCGACATCGACCTCGTGATCCGTACCTCCGGCGAGCAACGCCTCTCCGGCTTCATGCCCTGGCAGACGGCCCACGCCGAGTTCTACTTCTGCCCCACGCCGTGGCCTGACTTCGACCAAGTCGCCTTCACTGATGCCCTGCGCTGGTTCTCCGGCCGCACGCGCCGAACTGGGCTGTAGACGCACCGCGTCCCGACGGTGCGCCACGCAGATACCTCGGCGCGGCATCAACAGCACCTCGCCCGCCCGGTCCCGATCGCCCCGGATCACTGTCCGCTCCAGCAAGGAGGATTTGACATGCCGTACGACATCGACTTCTCAGACCCCCGCCTCCCCAACCGAGCCAACCCCGAACTCGACCCCGCTCGCAGCCGGAACCTGACCTGGGCCCGATCCCACGGCCTGGTCCATGACAGCGACCGGGCCGCCGCCGCCTACCTGTCGATGAAGCTCGCGGAAATCATGGGTGTGCTCCATCCCGACCCCACAGGCGAGGACTTCGACCTCGTGATCGCGGCGGCCACCTGGCTCATCGTGCTCGACGACCAGTTCGACGGGCCACTGGGACAAGAGCCCCAAATCGCCCGCGCAGTCTGCGAAGACCTGATCGCCTCCACCTACCGGCCGCCCGGCACCCCTGCACCCCCCAACCCCCGCTACGGCACGGCCTGGACCGACATCATGGACCGCACCGCCCAGGCAATGCCCTCCTCCTGGTACCGCCGGGCCATGATCCCGTGGCGGAACTTCTTCCGCCACTACCTCTACGAGACCCTCCACCGCAGCGCCGGCATCGTGCCCAGCGTCGACACGCTCCTGCGGATCCGCCGGCCGGGGATCGCCGCCCCGGTCGGATTCATGCTCATCGAGCGCGGCGAACGCTTCGAGACCCCCGAATGCGTCCTGTACAGCCCCCACATCCAGGCCATGGAACAGCTGTGCATCGAAGTCATCATCTGCGTCAACGACATCAACAGCCTCGAAGTCGAAGACGGCCGCGACGACGTCCACAACCTCGTCGTCGTCCTGCAACACGAACAAGGCTGCACTCGCCAGGCAGCCATCCAGACACTGCGCGCCTGGGTACCCGAGCGCTACGAACAGTTTCTCCAACTGCAAGACGCGCTCCCGCCTCTGTGGGACGCGCTGCACCTCACCAAAGACGAACGCAACCGGGCTGAGCAGTACATCGAAGGACTGCGCCGCTACCTGGGAAGCACCCAACATTGGTACACGGACAACCAGCGCTTCGAAGTGGGCGGCACCACCTCCGCCGCGCTCTACAGCAACCCCACCTGGCTCATGGACGCCTACCAAAAGAATCCGCAGACTGCCGCCGACTCGTGAAAGTCCCGTTACTGCCTGCGCACGCGACCGTCGGCATAGCCGATTCTTCTGCGGGGCGGCCGACGTTGAGCCGACAGCGCGTCCAGACCCGAGAGCACGTGCAGCCGCCATCCGGTGATCACCGGGTGA
Source organism: Streptomyces sp. NPDC052101 (assembly GCF_040680235.1). Taxonomy (NCBI): domain Bacteria; kingdom Bacillati; phylum Actinomycetota; class Actinomycetes; order Kitasatosporales; family Streptomycetaceae; genus Streptomyces; species Streptomyces sp. NPDC052101. The sequence continues at coordinate 88,301 of NZ_JBFAWH010000017.1, forward strand.
CGCCAGCCGCAGGCGGCCTCCGTCTCGCGGGCGCGAGCCAGGGCGGTCGCTGAGTCAGTGCTCATGGTCACCCGGATTTGCTCGGACAGTGCACGTGATCGGCCGGCAGTGCTCACGGTGGGCGGGCGAGTGACGGGCAAGGTTGATCATCCGTTTGGGTGGCGGAGGAGCGAACTTCCCGCCCGCCAGCGCAGGCAGGGGCGAGTATGCGGCCATGGATGCATCAAGTGATCAGTCCGGCATCCCGCGCCGACGGTTCCTGAAGGGCACGCTCGCTATCACCGCAGGTGGCGTTCTGGTCCCGGCCGTTGCGGGCTCCTCGCGGGCAGCCGACCGCCTCCCCGCTCTCGGACAGACTGTCAGTCTGTCGGTCATCGTCTTCGGCGCCGTCATGACGAGTAACCTCCAGCCTGGTGAGCAGAGGCTCAACTTCATCGGCAGCCGTCAGGTCAAAGTGCTGGCAGGCGGTACCGACTTCGTGCGGCTTCAAACCCTCGACTTCAGGATCGAGGCAGCTCACCCGCTGTTCGGCAAGATCACCATGAGTCTTCCGGACATCGATGTGACGTCGGCGAGCACCGTGCGGCTGGCGCCCAACGGCGTCACCGAGACCTGGATCGAGAGCCCTGCCATCACATTTGAGAAGTCTGGAGATACGGAAGGCCCGTATATCTACTACACAGAGAAGCCGCTCACGGCTACCGCAGCCATGCCGAGTTGGCCGCCACCGCCCCAGGACACAAACTCGGACGGCTCGCCTACAGGCGGAACCCTCTACTCGCCTGTCCAGCTGCCGACGTTCACGGCAGGCGATGTGAGCGAGCGGGTTGATTTCACGGCGTTCCCGCCCAGCCTCGGCCGGCTGTAGCCGTCAAAACCCTGTCTTGCCCAGTGGGCCCGGCCGCTGATATGGGTGGCCCGTAGTAGGGGGGCGAGGAGCCCCGGAGCATCGCCGTGCCTCCGGTAGCGGTCCCCACCGCTCCGGATCCGGCACGAACGCCAGCCACCACTCGTCCATCTGCCACCCCTGTGAGTCCCTTGAACTCACTCAATCATCAGGGAAGCACAGGTGGGGGTCATCTGGGATGCCGGACGCCTCGTAAGCGGTGTCGCCGCACTGGCAGCTCCCACTCCACTGGTCGGGCACGACGATCGACTCGGCCACCGGAACGACTCCTCTGGGTGCGAGAACGCTGGTTCGGTGGCAGTGTGCCGTACCCCTACGCCCTCGCGCTGGTGTTCGGCGCCCTGCGGCCCGAATGAGACAGCGAATCCACCCCTGACGGTGAACGTCCTTGGTTGCGTGACATGTTGGGCGGTCGCATCGCAGCGCGACGCGCCCCGGGAAGAGGCGCTCCGCACTTCACAGTGCGCGCCTCGCCGCGAGAGCAGCAGGGGCCGACCCACCCTTCAACTTTCGAGTGAAGTCCGTCACGGTTGAAGAGGGGTGGCCCCGGAGAGGCGTCACCGACAGTCGGAGTGTCTCAACACACCTGACCAGCACGCCTCTTGATGTTGACCCGTATAACTTACCCATAACCCCCTCAATGGGTAAATTAGTGCATACGATCACATCTTGTACTGTCTCCGCATGGACCTCGACACGCAGTTCGCGACCCTCTCCAGTCCGTTTCTTGCCTTGCTGACGGTGCTGTGCGCCGTAGCCCTGTCACACCCCGAACCAGAGATCAGGGTGCGGGCGGAGCGACTGCTGGCGGTGATCTTCCGAAGCCGGTAGATCGACCCGACGGCCAACCTGCACATGGGCGTCTCACCCGTCTGTGCCTGCAACTACCGACGACATAGCCCCCGGAATCCTCGGCGGATTCCGGGGGCTATGCGCGGTCGGGCAGTTGGGGTTACTTCTCGGCGGAGCTGTTGTCGGTGGAGTCGTCCGTGCGCCGTCGGCGGGCGACGATGAGGGCGCCTCCGCCCGCGGCGATCAGCGCTGCGGCGCCGCCGATCAGCCACGGGGTGGCGTCGGCGCCGGTGTGTGCGAGCGCGCCCTTGGGGATGGGTGCCGCGCTGCTCGACGTGGTCTCTTCGGTGGCGGGGGCGCCCGATGCCGAGGCGGACGGTGTCGCGGTGTCCTCGTCCTTACCCGGCTTGTCCAGGGTAGGACGGTCGGTCGGCGTGTCGGTGGGCTTGTGGGTCGGCTTCTCCGTGGGCGGGGCGGTGGTGGTCTTGGTGTTGGTGACGGTCACGGTGACGGGGTCGCCCGGCTTGGCTCTGAACGTCTTCGAGGGCTTGTAGATCTCGTAGCCGGCGGGCGCCTTCACCTGCTTGACCCAGAAGTCGCTGCCGGTGCGGGAGCTGATGGGCAGCTTGCCGCTGGCCGTGCCGTCGGAGCCTGTGGTCAGCGTCAGGATGGTCGTGTCGCCGCTGCCGATGTTGACCGTGGATCCGGCCAGCAGCTTGCCGGTCTTGTCGTCCTTGGCCTTGAGCAGGACCGAGGCGGCCTTGAAGGGGTCGATGACCGTGAGCGGCGCGTCGGTTCCGGGTGTGACGATGACGTCCTGGTCGTCGACCGTGTCGAGCAGGCTGCTGCCGCTGGAGATCTCCTTGAGGCGGTACACGCCCGGGGTGAGGCCCTCGAAGATCAGTTTTCCGTCGGCATTGGTCTTGCCGCTGGCGGCCTCGTTGCCCTCGGAGTCGAGCAGGGTGAAGGCCGCCCCGGCGATGACGTCGCCGGCTGGGTCCTTCTTCAGGATGGCGACTCCACCGGTCTCCCCGTCTGCTGCGGCATGTGGAGTCGCCGTGGTGGAAGGGGTCGGGTCGGGGCTCTGGGCGGAGGCGGTCGGCGCCCAGGCAAGGCTGCCGGTCACCGTGGCGGCGACAGCGGCGGCTGCTGAGAGGCGGCGGATGGAACGGATGCGCAAGAAGAGACTCTCCTGGATTCAACGGGCGCGGATGCTCGTAGGTGTAGGGGTGGGTGGCGGCGCCGGGTCAGCGGGAGCGGCCTGGTGCCGGGCTGGGCGGCGGAGCGGCTGGTCCTGACGGCGGCCGGGAGGGTGCGGTGATCGCGTACCGCCGGGCGGCGGCGCGTACGAGCTGCTGTTGCTGCTCGACGGGAAGCTGTTCGACGGTGGCCAGGCCCTGGGCGGTGGCGAGGCCGAAGGGAGATCCGGCGTTCAGGCCCGCGGCCTAGACGATCTGGGCCGCGGCTTCGGCTTCGCCGAGGATGCCGTAGGCGCTGGGGACGTCGAGCATGTCTTCGGCGTGGTCGCGCGCGTCGTTGAGGACGTCAGTGAGCGGGATGTCGTCGTTCATGGCGTCCTCGACGAGGTCGAGCATGGTCAGGGTCGCTCTGTGCAGCTGGTCGCGAAAGAGCGGATCGGTGAGCTAGAAGCCGTTCGGCCCTGGCGGGACGGCCGACTTGTCTGCCGCGGTGGGGTGCGACAGCGGTCGTCGGTTCGAGAAGGGCCAGACAGGCGGGGTCATGGTGGCTCCGTGGAGGAGGGGCTGGTCAGCGGGTTCTTCTCGGGGCGGGCTTCGCGGGCGGGTGAGGCATGGGCGTCGAGGGGGTCTTCTGCTTGGCGGTTGTGGTCGTCGACGCGATGTGGACGCGGTCGCGGGTGCGCAGCGGTACGTCCTTCACCGCGCGCTGTACCGGCTCGGTGGAGAGCAGGGAGGCGGTGAAGGCCGCGACGAGTGTGGTGGGGGTTGCGCGGGAGAACCGCACGCGCCAGTGGGGGTCGTCGGCGTACCCTGCCCAGGCTGTCCAGGCAGGCTCGGCGGGGGTGTTGAGGCGTGGCTCGGCGTACTTGTGCCGAACCCCGCCGAGGATGTCCGGGGCGAGGAAGTGCTGAGTGCCGTCGGTCTTGACCACGTGGCCCCAGCCACGGGCGAGCAGCGGGGCATCCGCCTGCCGCGGTGGCGTCTGGTCGTCGAACAGGTGGTCTTGGGTGCTGTGGCGGCCTTCGAGGTAGAGGTCGAGGAGTTCGGCGTGGGTGTCCCGTAGCAGTTCGACCGGGGTGATGGCGTCGCAGGTGATCTGCCAGGTGGCCGGGCCGAATGGGTTGTGGTGTGCGGCAGTGATCCACTGCATGTGGCCGGGCCGGTCGGGGTCGGGCACGTAGCCGGTGCGTAGACGCAGGCAGGGGCTGCTTGCGACGGCCGATCCGCCTTCTGTGTGCTGGTACAGCGACCAGTCGCCGTCGAAGGGAAAGGGCCAGATGGTACGGAGGTTGGCTGTGCCGCGACCCGCGAGGTGACGGGGGCAAGACCGTCACTGTCTGGTCGGGTTCGAGGCTGTCGAAGGCGTCGGGCAAGGTTGCTTCCTGCGATGGGCTGGTGCTGTGGTGATCAATGGGTGCGGCTCGGACCGCGGGTGGACGGCCGGGCCGGCGCGTTCTGTGTCGTGCGGCCGACCGCACGACGCGGGGAGGACGCCTTCCATGCGCCGGGGAACCAGACGCAGGTGTACTGCTCGATCGCATCACGCAGTGCATTGGTGTGGGCGCCGTTCCATGGCACCCAGTCGGGTCTGTCCCGGAACTCCCTGAAGGTTCCGTATCCGGAGTTGTGCGGGTTACGGCCTTGCGTCGAGTCGCGGTGGTCGAACGTCTTGTACTCCGTGAACCACAGGATCGTCGCGTCGAGTTCGCCTCGATCCTGGTGGATGGCGGCGATCCGCAGGCCGTCGTACCCGCCAGCGTAGATGGTGGGGCTGAAGTCGATCCGCAGCCGCAGGGGACCTCCGGGCATAGGGATGGCGTAGTAGACGTCGCCGATGACCGCACTGTCGGTGAAAGGGAGCTTGAGTTCCACGAAGAACTTACGGGCGTGCAGGGCCATTTAGGTCTCCGACGGGATCAGCGGCGCGATCCGGGCAGGGCGGGGCGGCTGGTGGTGCTCCAGCGCGGGACGCTGGAGGTGGTGAGCGCCGGGCGGCGGGAGGCGGTCCGCTGAACGTCCAGCGGGGTCGGCGTCGCCGCTCGCGGCGGGACGACGGGAGTGAGCTGGGCCCTTTGCTGGACGTAGCTGTAGGTGTCATCACGCCAGCGCAGCAGGGGTGCAGGGTCGGAAAGACTTTCGGTAACAGCCTTGAGCAGGGCGACTGGGGTGTCGGTGCTGGCGGTGGCGTACCAGTAGGGATGGTCGACGGAGGTGCCGGCCCACAGATGCCAGCGGGCGTCGCGGGTGGTCAGCTCGGCTTCCGGGTCGAGGGAGCCGGTGGTCCACTCCAGGTGGGCGAGCTGGTCGGGTGACTGGACGGCGAAAACGCCCCAGCGGGGGCGGTCGATCCGCCAGCCACGGTTGATCAGCGGAGCAATCGCCAGGAAGGGGTCGTGGTCCTTGCTGCCGGAAACCGGCCTGGCGAGGTAGCTGTCCAGCCCCTGCACGTATGCCTCGGCGAGGCATGTAGTGAATGCGGTCACGAACTCCGTCGGACAGGAGTCGTTGAAGCACGTGCCCCAGATCGGCGGGCCGAACGGGTCCTTGTAGGCGTTGATGCGCCAGAGGCCGTCGTCTTCGCCTTCGGGGAGGTAGCCGAGGCGGACTTTACCGTCCGGCGCGTTCAGATAGGCGTTTCCGATGTCGTCGTGGTGAAGTTCCCAGCCGAGGTTGCGCAGCGGGTCGAGGCCGGGGTCTCCGATCGCGGTGGTGAGGGCGAGATAGCGCGGGGAGACGTAGACGTCCCCGTCGATGGTGTCGTCGTGGAGCGGCACAGATTCCTGAGGGGGTGAGGTCGGAGTGGGTCAGCCGGCGGGCAGCAGTGCTGCTTCGAGGTCGGCGGCCCGACCGGTGTAATGCAACGTGCGCAGGCCCAGGCGGGAGGCGGCGTCACAGTTGTCCGCGCGATCGTCGACGAACAGCACGCGCCCCGGGTCAGCAATGCCACTGGCCGTCAGGGCATGCTCGTAGGCGGCCGGGTGGGGCTTGCACACGCCGAGGCGCGCCGAATACAGGGCGTCGGTCATCAGCTCGCACCGCCAGTCGGTGGCATCGAGCGCGTCACTCAGGCAGTGCGGGGCGTTGGAGAGCAGCGTCATGGGCAGCCCCCGCGCGCGGGCGCGGCGCAGGATGTCGAGGACATGGTCGTCGGTGTGCATCCACATCGCGGTGTCGGCGGCGCGCAGTTCGCGCAGCAGCCGCGGTCCGGGATGGTGGCCCAGAACCTGCGCCCAGTACGCGAGATCGCTGAGTTCTCCCGCGTCGTATGCCTCACGCGGAGCCCAGAAGGCGCTCTGGAAGGCGTCGAGGTGCCGGTCGGGCCAATCGGCGATGCCGGCGAGGCGGGTCCACATAGGGGTGGTCGGCTGTCTTCCCAGGACGCCGTTGTAGTCGATGATCAGGGCGTCCACGGCGGCCGGGGAAGCGGTGGGGCTGGTCAAGAGGCAGGGTTCTCCAGGGCTTTACGGGACAGAGCGGCAACAGCGGCTGCGAGGACTGCGGGCAGCAGCAGTGCGAGAGGCAGGGAGGTGAGGGTGGCGAGGGCGCCGATGAGGGCGGGACCGGCGAGCAGGCTGGCGTAGCCGGTGACCGAGACGGCGGCGATCGCGCGGGGTCCTCCGGCGCCAGCGGCGGTGATCAGGCTGGGGATCGTGACGGACAGGCCCAGGCCGAAGAGCGCCCACCCAGCCAATGCGGAGGCGACGGTAGATCCGGCCAGGCCGCCGGCGAGACCGAGAGCGGCCAGCGCGGCGCCTGTGCGTACGAGGGCGGGGGCGCCGTATCGGGTGGTGAGCCGGTCGCCTGCGAGTCGTCCGCAGGCCATGGCCGCGCTGTAGAGGGCGAACGCCGCCGCGCTGACCGCGGCCGTCGCACCGAGACTGTGCGCATGGACGGCGGCCCAGTCGGCGGCGGCCCCCTCGCCCAGCAGGGTCGCGGCAGCCAGCGCGCCCAGCAGCCACAACCGGGGCCGGGACACTCTTCCGTGTGCGGTCGGGCTCGTCGTGCTGGGGGTAAGGACGGACTCGAGGCCGGATGTGGCGAGACGACGGGTCGCTCGTGTCGAAGCGCATGCCGCCACCACCGCGACCGTGCCGACGGCGACGAACAGGAAGGTATGGGGGATGTGAGCGGTGAGCGCGGCCACCGCTGCGCCAGCCAGGGCGCCCAGGCTGTAGGAGGCGTGCAGCCCCGCCATGATCAGGCGGCCTGTGGCGTTCTGGCAGCGCACCGCCGAAGCATTGGACGCTACATCCAGGACTCCGTGGGCGGCGCCGAAGACGAACGCCACTGCGAAGAGGGATTCCAGGCTGCGGCAGGTGGCCAGGGCGGCGAGACAGACGGCGAGTCCGATGGCGCCGCCGGTCAGGAGCACGGGGAGCCGAGCCGGTTGGGCAAGGCGCCCTCCGGTCTGCAGGCCGGCCACCATGCCGAGGGCGGCAGCCAGCAGGACCAGGGCGAGCCCGCCGGTGCTGAGATGGGCGGTCTTCTGGACCGCAGGCATACGTGCGCCCCATACCGCCATGACCGTGCCGAGGCCGGCGAAGTAGCCCGTCAGCAGACGGCGACTGCGCACCAGCTCGGCCGCGAGGATGCCGCTCACGCGGCGCGTCCCGCGCCGGCCGCTTCCTGGTGGACGGGGGTCACCTGAACGTCGATGTTGCGGTACGCCTCCTGGGCGCGCGCCTGGGCGATGGCAGCGGTCGGCCCGGTGGTGATCAGGAAGCCGACGCGGGCGCTGAACATGTCGCCGTCGGGCGGCAGAACGAGCCGGTCGCCGCCCTGGCGCTGGAAGCGGACACGCTCCAACCAGTCGGCACCAGCGGCGAAGTCGGCGTCGATCCGGCGGGCGGTGAGGGTGCCGGAGTAGGCCGGGTAGATCAGGCGGATGGCCGCTGCCTGCCGGCGGGTCGGGGTGAGGTCAGGGGCGCGTCCGCAGGCGATGTCGGCGGCAGCGCGCGCCAGGTCGACGCCGGTGGCCAGCTGAACGAGGTGGCCGATCATGTCGCCAGCGATTCTGGCGTTGACCTCGATCAGCCGGGGACGTCCGTCGACCAGGCGCATCTCGACGTGGCTGACGCCGTCGGTGACGCCGAGCGCGTCCAGGGCCGCGACGGCGACGGGAGCCACGGTGGCCAGCAGTGGGTCGGACGCGTCGACTACGTGCGCGAGTTCCTCGAAGTAGGGCGGCATACCGACGGTCTTGCGGGTGACCGCCACCACCGTGGTCTGTCCCTGGTAGGTGACGCACTCCACGCTCACCTCCGGTCCGTCGAGGTACTCCTCGACCAGGACCCGCCTGTTCTCCGTACCGCGGTCGGCGGCCTGGGCGGCGAAGGCGTACGCGGCGGGCAGCTCGTCACGGTCGTTGACGCGGATGACGCCGATGCTGGCGGCGTGTGAGGCGGGCTTGAGGACGACCGGGTAGCCGATGCGCTGCGCGGCCTCGGCTGCCTCCGCCTCGCTGTCCACGCTCACGGACGCCGCGGACGGAACGCCGTGGCGTGCGAACTGCATGCGGGAGGTGGCCTTGTTGCGGCAGCCCTGGACCGCTTCCGGGGCGGTGGTGGCAAGGCCGAGCTGGCGGGCCAGACGTGCGACGGGCACGAGGTACCACTCGGTCCACGTCATCACCCCGGCCAGCGGGTGGCGCTCGGCCAGCGCACGGCCGGCCGCTGACAGAGCCGCCTGGTCGGTGGGGTCGGCGACCTCCCAGTCGAGGAGGAACTCGCGTTCCCAGGTCGGCTCGGCGCCGGAGATCAGGACGATGTCGTAGTGGGCGGCGACATTCTCCAGGCAGTACCCGCGGTATGCCTGAGCCTCCATATCGGCGGCTGCCACGATCAAGGCGACGGGGCGAGAGGACAACAGAGCACTCCAAACAGATCGAGATGAGGGGGATGTGAGGGCCGGTTCAGGGGGTGCGTCGGCGGCGCAGTTCGAAGGCGGACACCCAATGGGGGTGGTCGGCGATCAACTTGCGTGCGTACAGAGCCGTGAAGTTGTTGTTCAGGCCGCGCACGCCCTGGGGCAGCTGCCAGCGCAGGTCCTCGAACAGCCCTTTCAGTCCGACGCGAGTGGCCCCGGCGGCAAGGCGCTCGGCCGTCAGACGCTCCAGCGCGCGGTAGATGTAGGGGTGTTCGGCGTCGAAGGCCGCGAACCGGTCGACAAGTGTCGGCCGCGAGCCCGCGCGAAACGACGGACGGGACACCGGCAGGACGAGTTGGTGGGCAGGGGCGTGCGGCGTGGTCATCGGATGTGGCTCCATGGGGAATGTGCAGGCAGCGAGCAACGGGGAAGGCGAATCAGGAGGTCAGGCGAGGCAGGTGCGCACGCCGGGGGTGGTGCGCAGCCGGGCGAACGCGGCGAAGAGGCCCAGGGCCTGCAGGGCTGCGCAGGCGCTGATCACGTGGCCGAGAAGGGCGGGTGACGCCGCGGCGACGAGGAGGCCGGCGAGAGGGAAGGGCAGCAGGAGCAGCAGGATCGTCAGCGACAGGGTGGCGCCGAACACGGGGGCGGGGATGAGGCGGGAGCGCAGGGTGCGCAGCACCACCGTCATGCCGCCCTCGCCGGCCATGAGGACGGCGATCAGGGCGAGATAGGCGCTGTAGGTGCGCGCCAGCGAGACAGCCGCGCAGGCGGAGGCGGCGATCGTGGCTGAGACGGCTCCGACCGGCCACAGACCCCAGTGGTCGATCGCCCGGCGGCACAGGGCGATGGCCGCGAGTGAGGCGACGGCGGCAGCCGACCAGACCATGCCGACGTCGGCGGTGGAGTGCCCGAGCTGCTTGACGACGATGACGGGGGCGGCGGCCTGCAACAGGCCGACGGCGAGATTCGACACGGTCAGCCCGCCAACCAGCCAGCCGAGCGCGGGCAGGGATCGCAGCGTCGACCAGCCGGTGTGCAGCCCCTGCAGGACCGGCTGCGCGGTCGCGCTCGAGTCCTGGTGGTGCTGGCGGGGGACGAGGAGGGCGGCGAGCAGGGAGAAGCCGGCGATCACGGTCAGCATCCCTGGAGCCCCGGCCCACTGGAGCAGCACTGCGGCGAGTGCGGGGCCGGCCAGGGTGGCGACCTGGTCGATGCCGAGCAGGACGGATTGCACGCGGTGAGCGCGGCCTTGGGCGTCGCGGCTTGCCTTTGCGCCTGCGGTCTCGGTCGCGATGTAGGAGAACTCGGTCAGCACTCCGGTGCACGCGGCGAGCAGCATGACGGTGACCGTCTGGCCGAGTCCGCCACTCTGGGCCGGCAGGACGAGTGCCGCGCCCAGGACGACCAGGGCCCTCGCCGCCGAGGCGAAGCGGATGACGCGGGTGGTGCCGTGGCGGTCGACGAGGGCTCCGGCTACCGCGAAGGCGCCCAGGCGCGGGATCCACTCAAGGGCGAACGCGAGTCCCGTCAAGCTGGCCGAGTCGGTTGCGGCCAGCACCAGCAGCGGAATGCCGTACGTCGTCATGGCGAACGCGGCGGCGTCCATACTGCGCGGCAGGTAGATCCCGCGCAGCAGGGTGGGGACCGGCCGGCGAGCATGGCGGGGTCCGGCGCGGTGTCTCACGTAGCGCGCTCCGTCTCGCTCGCGCCGTGGGAGGAACGGGACACGGTGGTGCGCACGGTCCGCGGATGGGCCCTCAGCCACTCGGCCAGCGCGCTGTGGGCCTGGCGGAGCGCGCGGGCAGCCTCAGTGTCAAGGCCCACGGCACTGGCCGGCAGCGGTCGCGGATCACCGGTTCGTCTGCTGTCGCCCTCAGCGGTGGTGTTCTGAGCGAGCAACTTGAGGGTGTGCTGGACGCGGGTGACGAAGTCGCTGGTGGTGCTGGGGAATTGGTGAGCGCGAGCCCAGCGGGCAGCAGCGTCGTACACGTCGGCGAGGTCTTTACCGCTGCGGGTGAGCCGATAGCGCACCGGCACCTGCTCACGTGTAGAGACCAGGCCGATGCCGTCGGCGGTTTCAAGGGCGTGGCGCAGCTGGTGGCGGGTGAGGTCGTCGAACGTGGCGCCGAGGCTGCCGCGGCTGACGGGGCCGTTGTCGTCGATCTCGCTGATGAACCGGATCAGTCCCGGCAAGGACAGGACCGTGATCGTGCGCCGTGCCTGCTGCTGGGTGAGGATCTCCAGAGTGGTCATCGGCGCGGGCCTCCTGCCGGAGCGATGGGCCGGGCGGGTATCTGGTGGGAGAAGAGGTCGCTGCCCTTCCACGCGGTGGCCGCCGGCACCCTGACCGCGGGGGCGGGCGCGGCCGGGGCGGGGGGCACGGGTACACGGGACTGGTTGGTCAGCCAGGGCCCGGACCGCGTCTGCGACGGGGCCGTGCTGATGCCCCACAGCGGGTGGGATCCGGCCTCGGCGAGTGGCCGTCCGGCCGCCCACGCGGAGAGAGCCTGGAAGACGGGCGCCAGGCCCTGACCGCTGACGGACAGCCGGAAGCTGCGAGCGCCGCTGCCGTCGGCCGTGGCGGTCACCAGTCCGTCGTCGACGATGCGCTCCAGCGGCTTGTAGACCGCGGGGAGCCCGTACCCGGGCATCGCCTCCGCCGCCAGCGCCTTGGCGGTCGCGGTGCCCCGCGCCTTCAGCGCCCACAGCAGCGACGTGGTATGCCGGGGGCTGAGCAGGGTGAGGGCGTCTTCGATGTTCTGGGCCGGGGCGATCGGCTCCGGCTCCACTTCGCCTGTGGTCTTGTTCCTGACGAGTTCCTTCGTCAGGAACTCGTTCCCCCAGGCCGCGATCACGGTGAGGACCGGCATCAACTCACGGCCGCGGGTGGTCAGACCATAGGTGACGTGGCGCGGCGCGTACTCGGTGCGCTCGACCAAGCCGGCATCGGTCAGGCGGCGGAGGCGCGGGTGGAGCTGGCCGTCGTCGAGCAGCGCCAGCCGGGTCTTGATCTCCGCGTAGCGCAGCGGCTGGGCGGACAGGGTCATCAGCACCCACGCCGTCCAGCGCGGGGCGAGCATCTCCAGGGTCTCGGTGACGCGCGAGAGGTCGTTCATGGTGGTGCGGGGCAGACCGGTGGTGGCCAAGGGAAGGGGTGCTCCTCAAGCGGTGCGGGTAGGTCAGCGGGCGCGGGAGGCGGCGGACGCCGGCGCCAGGGCGGCCGGTACGGGCGGAGCCGGCGTGGGCCGGGCCAGGTCGGGTTCATCCGGTCCGGATACGCGGCGCAGTCCTCCCAGAACCGCGCCAACGCTGTGTGCGTAGGCATCACGGGCGGCGACGGCCGCGGCGATACGGCGGGCGCAGTCGAGGATGTGACCGGCATCGACGCGGTCGATCTCCCGGTCGGGGTCGGCGAGTTCGAGCAGCCGGTCCAGTTCGAAGACGATGCCGCGTTCGGCGAGCACCAGCTCGGCGTGGGCGCCGGTCAGGGCGGCGAGCATGGCATTGCCCTCGGCATGGGCTTCGAGGACGGCGATCGGATGCCCGTACAGCGCCTCGATGCGCTCGGCGATCAGCCGGGAAGCGCAGTGCGCGGTGGTGCGGGGCTGGGACAAGCGGCGGACTTTCAGGGGCGTGGTGCCCGCACCGTCCCGGCACGCGTGGATGCCGGGACGCGCGGAACAGCGGCGGTGATCTTCGGCTGGGTGAACTGCACCGATTTCTCTGGTGGTTGGTGGACGGCGGGCATGCTCCGCAGCAGGTCATCGAGGGCGGCGACATAGCCGTCGCGGCCGGCCAGAGCCGCCTCCAGCCACTGGGCGTCCCAGCGCAGCACCTCCCCCCATGTCGCGGTCGGCGGCAGTCGCCTGGTGCACCCGGTCACGGACCCGGGCCACCTGTTCCTCGGCCACTGCCAGGAAGGAGCGCAGTTCCAGCGCGCTGCAGGGCCGCGGACGCCTCCCGGCCGACCGCCTGCTCGTACAGCTCGGCCAGCGAGGCGCCGAATGCTTTCTCCAGCGCCTGGTCCTGGCTAGTGGTCTTCCTGCTCACGCTCACCGCGCCGCTCCCCGGATACCGGCGCTCGGGGCACTCGGTACGGCCGGCGGCGTGGTGGGCAGGGCCGGACCGCGTCGAGCCGCCGGCGCCGTGCCACGCCAGGCACCGGGGCCACGCTTACCGGGGGCATTCGGGTCGAGGACGTAGTTGACGACCATGGCGCGTCCGTCGCGGACGGCGACAGCGGCGTTGACCTGGTGGGCCAGTTCCATCGCCGGGTCGTCGAGTTCGCTGGTGGTGGCCTCCAGCACCGCAACAAGCGCGTCCTCGGCCGTCTCCAGTGCGCCTTGGGCCTCGGTGAGCAGGCCGTACCAGTGCACGACCTTGGTCGCCTCGGTGTTGGCCCGGGGCGCCGCGGTCACCGCCCGGCGAAGATCCTCCAGCGGCATCTGGAAACGGGCCTCGATCTGCTGCGTGATGACGCCCATCACGTCGTCGGCGTCGTCGGGCACCGCGTGGCTCCTCTCGTTCTAGGTCAGGAAGAAATGCCGCCCAAGGCGGGGTACAAACAAGGTTTTTCGCATGCCGAATCCGGGCCGGAATACGGATCCGTGAAGTAGCGCGATGGCTAGTCGAGGCACATGTAGACCTCGCGGTAGACATAGGTGCCGGACACCCAGCCCTTCACACCGGTGGTCTTGTCGGTGATGTAGTGCCAATTGCCGCTGGTCTTGTGGACGGTGAACTCGTGGCCGCGGTAGAGGATGCCGACGCTGGTGGACTTGGCTGACGCCTTGGAGCGGATGGTCACGGCCTTCGTGCCGGTCACCCACGGTCCGAGCCGGTCGCACGAACGGGCGGTCGGCGCCGAGGCCGGAACCTGGGAAGGTGCGGCGCTGGCAGTCGGGGCGGTCAGGACCGGGAGCGCCAGCGCCCCGAGGAGGGCGGCGGATATGGCGAATCGGGTGGAGCGCATGGGTAACTGCCTCCATGGCAGGGAGAGGGAATGGGAAAGAAGACCCGGGCGTGTGCCGTGCGGGCCGATAACTAGAGTCCGGAGAATCCCCGGTTTCGGTAACCGGGGATTGCGTGCTATGTTCCGCGCCGCCCGTCAGAGCGGGCGGCATTTCTCCGGACGGCAAAAGGGCGGTAGCACGCTGGCAGCCGGGACTCAGCGGCCGGGCCGGCGAGGCGGAGCGGGCCGCGCTGGCGCAGCGGCAGGGGCGGCAGCACTGTGACGGAGGGCTGGAGTGGCGGTGGGCAGTGGGATGTCTTCGCCACGCCAGTGCGCTTCCCACCAGCGGGTAGCGGCGTCGAAGGTGGCGAAGCCGCCCTCGCGCAGGGTGTGCGTCCAAGTGCCGGTGTCGACCTGTTCGAGCAGCACGCGGAAGGGCAGTTCCGCCTTCTCGTCGAGGGCGCGCAGCAGCACGGTGATCTCCATCGGCTCGCTGTCGTGGGTGTAGCTGGTCAGCACGGCGAAGTGGTCGCCGTCGCTGCGCAGCCGCCGCTCCAGGGCGCGCGTGGCCTGGTCCGCGGGTGCGGTACCCATGCTCTCGGACAGGAGGATCTTCTCCTCGGGGCAGCCGCGGGCGATCAGCCACGACTGGGCCATGGATGCCAGCGGCAGCATCGCGTGGTCGAAGCCGAAGGTGCGCGCCTGCACATCACGCTTGAGGTGCAGGGCAACCAGCTGCGGCTCCCCGGGGATACCCCAGGTCACAGCCCGGTTGTGCAGCACGTAGAAGCTGTGCTCGCCGTCCTGGCTGTGGTGTTCGGCGAGCACGGTGAGCATGTCCTGCTCGATGGTGATGTGCTGCCGGAACTGCTCGGCGAGGCGGTCGTTGACGGGGCGGTAGCCGTCGAGGCGGAAATCCGGTTCGTAGTCGGGCATCAGTGCTTTCGGTTCGACGACGCCATCGGCGTCGCGGGCATAGCGCGGTTAGCCGCTCAGCGACGCGGGTGCGCGGCGGCTTGGGGCGCCGCAGGTACGGGCGGGGGCGTGGTCCCGGGCGGGCCTGCGGGGCGCGGGGCGGCGAGGACGGCCCGGCCTGCGTCGGTGAGGGTGACGGGCTGTCCGGCGTGCACTGGATGTGAGGTGTCGCGCTGGACCAGGCCGGCCCCTTCCAGGTGCCGCAACTGCCGGTAGGAGATGCGCGTGCGGGATCCGGTCGCCACGGCCAGCCGCTGGGTGATCAGGTTTTCGTGCAGCTTGGCGCCCTGGGTGATGGCGAGCAGTGCCGCGAAGTCCTTCGCGGACACCTGCTGCGGGACAGGCTTCGGGGCGGCAGCCTCGATCGGGACCAGTGCCTGCCGGACCTTGTCCTGCCAGGCATCGCGTTCGTCGGCGGCTTCCTCCAGTTGGCCGACGGTGCGGTCGATCCGCTCGAGCAGGAGCCCGTCGACCGGGAATTGACCGGATGCGAGTCGGGCGAGCAGAACGCGGTGGAAGGTCACGGCGGTCTCGGCCCTGACAAGGGCGCGGTGGGCATCGACCAGAGCGGCATGCGGCGCGTCCAGTAGGCCGCCGTCTCGGTACCGCCACAGCTGCTCGATGCTGCGTCCAACGGCCGCCTCGATGCGGTGATCGAGAGCGGTCAGCATCTTCCGCGCAGGCGAGGGGACAGGGGTGAAGGATGAGGGCGAAGTCATGGCCAAGCGGCTCCTGTGGACGAGCGGAGGTCCGGGCCGAGCCCGTCCAGGGCGAGGCGGACCTCGACATACGGGCCGTCGCGGATGTGCCGGGTCGGCCCCAGACGGTCCAGGAGCCGGAGCATGGGCGTGTTGGACGCCTGCGTGAACGCGGTCAGGGTGTGGAAACCGCGAGCCCGTGCCCTGTCGGCTGCGTGCCGGGCCAGGACGGTGCCGACGCCCTGGCGCTGGCACCTGTCGATCACCTGAAGCCCGAGGTCAACGGCGCCCGGCACACCGCTGACGGCCCCGATGCAGACGAGCGCGACGACCTGCTCGCCCGCATCGAGGCCGACCCAGCACTCTGCCCGGGCCAGCAGCCGCGTCAGGTCATCGGGCGCCACACGGATACGGCCCCAGCGACGCATCAGGTTCGCCGCCGGGCACTGCTGGTGAAAGGCGACGATCAGCTCCCGGTCCGCCGCCGTCACCCGTCGTGTCTGCGCAAGGGAGGGATGCGTCAGCAGGATCAGGCGGGACGAGCGGCGAGCAGGTCGCTGCGGTGATAGCCCCTGGAGCGGCTGCCGTCAGTGGCGCGGGGCTTGCGGGACCGGACGCCATAGGGGCCAGCAGGCGGGCGAGGCGTATGGGCGTGATGTCGGCATACGGCCGCTGCCCCTCGCCTTCGCCGGGCAGATCACGCAGGTGCGCGACCAGATCGGCGGTGGCGACGTATGCCGGGTCGGCCAGGGCGCCGAAGACCTGCAGGCAGGCGTGGACGATGCTCTCCGACAGGTCCTGGCAGGACGCCACGTCCTCCTCGGGTACGGGCGCCTCGAAGTCGTCGAAGTCGGGATCAAAGTCCGGCTCGAAATCTGGCTCGTACTCCGGCTCGAAGTCGGGCTCGTACTCCGGCTCGAAGTCGGGCTCGAAGTCCGGTTCCTCCTCTAGCGCCAGCTCGTACTCGGTCTCGTCCTCGGACTCCAACGCAGCTGCGCAGCGGCAGGACATGGACAGCCATGCACTCAGCTCGGCACCGGCCGCCATGCGGTCGATGAGAAGCTCGGTGAGCTGGTCGAGCTGCTCGGTGACGCTGACGCCGTCGAGGCGTTCGTCGCCCGCCATGGCAGCAAGCTTGCGGTCGAGATCCTGGACCTCGATGTACACGTCCAGGATGGCCCGGTGATACGGGTTCTCGTCGACCGAAGACCGCACCAGTACGGCGGCGGCAATCTGGTCGATCAGGGTGGGGAACTGCGTCAACGAACAGGGCCCTTCAGGGTCGGTGAAGTTGCGGGTCGGGGAAGGCCGGGCATCGCGTACGGCGGCGGTGCGGGCTTGGGGATCGGCTGCCGGGCAGCGAGCTGCGGGGAGCGGGTGCGGGCGGCGTGGGTGAGGGTGCTGACCGGGCGCCGGGTGATGCCGAGGCGGGCGCGGGCGGTGTCGTACACGTCGTGTGCCTCGCGCGGGCGCACCGCCACGACGTGGATCTCGGTGCGGTAGGCGGAGGTGGCGGGTGCCGGGCGTTGGGCGTAGACGATGCGCCACTCGTTGCGGTGGTCGACGTAGATCTTCCGGCAGCCGGCCAGATCGCGGGTGAGCTTGGCCCCGAACAGGCGGGCGCAGACGACGTCCTGGATCTGGGCCATGGACAGGTCGCGGATGTCCGAGGGAGCGGCCAGGAGATCGTTCAGAGCACGCGGGTCAAATGACAGGCCGAAGACCGGCCGGATCTCGGGGCCGTTCATCCTCCGGCCTGGTCCGGCTCGTCGTTCTCCTTCAGCTCCCCGGCGGCGGCCGTCATGGTGCGGGCCGAGGGAGGCGGGCCGGGCAGCAGGCGGTGGGCCGGCCGGTCTGGATCCGTCATGCACGCGGACAGCGGTCCGCCGGGGGCCCTCACGGTGGCCATGGCGTGGGTGAGGAAGTCCCGGTGCCACACGAACAGACCGGCCAGCCCGGCTTCGGGGTCTTTGTGCTGCTGGTAGGCCAGCCACAGGGCGTGCAGCCAGGCGACGACGTCGCTGTGCTCCTGCCACTGCGGGCACCACGGTGCGGCGGTGGTGACCTCCGCCCCGTAGACGCGGATGAGGAAGTCGTCCACCCAGTCGGAGAGGGCATCGAGTTCGTCTTCGTATTCCTCGCCCTCCAGCTCCAGGATGGGGCGGGGTTCCGCCGTGGTGCCCTGCGGCGGCATGCCGGCGAATCCCGGGATGCCGAAGGCGCCGAACGGTGAAGCAGGCGGTGCGGCAGCAAGGCTGTCCAGCTGCCGCGCCTGCTCTGCGGACTGGTCGAGCAGTTTGCGTACGCTCGCCTCGATGCTATCCAGATCGGATTCCGGAATCCGGACCGGTTCCAGATCCCCGTCCTCCGGGGGGTTGATGGGTTCAGGCACGAAAAGGGGCCTCCTTGAAGCCGCAGCCGAGGGGTGAATTGCGGCTCCAACCATCCGGAGAATCCCCGGTTTCGGTAACCGGGACTGTGGTGCTATAACCCCGTGCGCGGCACAGCGAGGGCGCACATTCGGCACGCCGGTGACCATGCCGCGCAACCGAGGGGACGTCAGGAGGTGAGCGTCATATCGTGATGGCTCAGGGTCTGTTGGAGGGTTTCGGTGAGCCGGTCGGCGGCGATCTTGGCGTAGTGCTTGGTCTTCTCGACGCCGATGAAGTCCCGCCCCTCCAGCAGGGCGGCCACGCCGGTACTGCCGGAGCCGCATGTGAAGTCGAGCACGGTCCCGCCCTGCGGTGCGATCTGCACCAACTCACGCATGACCGAGACAGGCTTCTGCGTGATGTGCTGGCGCGCCTTGCCGCTGGGCTGCGAGGCGCTGTAGAGGCCGGGCAGGTAGACCGGGTTGCGGGAGGCGTCAATGGGTCCATTGGAGGCCCACACGATGAACTCGCAGTTCTGCGTGAAGCGGCCCTTTTGTGGCCTGGCCTGCGGCTTGTGCCAGGCCAGCACGCCGCGCCACAACCAGCCGGCCGCCTGGATCGCGTCCGTGGTGATCGGCAACTGACGCCAGTCGGTGAACAGCAGCGCGGTCCCGCCGACCTTGGTGAGCCGGTGCGCCTCGGTCATGATCTGGGTCAGCCAGAACCCGTAGGACCGCTGGTCCATGTTTTCGCCGGTAAAGTCCGGCAGCTCGTGTCCGGCGTCGGCAGAGGTGTACTTCTGCTTCGCACTGCGGGTGGTGCGCTCCTTCGCTGTCCGCCCGCCGCTGTTGTAGGGCGGGTCGGTGATGACGGAGTCGACGCAGTTGTCCGGCAGCGTGGACAGCACGTTCAGGGCATCGCCCTGATGCAGGGAAAAAGGCAAAGAGGAATCCCAATTCGGGTCGGGTGAGATGAGGGAGAGGTACTCCGTCTCGCCTGGGAGACCCCGCAGGACCGAATACGGGGCAGAGGGCACCGCGGTCCCGCACAGCAAGGGGGTGCGAGGGGGAGGAGTCAAAACTGTAGGGCACGATCCCCGGTTGAGCGCTATCGACGCCGAATGCCCTGGAATCAAGCCTTGATCACCAACGATTTCGGCAACCGGGGATCCGCCCTTACTGTTTTGGAACTGCCCGGCGAACACCGCCGACGGCACATCCCCACGCCTGCCCTCACGGAGGTATCCCCGTGTCCCGGCACACCTGACCCGACGCCCGCCGCCGGTGCCAGCTGCAACTCGCACCCACGCTCCCGGGCCCCCATCTACCCACCCCCGGCCGCCGCACCCTTTCCACAACCGCGCACGCATGGTCGGGACTTCACTCCCAAGGACTTCGTTGTGACATCGCTCTACCCTTCCCTGCCCACAACCCGGCCACCGTGCCATAGCCGCCTGCCGGGAGGCCGGCCGGATTGAAGGGCATAGCCGCCGGCATCGGCGTCGTCGTCCTCTCCCCCCTCCTGCTCGCCGGGACAGCCATGCTGATGGCGTCCTCCAGCCAAGCCGCGACCACCACCGCTTCCAGCAGCTGCAGCCTGACCGGCATCGACACCGACGAGGTGACCAAACAGGTCACCAAGATCCTCGACGGTGCCGACGCCAAGCACATCCGCATCAAGGGCCTGGACCTGCCCGCCGAGCAGATCCCCAACGCCCAGACCATCGTGGCCACTGGCATCAGCCTCAACGTCCCCGCGAAGGGGCAGATCATCGCGCTCGCCACTGCGATGCAGGAGTCCCGGCTCCGTAACCTCGGCTCCGGCGACCGCGACAGCCTGGGCCTGTTCCAGCAGCGACCGTCCCAGGGCTGGGGAACCGCCCAGCAGATCCGCGACCCGGTCTACGCCAGCGAGCAGTTCTACAAGCACTTGCTCGCGATCCACGGCTGGCAGCAGATGCAGGTCACCCAAGCCGCGCAGGCCGTCCAGGGCTCCGGCTACCCCGACGCGTACGCGCAGTGGGAGGGCCTCGCCACCGCACTGCAGAAGGCCATCGCCGCCACGTTCCCGGACGCCGGCAAGGACAAGCCGGCCACCGGCACGGCCACCAAGTCCGCGACCAGCACAGGAGGATGCGCGCCGGACGGCACGTCGTGGGGACCGATCCCGGAAGGCAGCGTCCCCAAGGGCTACACGATCCCCAAGGACGCCGACCCCAAGGCGCGCACGGCCATCGAATGGGCGATGCACCAGCTCGGCACGCTCTACCAGTGGGGCGGATCCTGCACAGCCGCGCACGGCCCCGATCCGATGGGCCGCTGCGACTGCTCCAGCCTGATGCAGCAGGCGTACAAGCACGCCGGCATCAGCCTGACCCGAACGACGTACACGCAGGTCAGTGAAGGCAAAGCCGTCTCGCCGAACGCCCTGAAACCCGGTGACCTGATCTTCAGCCGCGGTACGGCCACACGGCCCGAACACGTCGGCATGTACATCGGCTCGGGCCTGGTCATCGAGGCCCCGCGCACCACCAAGCCCGTCCGGATCACGCCACTCGCGGACTGGGACATCCTCGCCGCTCGCCGCGTCGTCTGACGCCGCACCCCGCCCGCGCGGCTTCGGGCGGGCCTGGCCGCGGCCCTCTCTCGCGCCCCGCGCGCCCCTCCCCCCTCTCTTCCTTTCCTTCCCTTCCCGCTGGCCCTCACCCGGCCTGCGCCTGCAAGGAGCCCCGTCATACCTCTGTCTCTCGCAGACCGCGCTGCGGTCTACCTCGCCTACGATCCGGGCATCTCGCCCCAGGGCGGTGGCCTGCCGGGCCTGTCCGTCCTGAAGAACGTCGTCAACTCGATCAACTTGTTCGGCATCGTCGCCGTCGTCGGCGCCCTCGCCGTCTCCCTCGCCGTCTGGGCGTGGGGCCACCACACCGGTGGCCACCAGGCCGAAGCCAACGGGAAGAAGGGCACCACCGTTGCTGCCGGCGCCGCCCTCGGCCTCGGTGCCGCCAACGGCATCGTCGCGTTCTTCTCGTCCCTGGGGTCGCAGGTCCACTAATGCAGAAGCGATTCCCCTCCCTGTCCGGGTACGGCGTCACCTGGTCGGTAAACAAGCGCGTCGGACTCGTCGCGCTCGTGATCACCGTGCTGCTCGCCGCGGCGGCCACCACCGCGTACTTCACGGGCCGGGGTGAACAGCGCCAGGAGCAAACCCAGGGCTCGCCGTCCCCCGCGAGCAGCGCCTCGCCGTCCGAGGCCGCACCAACGCCGTCGGCGGGGTCGGGATCGGTTCCCGCTCCCCCGCAGATCGCCGAACCCGTCGCCTACGCCAAGGCCGCCGCCGCCATGCTGTGGTCCTACGACACCCGCGACACCAGCCGCGACCAGCAGCTCGCGGGCATGCGCGCATGGATGAGCAAAGAGCCCAAATACGCCGACTGGGCCTCGGTCTCAGGCCAAGTCCCGGATCCGCTGCTGTGGTCACGGATGGCCGACCAGGACCAGCACGCCACCGCGAAGATCACCGAAGGCCACTACCCGGGCGCCTTCAAGCAGGCCCTGGCCGAGGACCCGTCGGCAATCACCCAGGCATACATCTACGTCGTCACCGTCAACGGCACGCAGCACATCGCCTGGAAGAAGGGCGGCGGCGGAGCCGAGGACCGCGCCGTGACCCTCGCCGTGCAATGCCGGCCCAGCCACGACTGCACCCTCGCCGCCATCGCCCCCAGCGTCACGCAGTGACCCACCCCGCCGACACATAAGGAGGACAACCCCCTTTGGGTTTCTGCGACTACCCCATCGCGGACAAGCTGTGCGCCGTCGGCGACGCCGTCGACTTCGCCTCCGATCCCGGCAAGGCCATCGGCGACTGGATGGCCAAGAGCGCCGGCGAACTCGCCGCAGCAGCAGCCGACCTCGCCGCCAAGGCCGTCGACACCACGACCAGGGTCGACCTGAACGCCGGCTGGTTCCGCGACAACTACGAAATGCTGCTGCCGATCGGCCTGGTCATCCTCGTCGGCACATTCTGCGCCCAGCTCATCCGCGCCGCCGTCAGACGCGACGGACAAGCCCTCACCCAGGCGTTCACCGGCACCATGTCCGGCGTCCTGTTCGCGTTCTGCGCCATCGCCCTGACCACCGTCGCCATCGAAGTGGTCGACGCCCTGTCCGACGGGCTGTTCCAAGCCTCCCACCTGAGCATCGAGTCGGCCGTCCGCCGCATCGTCAAGGTGAGCCAGATCGCCGGCCTGGCCGGTCTGGGCTGGCTGGTCGCGGTGTTCGCCGGCCTCGGCGCGGCCATCGGCGCCTTCCTCTACTGGTGCGTCATGATGGTCCGCAAGGTCGGCATCCTCGTCATGGTCACCCTGGCGGTGTTCGCCGGGGCCGGAGGCGGCTGGGAGGTCGCCCGCCGGTGGCGCCGCGGCTGGGTCGAGGCCACCGCCACCCTCGTGGTCTCCAAGCTGCTGATGACGATCATCTTCGTGCTCGGCATCGCCGCCATGGGCAAGACAGAGGCCAAGGACGGGATCGGGGCACTCGCCGACGTCATGTCCGGCATCGTGATCATGGTCTTGATCCTGCTGTGCCCCTACGCAACCTTCAAGTTCGTACACTGGGCGGCCGAGGGCACGTCCGGCGAGGACATCCACCGCGCCGGTGGCGCCGGAGCCCAGATGGCCCGGCAGCACGCCGAACGCGTGGGCAGGAAGGGCGCCGCGATGGCGGCCACCGCCGGAACCGGCGGCGCGGCGGCCGGAGCGGGCGCGGCAGCCGGAACGAGTGCAGCACCTCAAGGCCCGGACGCCATACCGGGAGGCTTCCCCGGCGACATCGCTGCCCATCCCACAGGCGGCAGCGGCAAGGCCAGCAGCAGTGCGAACGGCTCCTCGGGAGGCAGCGGGCTGAAGGAGGGTGTGGAGCAATCCGTGCAGCCTCCACCGACCAGCCCCCGCGACGATGCCAGTGGCCCGTTCGGCGGCTCGCCCGGCCAGGGCGGGCACGGCTCGGGATCGCACGCCGGCCACGGCGGCTTCATGTTCCAGCCCGGCGCGGATGTCTCCACGCCACCGCCGCAGGGCGCCCCGCCGGCCCCGAACTCCTCCGGCTCCTCCGCTGGATTCGGAGGACCACCCCCCGGTCCCACTGGCCTGTGACCCTGCCCGACTCCGGGGCGGCACGCGCCGCGCACCACTCGCAGCGTGCCGCCCCGGCCACCGCCCCGCGCTTCACTGGAACAGCCCTTGTCTGATCTCACCGCCAACGCGATACCGCCCACGGTCAAATTCCCCCACCGTTCCAGGCGCGGCATCCTGCTCGGCCTCTCTCTTCCCCAGCTCGTCCTCGTCTCTGGTGCTCTGGCTCTGCTGCTGGTCACGGTGGTCACCACCGGATTGCTCGGCGGGCTCACCCTCATACCTGTGTGGGCGGCGGTCGCCGCCTTGGTCGCCCTCCGCCGTCAGGGCCGTTCCCTGATCGACTGGGCGCCGATCGTCGTCCGCTACGCCTGGCGGCGTCGCAGCGGGCAGACCCTGTGGCTCGCCCGACCCGTCACCCGGCCCCGGCAGGACGGCATCCTGCACCTGCCCGGCACCGTCGCCTCACTCAAGGTCGTCACCCCGGGCGACTCCGCCAACCAGGCCGCCGCCGTGCACGACCCGCACCAGCAGACCCTCACCGCCGTCGCCCGCGTCAGCAGCCGCGCCTTCGCCCTACTGGATCCGGCCAGCCAGAGCCACAACGTGGCGGGCTGGGGCCGGGCTCTGGCGGGCACCGCCCGCACCGGGCACGTCGCCACCGTGCAGGTCCTGGAGCGAACGGTCCCCGACTCCGGCGACACCCTGGCCCGGCACTGGGCCCAGCACGGCCGTCCCGAAGCCCCCGTTGCCGGGCAGGTCTACTCCGAACTCGTCGCCTCCGCCGGCCCCGCCGCCGCCCCGCACGAGACCTATCTCGCGATCTCGCTCGACCTCAAGGCCGCCAAACGCCTGATTTCCCAGGCCGGAGGCGGACTGCCCGGCGCGTTCACCGTCATGGAGCAGACCACCGCCGCGATCGCGCAGGCCGCCCGGAACGCCGGGCTGATGGTGACCGGGTGGCTGTCCGCCCGGGAGATCGCCGCCGTCATCCGCACCGCGTACGATCCCAAGTCCCTCGCCGCGCTCCAGCAGTGGTCGGACACCGGCCGCGCGGAAGCAGACCCGGCCGCCGCCGGGCCCGTCGTCCAGGTCGAGGAACACGACCGGATCGCCACCGACTCAGCCCGCCACGTCACCTACTGGGTGGAGAACTGGCCCAGGGTCGAGATGGGCGCCGGTTTCCTGCACGGGCTCATGTTCACCGCCGGGGTCCGCCGCACCCTCTCCCTCACCTACGTCCCCCAGGGGCTCGAGTCCGCGCTGCGTGACGTCCAGCGGAAGAAGGCCGCGATCATCGCGGATGCGTCCGAGCGTGCACGGCGCGGTCAGGTCGACAGCGAAGAGGACTCCGTCGAGTACGCCGACGTCAAGGCCCGTGAACGGCAGCTCATCGCCGGGCATGCCGATGTGGCCCTGACCGGCCTGGTCACCGTCTCCGCCGACACCGACGAAGCCCTGGACGGCGCGTGCGCGCAGATCGAGACCGCCGCCGTCACCGCCGGCGTCGATCTGCGAAGGCTCTGGTACCAGCAGCCCGACGCCTTCACCGTCGCCGCGCTGCCCCTTGCCCGCACCGCCCTGTAAGCCCTCCAGTCCCCAGGACATGCGCTGACATCGAACCCCGACCACGACCATCTCGTACGCGAACTGCGTGCCCTGCTCACTTCCTCCGAGGAACTGATCGCCCGCCACCACGACCTGATCGGCCAATACCTGGACGCCGAAGGCGAGGTGATCGAGGACAAATATCCCGAGTACGACGACGTCCGCATCACCACGGCCATCGAGGCAAGCGACCATCTCGACGACCTGGTGATCCGCCTCGCCGTCCTCCTCGGCCCACCGGCACCACGCGCGTTCACCCTCACGTTCGCCGGGCACGAGCGACACATCGGTGAGGCGCCGACGAGTTTTGTCGTCAACGCGACCAGCCTTGACGATGCCGCCCGCAACCTTGCCCTGCTCCCGAGCTGGCGCGAGTGGCTCCTGGCCAACGTCGCGTGTGACGGCGGTGCGGACATCGTCTACCTGCCGGAGCAAAGCCATCCCGGTCTCCCGACACGCGGCGAATTCGCCGACCTCCGCGCGGAACAAGGGCCCGTCGCGTCCCAAAACGCCTCCGCGGTTCCCGCCAGTCGCCGCGCCGCCGTCCCCGTCACCGGTCCCAGACCGACCCCCGCTCCCGTCAACACGGCGGCAAGGACACCTCATTGACCCAGCCCCACATCACCGCAACCGACGCGCATCCCTACCTGCGTGCCGCCACCGCCGGCATCCGCCACCACGCCCGTGCCCGCGTCCGCGCCCCACAGCCGGAGCCGGTGGACCGCACCCACCTCGACACACTCCACGCCCACCTCACCGAACTTCACCGGCTCATCGATCAGCTCGCCGAGGCAGCACGCCCTCCCTATCCCGGAGCAGGCCGGCACCTCGCCAGCGCACATACACGGCTCTGGCAAGCCAGTGCCGAGATCCACTCCGCCTTCCACCTCCTGCCAGCAGCCTCCGTGAACGCCACCGAGTGCCGTCCCGAGCAGCTCCCGGACGGGCCACCCTTCCTCACCATCTGCCAGCGCCACCTCGCCGCCGGACACGCCGTCCGCCGCAAGACCACCCCGGCCGACCTCAACCGCCCGCACACCACCGCATGCGTGCGATGACCGCCTACCGAAGCGAGGGCCCACGATGAACCACCGGCCCGCCCGCCGCGCCTCCGCCAGCCCGCTGTTCACCCCCCACGGCACCGACCGGGCCAGCCGCAAGGCCGCCCGCCGTCAGCTCGCCGACGCCGCCGCGAAAGCACGCGCCGAAGCCACCGCCCACCCGGCGGGCACCGCACCGGCCGAGCACGTCATGCCCGCGCCGCTCTACCCGACTGCCGGGCGCCCCGGCCTGGCCTCCGCGCGCGGGAGCCGGCTGAAGCTGCCTGCGCACCGTATGACCACCGCCGTCGCCGCCGGCGCATACCCCTTCCTCGCCGAAGGCGGACTCGGCGCCGAAGGCATCTACATCGGCCGCGACGTCCACGCCGAAGCTTCGTTCGTGTTCGACCCGTTCGCCCTGTACGGCCGCGTCGAGGGATTCACCAACCCGAACGTGCTGCTGGCCGGAGTGATCGGCCAGGGCAAGTCGGCGCTCGCGAAATCGTTCGCGCTGCGCTCAGTCGCCTTCGGCTACCGGGTCTATGTCCCGTGCGACCCCAAGGGTGAGTGGACCCCCGTCGCACAGGCGCTGGGCGGCACCTCCGTCGCCCTCGGCCCCGGGCTCCCCGGCCGCCTCAACCCCCTCGACGCCGCTCCGCGTCCGGACAGCGTCTCCGAGGCCGACTGGACGGGTGAGATCCGCAAGCGGCGCCTCCTCCTGCTCGGCTCCCTGGCCCGGACCGTCCTCGGCCGGGACCTGCTGCCCATGGAGCACACCGCCCTCGACGTCGCCCTCGACGCTGTCGTCACCCGCGCCGCTGCCACCGGCCGGACCCCGCTGCTCGGCGATGTCGCCGCCGCCCTCAACAACCCCGCCGTGCTCGACGAGACCGCCGGGATGCAGCTCGGGGATGCGGCCCGCGACCTCGCCCACGCCATGAGGCGCCTGGTGCACGGTGACCTGGCGGGCATGTTCGACGCCCCCTCCACCATCGCGTTCGACCCACGCGCGCCGATGCTCACCATCGACCTGTCCCGGCTCGGCGGATCCGGTGACGACACCGCCCTCGTCCTCGCCATGACCTGCGCCTCCGCCTGGATGGAGTCCGCCCTCACCGACCCGGGCGGCGGCCGGCGATGGATCGTCTACGACGAAGCATGGCGCCTGATGCGCCACATCGGCCTGCTCCAACGCATGCAGGCCCAGTGGAAGCTCTCCCGCGGACTCGGCATCGCCAACCTCATGGTCATCCACAGGCTCAGCGACTTGCTCACCGCCGGCGACGCCGGATCACGAGGCCGGGCGCTGGCCGAGGGACTCCTCGCCGACTGCTCCACCCGCATCATCTACCGGCAGGAACAGGACCAACTCCACGCCGCAGCCTCCCTGCTCGGCCTCACCACGGTCGAAACGGACGCCATCGCGCACCTCAACCGCGGACGCGGTCTGTGGAAAGTCGCAGGCAGGTCGTTCATCGTCCAGCACCTTCTCCACACACACGAGCTGACCCTTTTCGACACCGACGCACGTCTTCGCTGAAACCCCCGCCCTCGCGGCCGGCTACCCCACACGATCACTTCACCAGGAGCCACCGCACGGACAGCGGGGTCAGGGCACCCCGTCTGGCCGGCAGCACACAACCCGCAACGCAATGTCGTCCATACACGCTCATAGGAGCCCATGCCCCCTCCCCACACCCGCGCCGCTCTGTCCGACTTCGCCTCCGCACTCGCTCGGCGACTGCCCGGCGCCTGGCACAGCGAGCTTGAGAGCTATCCCGCCTTCGAAGACCAGTTCCCGCTCGCGGACCAGATCTGGGACTGCGGCCCGGCAGCGTCGGCGCCGCTGGACTGGGATCTCGAACACGCTGCACGCCTCCACGGCCCTGGTGACCAGCATCTGTACGTTATGGCCCGGCCCCGCTACCCGCACCAGTTCCTGGTGGCCCCGCTCAAGCCGGCCAGGTTCCGGCAGCATCACTTCCGCGGGGTGGACGAGCCGAACGGTATCTCCGTACCCCGTGACCCGGTACGTGCTGCCGCCGCAGTCACCCGCCGTGTTCTGCCCCACTACCAGCAGGCCCTGGCCGCGGTCGAGGACAACGCACGCACTCAGCCCGAGCCGCCGCACCGCCCACCCGCAGCTCAGGCGGACCGGACCCTCACGCTGGTCTGGTACCCCGACGGCGCGGTCGGGGCACCGTCCGAATCGGTGCCCAAGGAGATGCGTGCGACGCTGTTCGGCTGCCGTTTTCAGTACGACCCGCACCAGGCGGCGTTCGTGCTCTCCACCTACTACAGTCCTGCCGAGCGTGCCCTCCTCGTCCAACTCGCCGTCCAGCGCCTGATGGCCGAGGGCTTCGGTGTCGACTTCCGCCGGGCAGCCCCACCCACACCCGCCACCCCGGCAGGCCGCCCGCTCACCGCGGTCCACAGCACACCGCCTCCCGCCACCCCGGCATCCGCCGCACGTCGGTAGGCCGCGTTCCCGCGGGAAGTTGCCTCATGAGGCCGCACGTCTGCGCACGCACCCACCGTTTTGCCGCCGAGCATCGCCTTCCGTGCCCCTGGGGCACCGTCTTCCTCGGAAAGCAGCAGCGTGTGGTCTTCGACTGGGGCACAGAACACACCGATCCGGCCGGTGGCCTTCTCGGATCTCGACCCCGGACAGGCTGACGGCCAGAACACGCCGCCCGGCCGGCAGCGAACCCACAGCCCTGAGCGGCAAATCTCCGCCCTCCCCCACCACATGACGACCTGCAGGAGTCTTCTCGTGCCCGCCCTCATCCCACGCCGACGTCATCGGGCTGCCGTGTCCGCCTCGATGTTCCTGGCCTCAACCGCCCTGCTCGCCGGATGCGGCACCACCCAGGACAGCACCCACACCACGGCCACCACCACAGCACCGCACACGTCTACGCCCCGGCCGAGTGCTACGCCCACGGTCGGCGGGCTGGACGGCACGTGGCGGCCGATCAACTCCGACAGCCCCATCACCTCGCTAACCATTTCCCACGCTGCCGTCACCACCACCGGCACCCTCGCCTGTCCCGGAACGCTCACCCACACCACCACGGCCCACCCGGTGCTGACCCTGCACTGCACGACACCGGACCCGGACCGCACCCGGGGCACCCTCACCCTCCGGGCGGACAAAGCCGCGCTGGTCATCAACTGGGACGGACCGAAGTGGGGCGGCGTGCTCGACAGCCTGCGCCGTGCCTGACCCGGCGGCAGAACTCGGACTCTGCCGTGCGAAGTCTGTTTCCCTCCGATCTTGACCATCGGATGCTGCTGCACGATCTGGCCGACCGGCTCAACACCGTGGCCGACCAGCTCCCGCTCCCCGACCAGATCCGCCCCGATCCGGCGCTGAGCGAGATCCTGGACGACGAAGTCCGTCACCTGGCCCGGCTGCTGGGCTATCTGGCCGGGGAGAGCGCGCTGCGCCACCGGGCCGCGGCCCGCTACCCGGCCCAGGACACGGCCACCCAGCGGCGCATCACGTTCGCCCTAGCCCGCGCCGCCGAGCCCACCGGGGCCGCACTGGCCGCCCTCGGCAGTGCCATCCACGTCATCGGCGTGATCGCCAACCTCACCCACCAAGGCCCCGGCCAGGCCCGCGACCGGGCCGCCGCGCACCAGCACCTCGCGGACCGCCTCGACGAGAGCCGCACCCACCTCGCCCGCGCCGCAAAGGGCCTGCGCAAGGCCGCCGACACTCGCACGGCCCCGATCCCTGCCGCGCCAGCACCGTCCCCGCCGGCCGCCATCACATCCCGTACCCGCTAGCCCTCCCTATCCCGGAGCATTCCCATCCCCCAGCACACCTCCGCCCGCCGCACCGTCCTCCTGCTCAGCGCCGCAGCGGTCGCACTGACCGCGTCCGCCTGCTCCACCTCCGCCAGCACCACAACCACGGCCACCCGCACCGCGCATCCCACGCCAGCCGCCGAGCCGGCACTGACGAAGCAGCAGGCCATCGCTCAGATCGCCCACTATTCCAAGATCAACAACGAGGCCAACGCCGACAACAACCGCAAGCTCCTCGCCACCGTCGAAGGCGGCCCGCTGAACGCGATGTCGGTCGCCGACTACAAGGAAAGCGAGGGCCTGCCCCAGGCCGACCGGGAAACGTACAGGTCCTGGTCATACGACCTCGCCTCCACCGACGTCTACATCCCACGCCTCAAGCCGGGCCAGCAGAAGTGGTTCGCCGCCGTCACCCGCTCCGGCACCACCAAGCAGCTCGCCCGCGTCCTGGTCCTAGCCCAGAACGCGAAGGCGCAGCGGTGGGAGATGGTCGCCGCCGTCGACGTCGACGACCCCCAGCAGCTCCCGAAGATCGTGCTCGACAAGGACGGCTACGCCACCGCCATCGACGCCTCCTCCACCTCGCTGACCGCGCCGGTCGGCGTGCTGCGCACGGCGGTTGGCGACAACTTCGCCACCGGAGGCGAGACGACGGGCAAGAAGGTCTTCGTCCCGACCGATGCATCCGGGCGACAGATCAAGGTCCACGACCAGACGGTCCACAAGTTCGGCACGCGCGGCACCACCCGATTCGCGTCTGCCGATGCGCAGTTCCCCGACGCGTACGCGCTGAAGACGACCGCCGGCACGCTCGTGGTCTTCTCCCACACGCACACCCAGCACGACTCCGTCACCGCGCCGGGCCTTCAGATCGTGCCGGACAAGCAGGACCGAGCCTGGCTCAGCGGGCCGAGCCCGGCCTTCACCTACACGTTCACCTGCTCGGACCTCGCCGCCGTCCCCTCCGCACGCAAGCCGTCCAGTCTGCTGGGCTACGGCTGCCGCCGCACGGACGCCAAGGCCGCCGTCCCGGACCTCGCCCTCTAGGAACCGGCCGTGCGAGATCCCGACTTCGAGTTGTACGACAACGTCGGCCGCGACGCCGACCAGATCGCCGCCGCCCGCTATGGCATCGCCACCAGCCGCGACCTGCGGCGCTGGGCGGAGCGCGACGCCGCCCCCTTCCTGACCGAACACCCGCTGCCCAACGAGCCGCTGCCGGGCCCCGACCTGGCCCCGTACCTGGACGCGCTCGCCGCCGCCGAGACACCCGCGCAGGCCAACGCGGTCACCCAGCAACTGCTGGACGCAGCCGAACCCGTGCTCAAGGCGGTCAGCGACTGCCTCGTTGCCGCCGCCCGGTGGCGCGGACAGAACCGCGGAGCGGAGCTGGGCTCCCCGCCCAAGATGCTGATGGCAGCGGCCAGCAGGAGCCTTGGCGTACTGTCCCTCGCCGACCAGGCGGATCTGGCGATCCTGCGCGCCGAATACGACCCGGCACCCGCCCCGCCCCAGCCGCGGACCACACCCGGCCTCCCGCCGGCCCCGCCCGGCACACCGCCCACCGGACCGGCCCCTGGCCGCTGACCTGCGGCTCGCTGACGCCCGGTCTCCTTCCTGCCCCGGCCGGTAACCGCACTGCCGCAGGTCCGCGACGCCTGCCCCGCCCCTCCTGCCCCTCCCCTTTGGAGATCATCTGTCCACCCGCTCCTTCATCGCCCGCCCCACCGGCGACGGCTACGCCGGCGTGTACGTCCACTTCGACGGCTACCCCAGCGGACGCCTGCCCCTGCTGCTCGGCGCCTACCAACACCGCTTCGGCGGCGACGTCGAGGCCATGTCCCGTCACCTCATCGACAGCGTCGACTACGGCTGGTCCCAGCTCGGTACCGATCTCCTCGACGGCGCTCCCGACGACCTGCTCCAGGATCTGACCGGCGGGACCGAGTACCCCAGCCGCGCATACGACAACGTGATCAACACGGACGGCACGCCGGCAAAGCGCCGGCTCATCACCCCGGCCAACAACGGTGGCCTGGACTGGGGATACGTCCTGCACCCTCACGGCATTGAGGTCATCAACCTGCTGGAGGAGGACATCGGTCCGGTCGTCGACTGGCACACCGATCCGCGGGCCCGCTTCAGCGACAGCGTCGCACGGTGGAGGTCGAACCGACCGATCCCAGCCACCCTCCCGCCGCGCACCACCCAGCCCACCGCCACACCCGTCCAGCCAGCGGCAGCACCCGCCTCCACCACACGTCCGGCCGCCCGCCGCTGAACCCCGGCCCCGCCACCCGATCCCGGAGAACCCTCCTGCCCTTGCACACCCGCCCCGACATCACGGTCGTCATCGCCACCCAGCTACGCCCCGAACGCCTGGGCTACCTCAACGAACTGCACGCCAGCCTTGTCCGGCAGCTCGTACCGTGGGAGGCCGTCCTCGTCCTCGACGGGGCCGACCGCGCCCGTCTGCCCCAGCCGCTCGCCGCCGATCCCCGCATCCGTGTGGTCGAACTGCCGCGCCCCCTCGGCGCTGCCGCCGCCCGGAACCTGGGTTTGCGCTGTGTTCGCACCCCCTTCGTCTGCTACAGCGACGACGACGATCTCCTACCGGCCGACAGCCTTGCCGTCCGCCACCGGCGGATCACCGAGACCGGGCTCGGGTGGGTCGCAGGCTGGAGCGCGGACCTGCACGCCGACGGCACCACCACCATCTGGCGCTGCCCCACTCCGCCCGGCGTGCACCAGCCGGGTGACGTGACGGGGTACTGGACCAGCCCCGACGCGCAGATCCCGCTCGGCCAGACCATGCTGCTGGCGCGGACCGAACTCGTCTTCGCCGCGGGCGGGCACGGAGGTCTGCCGCAGGGCGAGGACTTCGTCATGGTCAACGGCGTCACCAATCTGGCCCCCGGTGAACTCCTCCCCCACGTCGTCTACTGCTACCGCAAGCACCCCGCCCAGATGAGCGCAGGTGGCGCCGCCTTCCGTGAACTGGAGGGCTCCGCACGCGAGTTCGCGTTCCGGCACGGCCGCGCATTGCGCTCGGCGCTGACGCGCTCGCGTATCCACGGGCAGGAGACGGCGACCTGATGCCTTCCAGCACTGCCCAGGCGACCCTGCACTTGATCGCCCAGTGCCATAGGAGGTCGCCGCACCCCTGCCCACCACCTCTGCGGACGGGACCCTGCGGCGGATTCACCCCGCCGCAGGCCGACGGGCACAGCGCCCTCGCAACATGGTCCACCCTGGTGCAGGCGGCCACCTGCGTCCCCACGCCCGTTAGCCCACCCCACTGCTTGAAGGCCCCCATGCCCAACGACCACACCAGTGCCGCGGAAGGAGAGGTCCTCCTCAGTCCCCGCTATCTGGCCGCCAGTTTCCCCGACGAGCACCACGCTCTGCTCCCCGTCTTCGCCAAGCGGTCCGGCTGGTCCGCGCACACCGGCGACGCCTCGTTCACCGTCACCAGTCCCTGTGAGCGCGTCACCATCCGCCACGACCGCACCGCCGAGGGCGACGGCCCTCACCTGGTGATCACCGCCCGCACGGACAAGGACGCGCCCGAACGC
Source organism: Streptomyces sp. NPDC052101 (assembly GCF_040680235.1). Taxonomy (NCBI): domain Bacteria; kingdom Bacillati; phylum Actinomycetota; class Actinomycetes; order Kitasatosporales; family Streptomycetaceae; genus Streptomyces; species Streptomyces sp. NPDC052101. The sequence continues at coordinate 121,230 of NZ_JBFAWH010000017.1, forward strand.
TGGAGAGCCGATGTCGCGGGCCTGGTGCCCGTCGAGTTCGTCGCCTCCCTCATCAGCACCGTCGCCACCGGGCTCAAAGCCGATCCCGACCACGCCATCTACGGCATCGGCACCGAGCCCGAGCTGATCGAGCTGCACGTGGACCCCGGCCACTGGGACTACATCGAGGACCTGGGGCTGGCCGGGTTCCAGTCCCACGACGGACATGCCGCCATACTCGGCCGCCCGCCCGGCTCCCTCGGCCCGCCGCTCCAGGACGACGAGGCGATCATCTGGCACCTCGGCGCCTACCCCGACGACCTGGGACCACTGTGGGCCGTCTCCTTCACCGAGAAGACGCCGCCGTTCGTCGTCAACGCGGTCCTGGCCCAGACGCTCAGCACCGCTGCGATCCGCCGGCCCGCCAACTCCGTCCTGCCCGAGGCACTGGCACCGCTGATGTCCGCTCGGTGGGTTCCTCCGTCCCCGCGACACCCCACCGTGCAGCCTGGGCCCGGCCACGGCCTGCCGGGCGGGCCCGGCATCAGCCGGTCCCCGCGGACGCACTGACCCCTCGCCGGCGACACCCCCAGGACGTGGATGCCCCCGCACTCTCCCGCACACATCACCCTGTCGGCCAGCACCACCGCCGGCATCGTCGCCGTCGCCCACGGTGAGAAGTACCCCTGGGCAGAAACCGCCCTGCAAATCTGCGGATTCCACCGCCGCGACGACGGCGCATTCGCCCTGTCCGGCTACAGCCCGAAAGCGACCCGTGACACCGTCCGCAACTTGATCCGCACCGCCCACCGCCACCAGACCAGCGTCACGGCCAGCCGCCGTCCCTACCTCGGTGACGTCGCCGAGGAGATCGCCGCGCACCTGCCCGGCACCTGGAGCGCCGAGACCAGCATCCACAGTCACCCGGAATGGCAGTACGACCTCGTCCCCTCGCTGTGGGACGACGGCGAACTCCTCCAAGCCGTTCAGCACCAGCGTGCTCCGTACACCGCAGTCCTGAACAACGGCGAGGGCATCAATCTGCTCCTCGTCGAACGGCCCGGCCACCCAGGCGACTACCTGGTCGGCGCGTTCGCCTCGGACGGGTTCGACGACAACATCGACGAGCCGATCGCGCCGCGCAGCATCGTGCTCCCCGGCGATCACCAGCTGGCGGCTGCGGCTATCGCGGAGCGGTTCCTGCCCGCCTACCACCAGGCTCTGCACGCCCGGCGGCTGGACACCGTCGTGTACGGACTCGACACCCTCCGCGAGGAGTACGAGACCTTGGCGGCGATGAAGGAGTCCGGCCGCTACAGCGACGCCACCCTCCTGGACCCGGACGAACTCCCCGTCTTGGAAGAGCAGTTCGCTGACATGGCCCACTACAAGCTCCGCAACTACCTCATCCACGCGCCGGATCTGCTGGAGCAGTGCCGACCGGAGCAGACCCCCTGGCCCGAAGACGCCGCAGCGCTGGACCGCATCCAAAACGCCATAGCGCAGTGGCAGAACGCATTCGTCGAATGGCGCCGGTTCGTCCCGCCCGGCCTCCTCGCAACGGCGTCGGACGAGGCCAAGGCACAGGCGAAGGCCCGGCGGGATGCCCGGCTCCGGCCGGTGATCGAGACCTGGCTCACCGACGGGGAAACCTTCCTGCGCCAGGCGAGGGCCGCAGCCCCCGCCCCGCCACGCCCGCTTCCCGGACCGGCCCCAGGCGCCCCGGCGCTCCCGCCCGCCCTGCCCATACCGCCCGGTGCGACACCCCCGCGCCGGTGACCCAAGAGGAGAGGCCCCACCTGTCTGACCACTTCCATTTCGGCGTCCACCCCGAACACGGCTTCGTGGCCGCCGCGACCGCGAACGTCCCCGCGCACCTGGCCCACTGGTATCTGGAGCGCGTGCAGTTCGAGCCCGTCCCCGACACCCCGGGCCTGTACCGGCTGGCCAACCCCGAGCAGGACGGCCTGCGCCGCGCCCGGCAGGCCGTGCAAGACCTGCGGGTCACGCTGCACCGTCACGGCTACACGGTCGGAGCCGACTACGCCCTCGAACCTGCCCTGGCCTCACCCCCCGCGCCACCGGAGGCCCGCAACCAGCTCGTGGAGCGCCGCAGTCGCATCGCGCAGGCCGCCGCCACCCGCTCCCCGCAGCGGGCCTCCGCCCCCGCAGCCACACCCGCCCGGCCCCTGCCCCAGGCCGGCGCCGTTCCCGCAGCCGGGCGCACGCAGTCGGCCGGAAGCGGGCAAGGCCGGTGACCGCACGCGACGCGACCATCCGCATCACCCGCGGCCAGGGCGGCGAGGTCGAAGTCGACGGAACCGTCGACGCCTTCGCCGCGAGCGTCCTGGCCCGCGCCGGATTCGTCACCTACCCGCATTTGCGGGGCGTCTGGACCCGCCTGCCGTTCGACCTCGGCCGCACCTGGGAGAACGAACACGCCACCTGGGCAGCGCAGATGCTCACCGCCGCCCGCTACGCCGTCGACCTCGACCCTGATCTGCGCCACGCCCCGACACCGGCCTCCGGCTCGCCGGCCAGCACCAGCAGCCGTACGAAGACCGCAATGACCACCCAGCCGCCGCCCGGCACCAGCCACGGCCGACAACGCTGACCGGCACGCCGAAACGAAAGACGCTCCCCTGACCTCCGAAGCCGAAATCACCCACCACCACAACCGCCGAGAACACCCCGCGGTGGCGTCCCTGTCCGACCACGCGGCGGCCCACTCCGCCACCCGTCGCTGACCCGGTCGGCGCACTGAACCACATCCCGACCACAAGGAGATCTCCCGTACATGGCCGTCCGTACGACCTGGACCATCGTCCACAGCCCCTGTGGACACGAAGTTGAACATGATCTTTCCGACCGCCCCGCTGACCGGCGGTCCGGATTCGCCCGCTGGCTCTCCACTCGCGAGTGCTCTGACTGCTGGAAGGCCGCCCGCGACCAGGACAGCGCAGACAAGAAGGAATGGCTTGCCGCCAAGCGCGCCGCAGAACAGCAGGAAGCCGCCGAGTGGGCCGCCCGGTTCGGCATGCCGCCGCTGGAAGGCCCCGCCAAGGCCCTCGACTGGGCGCAGCGCTCCCGCCATCAGCTCGTCACCGCCGCCTACACCGCGCTTGTAACCGAAGGCACCTGGGACGAGAGCGACTGGACGGTACTGGAGGACAAGATCCGCACCGTCACCCGGGCTGGCTGGTGGCTTGACCAACGCGACGCCGAGGGCACCGACCTGCCCGAACTCCTCGACGCGGCCACGAGCGACGACACCGGCACGGAGAACCCGTTCCGATAGCCGCAGGGCCCATATACCCCATGATCCCCGGTTACCGAAACCGGGGATTGTCCGGACCCTTGGTTCTCCCACCGCCGCCCCGTGCTCTTCGTGGAAGGACCTTCTGTGCCCAAGCCCGTCATCCGCCCGCCGCACCCGCCCAGGGACACCCTCACGCCCGAGCGGGACATCACCCACGCCCACTTCCGGCCCGGCGACCACATCGTCGTCTTCAAGGGCGTGGCCGACGGGCGGCTGTGGGGAGATGCGATGAGTGTCGTCACCCCGTCCTGGCACACCCCAACCGACGAGGACGGATGGCGGCTGCGTAACCCCCGCGGCGGCGAGCAGACCTACACCACCGGACACCCCCGCTACATGGTGCACCTCGCGCGCCGCTGCCCCGACTGCCTCATCTACCAGCGCGCCCTGGAGGACTACCTCCTGCCCAGGTTCGCAGGCACCAAGGGCACCGTCGACCTGGGCTGGTACAGGGTCTCGCCGACGAACCAGATCACCCACGTCAACGACACGGTCGCCCGGTGATCCCCCGCATCCACGAGCGCGGTCTCGACCCGGCCATAGCGCTCGCCAAAGCCCTCGGCCGCCGTGTCGGCACCCACGCAGGCCCGATCGACCACACCGTCATCGCCCACTGGCCGGGCCTTGACGCCTTCGCACCCGACGACGAGCACAACACCTGGACGTCCGCCGAGTGGGCCGAACACCTCGACGACCCAACCTGGCAGCACCCCTTCATCACCAGTCCCCAGGGCGAGCACCCCATCTGGCACGCCGACATCCGCCTGCACCCCCGCGACGACGATCTGACCGGACCGGAATGGTCCGAGATCGCCCACCGGCTCATCCGCACCGCCGACATCCACACCCTGGGCGAGGACAACGGGTGCCGCTGGATCGCCGTCAAGGCCCAGCCCGGCCGCCTCGACCTGATCGCCAACCTTGTGCGCAGCGACGGAAGCTGGAAACGGCTGCCGCACCGGCTCGGCCAGCTCCTGGCCAACGAGTGCCGCCGTATCGAGAGCGACCTCGGCCTCATCGCACCCCAGCCCGGTCCCGCCCGCGCGCCGGCCCCCGTGGTACAGGCCACCCGCATCGCGGCCCGCCACCAAGCAGGCGAGCAGGAGATGGCGGTGGAATCCGTCGAGGCCGCCGCCCAGCTCGGGCAGCTACTGAAGCGACTTACGGATGAGGACACCGGGCCGCTCGCAACTGTCCGCGGCCTCGTCGAACACGCCGCCTACCGCTTTGACCGGCTTCCACACCCCTCCGGCGCCGCTGCCGGGCATCAACTGGCGCTGATCGCCAGCCGGTTGTACGGCATCCAGCAGGACCTCGACTCCACCGCCGCCGCCCTGCCCACCCGCGCGCGAACAGCGCCGCCAGCCGCCCTGGCATCCGTCGTTCGGACGGCCGGCCGAGCCCGGCCCTCCCGCTGACCACACGAGAAAGATCCGTCGACGTGGCCCTTGCCGACCGCATCGTGACCCTGCGCCGCGATGTGCACTCCGGGGAAGTCCTCGCCCGAGGAGGAGACCCCGAAGCCCACAGCATCCTTGAGCGCAGCGGCTTCGTGCCCGTCCGCCGCCTGCACGAGACGTACCACCGGCTGCCCACCGCGCTGGATGAGGCCGAAGAGAAACGTCTCGCCATCCGAGCCATGGCCCGTCTGCGGGCCGTGAGCTATCACGTCGCGACCGATGACGCCTTCGACACCGAGATGCACGAGCCCCACTACCTGCCCCTCGGTGCCCAGGTCAGCCACCTCGCCGAACAGATACGCCAGGCCACGACCACCGACGAGGTCGCCGCTGCGCTCACCGAACTGACCGCCTCCCACGACGGCGTCCTGACCGCCCTCGGCCAAGTACTCGCAGCCACCGCCGCTTTCTACCAGGGCCTCGGCGGGCCGGCGGACCCCTACACCGCGAAGCGGCTGCACTACCTCGCAGAGCAGCGGCTCGGCGTCTTGTGGTCCGACCTGGCCCACATGCGCAACGACCTCGCCGACCGCCACCACGACCACCCCCAGCGTCGTGGGTGCACCGGCGAGGTCGGCCCCGACGAGACGGAAGTCTCCGCCGTCTGCGCCTGCCCGCCGCCTCCGCCACTGCTCACCACAGCCCCCACGGCCCCACCCGGCCCTGCCGCCCCCGCAGGCCGCCGGCGCTGAACCCGAACCGCGATCCCGCTCCAGAGGAATCCATGCACGACCCCATCCACGACACCGGCTTCGACTCCTTCGCCGCCGTCCTCGCCGACGAACTGCCCGGCACCTGGACCAGCCAGTACCACCCCGGCACCGCGCCGGACGACGTCACCGCGCAGGTGTGGGACCTCAACGAAGTCGCCGATGCGCTGGCCCGGCACCGCGTCCGCGCCCATGCGCTCCTCACCAGTGCCGAGGGCACCCGGCTCTTCGTGACCGATGCCCCACGCCGCCGCGACAGCTACCTGGTCGCCGCCATGGCACCACAGGGCGTACCGGCCGAAGCCTTCCGCGGCGTACGGGAGCCGGACGGCATCACCGTCGCTGCAGACCCGTTGCGCGCCGCCGAGGACATCGCGTACGAGCTGCTGCCCCGCTACGACAAGGCCCTCGCCCGGGTCCGGCGCAATGCCGCCCGTCTCGCGCCGACACCGGCCGCACCCGGCGACCACGTGGTGATGACCTGGTCCGGCGACGCCATCGTCGTCGACAGACCCGAGCAGCGCCCCGACATCGAACTGGCCCTGGTCGTACACGGCTTCAAGCTCGACGTGGCCAAGAACGCGTATTTCCTGTCCGGTGACGACACCGCCCTCCAGGCGGCGTCCGTGCGCGGCGCAGGCCGCCGCTTGTCCGAGATGGGCATCGGCGTCGTCCTGCGCAATCCGCCGGCCAAGCCCGCGCTGGACACGATCGCAGTCGCTCCCGTGGCCCCGACCGCCGCCGCACCGCACCGCAGCCGGTGACCCGTCCGCACACCGAGTACGAGCCGTTCTTCAGACGGCGATAGCCCCGGCCCGAGAACAGGAGCAACCCGTACATGGGAAACCGCGCCGACGACGAAGGCACCGACGTGGAGATCTACGTCAGACCGCTGACTGACACCGTTCACGCCGACACCCCTACGGGAGCACCCGAGCGGCTCCTGGCCCTGCTCGACAGCCTCGGCTTCGAGCGGAAGGTCCTCACAACCGCCGGCCCCGTCTACGTCTGGCACGAAGTACCAGCCGAACTGACCGAGCACGAGAAAAAGCAGCTCGCCACCCGCGCGGTGCCGTCGCTGCTCATGGCCGGATACCTGGTCAACATCAGCAACGACGTCTGGGACGCCGCCGCCTACCGGGACGCCGCCAGCGTGCTGCGCCGACAGCGCACCAGTACCTCCGCCACTTCCGTCAGTGAGCCGCCCGCGACAACCGCCAGCATCGGGATACACGACAGACCGGCATCCACACGGCGGCGGTAACCCATCCCCTCAGCGCCGCTCACTCCCGCCCCAGTGTCGCCGCCCGCCGACGAGCAACGGTCCCCTGATTCCCTCCTCCCCAGCGCCCTTGGAGTTCCCATCACCCCCGAATCCGATCCCGCCATACCGCCCATCACCGCCGAGGGCACGCCCCGCCTGGCCTCAGCCCTCTTCCGCCGCTACCTGCGCGCCGTCGCCGTCGGCAGCCGCACACACACCATTGCCCTCGCCGGCGGACGTCCCGAGGCAGCCCTCGCCGAAGCCCGCCGCCACGGCGCCCTCCCCCGCCCGGCCGACAAGCACCTCCCTGCCCAGCCGCGCCCCCACACCCGTTCAGGAGGCCGATGAGCGACCCGAGCCCCTACTCCGTACAGCTGGCCGCCTCCGTCGCCCGCCAGATCGACCAGCTCACCCGGCACCTGGCCCAGTCGCCGCCGCGTGAAGCAGCTCAGATCCTCGGCGCGGTTCTCGACTACGACGAGGGCATCCTCGGGCGGGTCACCGATCTCGTCGGCGCAGGATCACGCTTCGCCCAGGACCACTCCCAGCGCGGCATCCTGCCCCCCGAGGTCTGGCTGGCCCTGGGCCGCGCCGCCAACGAACTCGACAGCGTCGGCGTCGACCTGGCCGAGCACACCGACGCGATCCAGCAGCTCACCGGGCCGCCCACGCCCACGAGCAGCCCGACGCCTAAGCCCGTGGCCTCCGCGATGGTCGTCAGGCGGCGCCGGTGAGGAAGCAGAAGCAGCAGTGGGCCGGCTGGGGGCCCGCCGGCGGCGAGCAGGCCCAGCAGCACTACCTCGTCGAACCCCGCTATCTCGCCGGGGGCGGCGACCTGCGCCACGTCACCGAGTACCTGCGCGCCTCCGGGTGGAAGGACAAGTCCAAGACAGGCGGCCCGGTCGTGTTCGAGAGCCCGGACAAGAGTGTGCGTCTGGGATACGACCCGTTCACCCAGCCCGGCGGCTGGACCCTCAGCGGCCGGCAGACGCCGGTGCAGGGGGCGTGGCACGCCACGCTCTCCCGTCAGACTCCGGTCGAGATCGTCGCCGGGGTCACGGACGCGCTGACCAGGCCGCGCAGCGCGCACGCCCCCAATGTATGGGCGCCGCTTGAGGCACAGGGCTGGCAGATGGAGCAGGGCCGGCACGTCACCGTGCGCAGCGCGGACGGTGACGCCGTCGTGCGCTGGCACCAGTCCGGCCACGGGCACGGTCACTGGTGGGCCGGTGCCCGTAACGAGCACGGCAAGGTGTGGGAGGCGTTCTTCACCCCCACCACGCCGATGCACCTGGTGGAGGCGTTCAGCACGGCCTTGGCGGACCCGCAGCCGGTGATGCGCCCGCTCGGCCGCGTACCGCCCTCCCAGCGGATCCGCACCACCTCGGTGTCCGTGCGGCCCTCGGAGCTGAGTGCCTGGCAGCAGGCCCGGATCAACGCCGCCCGCGCCGCGACCTGGGCGCGCAGTTCCTTCGCGACCACCCGGGCGCGCACCGGACCCGGTGCCCGCCCCTATGCGGCGAAGGCGGGGCGGCCCCGGTGAGCCACGAGCGGTTCTACTCCCGCGTCAACGGGCCCGCCGTCCATGGCGTCACAGCCGTCCGCCGGCTGGATGAGGTCACTCCTCGGTATCTTGCCGGCGGCGGTGACCCCCGGCACGTCACCGAGCATCTGCTCGCTGCGGGCTGGACCAATCACTCAGTGCCCGGCTATCCCCACGTGCTGCTGGAGAGCCCCGGCCAGCATCTGCACCTGACCCTGGAGCCCACCGCGCCCGAGGAACGCGACACCTGGTGGCGGATCCACCCCGCCAACCACCAGGGCTGGAGCGCACAGTTCGGCGGCCACACCCCGGTCGAGATCATCGCCGGATTCACCGACGCCCTCCACAGCGCGGCACCGGCTCCGCGGAGCGACCCGTTGCATCTCGCGGCGAGCCGCGGCTGGACGAGGACCACGGCCGGAGTGGAGCAGGCCGCGTTGTCGCCGGACGAGACCGCGGTCCTGGCCCGGATCAACGTGCCCGTGGTGTCCGATACTCCCGTTCGGCGCTGGAAGGCCGAAGTCTGTATCCCTCGGTCCGACGGACGCCTGAGCTGGATCTGGGGAGCCTCGATCGACGAGAGGGCGCCCGCCGCTGCACTCGTCGGATTCGTCAGCGCACTCACCGACCCCATGCCACTCCTGCGGGACGAAGACCAGACCCCAGCCCGCGCCTTCGGTTACCTCGACGCCATCCCGAGCAGCATCTCTCCGGAACAGCACCGCCGTTGGCACGAGCAGCGCCTCGAACAGGCCCGCCGCACCCTCGCAGCGACGCCACCGTCACCCGCTGGCCCTGCCCGCCCCCAGGGCGGGCCGGCACACCGACGAGGGCGCCGCTGACCAAGCCGTCCCCGCCCGAGCCATGTCACCTATCCGAACAAGGACGTTGATGCCCACGCCCACCCCGAACCAGACCACTCAGGTCACCCAGGCCACGGATGCCCTGGTCCGCGTCAAGGACTACCTGCGCACTGACCCGCCCGTCGGCGACGTACTGCGGCTGCTCGCCTCGCTCCTGGACGAGGACACCGGCGTGCCCATCCTGCTCGGCGACATCCTGCGCAGCGCCGCCCGCCTGGTCGCACAGCAGGCCGACCGCCCCGAACAGGACGACGAGATACGCCAGATCATCGACGGACTGCGGGAAGCCGCCCAGGAAGCCACCGACTGGCACGTCCTTCACTGGGACGTACAGCGCCTGACGGCCCGCTTCACCGACACCACCCGTGCCGATTCCGGCAACTGACCACGCCACGAGGCCCGATATGTCTTCACCGTCCTCCACCTGGCGCGGCCCCAGCCCCGACAAGGTCGCCGGAGCCCTGGACGTCCTGGGCGAGGTCCACTGGCAGACCGACAGCACGGTCTACGTTCCCGATCTCCTGCCCGTCCTGGCCACGATTCTGGACGAAGAGTCCGGCATGCCCGCGATCCTCGGCAGCCTCCTGCCTAACACGGCGGGCCTGATCGAAGGCCAGGTGCTGCCATCCTGGCCTGTCGAGATCCGGCACATCATCGCCCAGCTCAGAACGGCGGCACCCGAAGTCACCGACTGCCACGACCTGCACCAGGCCGTAGACCGGCTCGCCCAGCACGAGGCGGCGTTCGACGCCCCCCTGCCCCGGTCGTACCCCCTCACCATCACTGCCGCCCCGGCCGCCGAGCCGCACCACCACGACCAGTCCACCCCGTCGGCCAGCCCCCGCCCCGAGGCCGTCCTCGACGAGGCGCGGCGATCCGGCCACGATCGCTGACACCCGCCGTCCGGGAGGACCATGCCCCACCCGACCCCCTATGTCCTGGCAGCGCCCGGCTACCTCGCCGGCGGCGGCGACTGGGAACACCTGACCCAGTGGCTGCAGCGCGGCCACGGCTGGCGGGATGTGTCCACCATCGACCAGCACACTGCCCTGGCCAGCCCAGACGGCCGCCTGCATGTCGTCCTCAGCCGCCGAGCGGCCTGGACATGGACCCTGCGCGCCACCGCCGAGGACGGGCAGGAATGGATGGCGCTGCTCGGCGCGCACATTCCCGTCGAGTACGCCACCGCAGTCGTGGAGGCCATGCTGCGGCCGGCCCCCGAACACGGCATGGACGTCCTCGGCCCGTTGCACAGCGCCGGGTGGACCACGGACCCCGCATCTCCCACACCCACGGCTGTGTCACCAGACGGACTGGTGCGCTTCGCCGAGGAACCCGCAGCCGGCCGCGCACCCCGGCCGTGGCACGCCGCCTGCACGGTCGACGGGTATCGCTGGTGGACAGCCACATTCAGCACCCACACCCCGCCCGGTGTGGTCGCCGCGCTCACCCGCAGCCTGTCCTGCGACGATCCGCTGCCGCGGATGGCGATTGGAACACCGCTGTACGGCTGCGAGCCCTACACCCGCACCACCCAGACGCCGCTCGGCTACGACGGCGAACGGGCACAGCTCGAAGCACGGATCGCCCAAGCCCGTGACCATCGCCTCTCCAGGACGCCACCGACCGCACCGCCGCCCTCCGCCGGGCGCGCTCCCCTCACCCGCGCCCGCAGCCGCTGACCGCAACAGCCTCTCCCGTTCCACGCCCCGTCTCCCGGACCGGGCTCAAGGACTACGGGCCGTAGCCACCGCGCTCCCCGTTGCTTCGCCCGTCTCCCGCCCGAGACGGCCCGCCGACCCGGGCCGTCCTCCCTTCCCAGCAACAGGACTCCATGACCGACCACACTCCCACCGCTCCCACGGCCGACGAGGTCCGCCAGGCCGCCCGAACCGTGGCCGACCTCGCCGCCTACCTGCGCACCTATCCCCCGCTCGACACCGCCCTGCCGCTCCTGAAGCCCCTGGTGGACGAGGACACCGGCGTGCCCGTCAAGCTGGGCGACGCGCTCATCGCCCTGTACAGGATTGCCGCCAACGAACCCGGCCTTCCCGGTACAACGAAGTACCCCCTCCTGTACGACGTGCGCGACGACGCCCTGCAGCTGTACGACCTCCACCACCTGCACTACAGCCTCGCCGAACTACAGCACCCCCAGAAGGCGGAATCCGGCGGCACCAGGCGGAACGCGGCGGAGCCTGGATGCCGGTGAGCGAGCGGCAGCTCGCCGCATTCGCCGACGAGCACGCCATGACCATCCCCTTCGACACCCAGCCCCGCTACATAGCAGGGCCCGGTGACCCGCGGCACGTCACCCACGCCCTGGCCACCGTCGGCTGGGCCAACCACGCCGACCCCCTCTCCGCCCAGGTCGAACTCATCAGCCCGGACCGGCGCACCACCCTCCGGATCTCGCCGCAGGACTCCGGGGCATGGTGGCGCATCGACGGGAATCCGGCCGACGGACCGTACTGGTACGCCCACTTCGGCCAGATGATCCCCGTCGAGATCCTCGCCGGACTGACCGACGCCCTCACCGGCCCCGTTCCACACGAGATCCCGGATGTGTGGGCGGTGTTCTCCGCGGCCGGCTGGACCTGCACGCGGCAGGACGACGGCACGCATCTCGCCGTCTCGCCCGACCAACTGGTCCATGTCAGCCGGGAGACACGCCACTCGGGCGAGGACCGTCCCTTCTGGCGGATCGAGGCGTTCGGGGCGTCGTGGGAGAGGCTTCCGTTCTGGACCGCGTGGCTGGCCAACTCCCCTCCTGCCCACGTGATGTCCGGCTTCGCCTCAGCGCTGGTCAGTGCTGACCCCCTCCAGCGCGGCATGCACGCCCGCACCGGCTACAGCGTCACCCAGGAACGCAGCCCGCTCACTCCCGAGCAGGTCATTGAGACCCACACAAGGCGCCTTGAAGCCGCCCGTGCACGAGCCCGGTCCGCCCGCCAGGCCCAGAAGCCCGCACCGCACACACGTCCCGCCGCCGTCCCCGACCGTCCCCAAACCGCTGTCGGCCGGGGCCGCTGACCGGCCCAGAAAGGTTCCATGCCCTCCCCGACCAGCCCCAGCGCAACCCACCGCCAGCGCCTGGAGCAGCTCACCGTCTTCATCCGCGTCAGCGAAGAGATCCAGCATGCCTGGGGCGTCTACGCCGACGAGCACACCGACCTGGACGACTGGCCCCTCGACGAGGACGCCTACGGCCGGCGGGCCGCCCAGCGCGACGCCGACACCTGGTGGGCCTTCAACCGCGTACGGTCCTTCGCCAAGGACTTGCTGGCCACCGCCGAAGTCCAGCTGCAGCTGCTCAACCCCGCCCACGTCCAGGCCCGCTGGCCCTGGCAGCTCGCCACCCTCGACGACGCCCTGAAGCAGCTCAATGCGCTGCAGCAGCAGTGGCTCGACGCCCGTGACAGTCTGCCGTCGTCCGCCCGACCGGGCACCGACGCGTACGACGACGCGCTCGCCGAGCGCAACGCGGAAGCCTGGTCCTACCTCGACGACTGGGCCAGCCACAGCCCAGCCATCCTCGAAATCCACGCCGCAGCCCAGGACCTCCCGCCACGCTCGTCCGCCCTCACCACTGTCAAGGCCCAGCCGCTCTCCTCGGCACCGGCCACGGCGCCCGTGGCCCGGAGATGAAGGCGGATGGCTAACGACATCGAAGTGGCGCTCGTCGCCCCCTGCTACCTCGCCGGCCCCGGCGACCCAGCCTGGATCACCGTCCCACTCCACCGCGCCTGCGGCTGGACCACCACCGAGGAACCACTGACACGCCGCGTCGTCCGGACCAGCCCCGACCGGCAGGCCGAACTGCGCGTCGACCCCACTCCGGACGACCAGTGGTGGCACCTGCACCACGCTGCCGACGCCGACCACCCGGCCTGGTACGCGAGTTTCGGGGCACGCACCCCGGTGGAACTCATCGCCGCCGTCCTCGACGCACTCACCGACCCCGTCACACCGCAAGCGACCGCCTGCGACCCCTTGGAGCCTGTGCGGCAAGCCGGATGGGCCTGGTCGCCAGGCGCCCGCATCTCGCCCGACGGCATCGCAGAGATCGAGCACTTCACCGATCACGGCAGCAACAGCTGGTTCATCACGGCCGCCCTCAGCGATGACCCGGAGAACTCGCTCTGGCAGGCATGCTTCGGCGGCAACACTCCGGACTACCTGATCACCGCCTTCACCCGGACCCTCGCCGACCCGTCGCCGCTGATCCGCGATCCCCTCAGCCTCCCGCCCCGCGCTCGCCGGCACACACACCTGCGCACCGAGCAACTGCCCGCCGGGACAGTCGCCTTCGCGCTGGAGCACCGCACGGCCGCCCTTGCCCAGCGTCGCGCCCCGTCACCGGCGACTTCGACGGCGCCGCCGGCCCCACCGCAGGAGCCAAGGCCGCGCCGAGCCCGCTGACCGGCCCACCCCGCCCGACTCCCCTTTCGGAACTGCCCTCTTGCCCCAGCCCTCCTCCAACTCCACCGACGGCTACGACATTGCCTTCAAGATCCTTCTGGGGGTTCTCGCCGTCGCCGTGCCCCTGTCCAACCTCGCCTGGCTCGGCGGACAGATCACCTCCTGGGCCACCGGCTCCGGACCCGCCGCCCCCTACCAGCCCGTCCAAGCCCTCCTGCACCCCGACCAGCTCTGGCCCGACCTGGGCGAGACGTCCCTCCTGATCGGCACCCGCATTCTGCCCAGCGCCGCACTGCTCGCTCTCGGTATCACCGCCGCATTCCTGCGGACTCGACACAACGGCGGCAGCAGCGGACGGAAGAAGATCCCCGCAATGGCCAAGGCCCGGGACATCGAGCCCCTGATGTCCAAGGCCATCACCGCCAAGGCCCGTTCCTTGCGTCCCAGTCTGAAGAACGCGAAGCACATCGACGCGAAGGACACCGGCATCCTCCTCGGCAACCTCCAGGGCACCCGCCACGAGGTCCGCATGGGGTACGAGGACGTCGCCGTCGCGATCATGGCACCCCGCTCCGGCAAGACCACGTCGCTGGCGATCCCCTCCATCCTCAACGCCCCCGGCCCCGTCCTGCTGACCTCAAACAAGGCGGCCGGTGACGCCTACACCGCGACCATCGACGCACGAGCGGCGGTGGGTCGAGTCTGGTCGATGGACCCCCAGCAGATCGCCCACGCGGCCCGTCAGATGTGGTGGAACCCGCTCGCGGACGCCAAGACCCTGGACGGCGCGGGCAGGCTCGCCGGTCACTTCCTCGCCGCCAGCGTGGACGCCTCCCAGCAGGGCGACTTCTGGTCCAAGGCCGGATCCAACATCCTCTCCCAGCTCTTCCTCGCCGCGGCCCTCGACGAACGGCCGATCACCGACGTCATGCACTGGCTCGCGTTCCCCGCCGACCGGACCCCTCTCGACATCCTCCGCGACCACGGCTTCACCGCCGTCGCCGCCCAGCTCAAGGGCACCGTGGAAGGCCCGCCGGAAACCCGCGACGGCATCTACGAGACGGCCCGCCAGTACGCCGCCGCGCTGCTCAACTCCGAGATCGCCGCCTGGGTCACCCCGCAGAAGGACGTCCCCGAGTTCCGTCCGTCGCAGTTCGTCACGTCCACCGACACGCTGTATCTGCTGTCGAAGGACGGCGGAGGCGGCGCCTCCGCATTGATCGCGGCATGCGCGGACTCCGTGATGCGGGCCGCGACTGCCCAGGCCGAACGTGCCGGCGGACGCCTCGACCCGCCCATGCTCGCGATCCTGGACGAGGCCGCCAACGTCTGCAAGATCAGCGACCTGCCGGACCTGTACTCCCACCTCGGCTCGCGCGGGATCATCCCGATCACGATCCTGCAGTCCTACCGTCAGGGGCAAAAGGTGTGGTCGGACGCGGGCATGGACGCCATGTGGTCCGCCTCGACCGTGAAGGTCATCGGCTCCGGCATCGACGACCCCGACTTCGCCGACAAGCTGTCCCGGCTGATCGGTGACCACGACGTCGAGACGACGTCCACCTCCACGTCCGAGTCCGGAAAGTCGACCTCCGTGAGCATGCGGCAGGAGCGGATCCTGCCAGCCGACGCGATCCGCGCCCTGCCCAAGGGCACCGCCCTCGTCTTCGCCACCGGCATGCGCGCCGCCATGCTCGACCTGCGCCCCTGGTACGCGGAGCCCGGCGCCGGCGAACTGGCCGCCGCCTCCGACCGGGCGACCAAGGACATCACCGCGCGCGCCGTCGCCAAGCACACCCCGGTCCAGTCCGACTTCCGGAAGGCGGCATGAGCGGTCCTCGGCTGCACCTGGTGCCGGTCCGCTCCCGCGAAGCGAAGGAGTTCGTCCGCACCTGGCACCGCCACCACCCACCGCCCGCCGGACAGATCTTCGCACCGTCGGAGCCGCCGACGAAGCAGGCACCCTGCGCGCCGTGGCCATCGTGGGCAGGCCGGTCGCCCGTCACCTCGACGACGGCACCACCCTCGAAGTCACCCGCACCGCCAGCGACGGCACACCCAACGCCAACTCCCTGCTTTATGGGGCGGCATGGCGGGCAGCCAAAGCCCTCGGATACCGGCGCCTGGTCACCTACACGCAGGAGGGCGAGAGCGGCGCGTCGCTGCGCGGTGCCGGATGGCGCCTCATCGCCAACCGCCCGCCCCGCGCCGGATGGCACACCCCTTCCCGGCCCCGCACCGACCACGGCACTGACCGCATCGCACGCTTCCTGTGGGAAGCACCCTGCCCCCCGTTCAGAGGTGGCGTGCAGACCATCGACGTGACCGAGCACACCCGTCACCTCGGCCAGGTAGCGCCCGCATTGGAGAGCCTGCGCACGGAGGTGGAGCAGGTCCGAGAAGGCGACATCGCCAAGCCGGTCAGGCAGATCGCACCCATCTGCCTGCGCGTGCAGCAGCTGGCCATGCAGTGCACCCAGCAGTTCCACGAACTGTCCATCAGCCATTACGCATTCATGAGGGGTGGCCAGGAGAACCTCGCTCATCTCGCCGACGCCTGCTACCGGGTCTCGCTTGCCGCCACCCTGTGCAACCTGGCCATCCACCAGCGCACCGAGATCCTGCTGTACGAGGACGCCGACCCGACCCCCGCCGCCAGCCGTGACCAACTCCGGCGTGCGGCAGACGAAATGAAACAGGCGGCCACCACCTACCGGGGTCTGGCACAAGCGCTGTCCCGCCGACTGGCCCCGGCCGCGGCACGAAACGAGGACCAGCAGCTCGTCGCCTCCGCGCTCACGGAGCACCCGGAGATCGCCACCGCGCGTACAGCACCCGCATCGGCCGCGACGCTCCCTCCGGGGACGGCGACGAGGCCGCCCGCGCCCGCGAGGCGCTGACCGCTTGCTCGTGCGCCCGCACACGGCTTCGGGCAAGTCGGCTCCCGGCGCTCTCGCGCACCCCGAGGGCCTCATCCCTCTGTTCCTTTCCTTCCCCATGGGCCCTCACCCGGCCCACAGGCCGCCACGGGCCACCAGCGCCCACCAGATCGACCTCCTCGCACAGGTCGACCATCTACGCACGCTCGGCGCCGACTTCGGCGCCCTGCACACCAGCGTCACCAAACTGAAGGCCGAGCCAGGCAGCGAACTGCTTGCCCAACTCGCTCCGAAGATCGTCCAGATCCACGAACTGTTCGGCCGCACCCTTCAGCGGCTGGCTGCCCTCGACGGCAGCCAGTACACCGTCGTACCCGGCAGCCGCTCCTCCCTGGAAACCCTCAGCTCCGCCGCCGCCACGGCCTCGCTCGCCGCCGCCGACCTGGCGAACGCGGTGGCCGAAAATCCACTGGAAGGCGCCGACTTCGCCGGCGGCCCGCCGGTCGATGACGATGCGGTGCGCAGAGTCCGGCATGCCGAGGCCGCGCCCCGGCTGGCCGCAGCCCTGGCCGATGCCGCCCACGATCTCGACCTGTGCGCGACTTCCTGCCTGTACACCGCCTCCGGCATCATCCGCAACCTCACGGACCACCCAGAGCACCGGCCGCCCCTCCCGCATCTGACCCCCGCCCAACACACGGCCCTGGAAAAGATCGCCCAGGGCGGCGCCAGCCTCTCTCGGTCACTGCGCGGCGGCCGGGAGAGCGTGCAGGCCAGTGACGGCAGCACTATCCATGCCAAGCCCTTCCACGTCCTCGCCGAGAACAGACTGATCCGTGTGCAGGGGACCTCCCTGCTCGTTCGGGACATCACAATCACCACCGCCGGACGACTGGCCCTGGCCACCCAGAAACCCGGCCGCGCGCCGACAGCGGCACCGGCCAAGGTGCCCACTGCCGTCGCAACGGGTGCCCGACGCCGGTGAACTGCTTCACTGCCCCGGCCGACGCCCTCGGCCAGCCCCGCTCCGCCCCGCCCCCCTGACCGCACCCGCGCCGCCAGTGGACGGACCATACCTGCGCCGCCGCCCAGCCACTCCCTTTGAAGACCTCCCGCTAATGACAACACCGCCCGACGATGCCCTGCTGTTCGATGTCGACGTGTCCGTGCCGCCGACCCCCGTGGGGCGGCTCCTGGCCCTCGCCGACCTCTACACCCAGCACAACGACAAGGTCGATCTCCTGCTCTTCGGCCGAGCAGCAGATCCCGACCCGAGCGACTACGCAGCTTCGGCCCGCCGGCTGGAGCGCGAGACCCTCGCCGCCATCAAAGCGATCCAGGACCAACGCCTGCGCGCCAGCGACACGGTGACCGACGCCGTCGTACGGCTGAAGCAGCTCGCCTACCTCAGCGGCGGCGCCACCCGCTACCTCACCGCGGCCCAGCAGACCCTTCCCCCAGCCGACACGGCAAACGAGCGCCCCGACCCCCGTCGTGGGTTGGGCCAGTACGCGCGGCTGGCCCGTGAACTCACCGCCCTGGCACCCCGGGAGGCCGTCGAGTGCGCCGCACGCATCGCCGGCGAGATGCGCCGACGGCGTCCTGCCGCTACCGCCGCCGCTCCCGTTGACGAGCTTGACCCTGAGCAGCGCAGTGTCCTGCTCGAGGTCGCCTGCGGCCACATCGCCGTCGCCAGGGACCTCGGCCGGCAACACGTCTACTTCCGCTACACATTCGTGGGAGTCGAAGAGCTGCGTCGACTGGATGCCGAGGACCTCATCGCACGCGAGTCCGCGTCCGCACCGCCCTCCTTTCGCGGTGGTCTGCCGCGCGACCGCGTACGCCTGACCGCCCGCGGCATCGCCACCCTGGGCGCACTCATCGAACCGCCCCCCACCCTCAGGTTTCCGCCGGCTGCCCGTCCGGTGCCGACCGCAGCCAGCCAGCCGGCAGCAGGGCCATCCGCCTCGACCGGTCGATCGGCCACCCGGTAGCCGCTCCGGCGCACCGCCACCCGCTCGCCGTCCGCACCAGGCTGCCGGCCTCCGCCAGCCGAGCCCGGAAAGCCGCCGCCCTCTTCCCGGAGCCCTCTCATTACCTCGTCCGTCCCCCAACCCGCGACCTGCACCGCGCTGCGGCCCCGAAGCACTTCACCACAGCCCCTGCCCCAAACCGGCTATGAGCCTCTTCACGCAAGGAAGCGCAATTCCCGCATCCCCCGCCCTCACCTGCATTTCACTAGGCGCCGGAATTCAGTCCAGCGCCCTGCTCGCCCTCTCCGCCAACGGAGTACTCCCCAAGGCTGATTACGCCATTTTTGCCGACACCGGATGGGAACCCCGCGCGGTTTACAAACATCTCGACAGACTCGAACAGGAAGTAGCCATACCGGCCGGAATACCCATCCTCAGAGTCTCCTCGGGTAACATCCGAAAGGACGCGCTCGACCCGGAACACCGATTCGCCTCCATGCCCCTCTGCATCCTCAATCAGGATGGCAGACAAGGGATGACCAGGCGGCAATGTACCGGGGAGTACAAAATTAAGCCGATCAAGAAAAGGGTCCGGGAACTTCTCGGATACCCCTACCCCGCCCGCATCCCGAAGGACGTCTTCGTCGAACAGTGGGTAGGTATTTCCACGGACGAATTCCATCGCGCGAAGGACGCCGACGTCCGCTACATGCGCAACCGGCATCCGCTCATCGACATGGACTGGTCGCGAGGGGACTGCATTCGGTACCTGACGTCGCTCGGCCTGGCGGACACTCCGAAATCGAGTTGCCTGGGTTGCCCGTTCCACGGAAATGCGCAGTGGCGGAATATCCGTGACACGAGTCCGGACGAGTGGCAGGACGTCGTGGAATTCGACGCCGCCATCCGTCAGGGCAACGCCCGCGCGAACGCGAGCGGCAATCGGCTCCTCGGGCAGGCATTTCTGCACCGTTCCAGGGTACCGCTGGGCGAAGCCCCGATCGACCATGTCACCGCAGCCGAATGGGCCGCCCGCCAGACCGAGTTGACCGACGCTCCTGATGCGCAGGAGCTGGAGCAGGGTGTGGTGGACGGCTGTTCGCCCTGGGCCTGCCGGGGCAGCGAACCGGACTTCACTCGGGACGACTTCGGGCTGGCCAGTTGATACTCGACCTCTTCGCAGGCCCCGGGGGTTGGAGCCACTCGCTCAGCGTGCTCGGGGCGCGGGATGTCGGTCTGGAGTGGGACGAGTGGGCGTGCAAGACGCGTGCTGCCGCTGGGCAGTTGACCATCCGGACCGATGTGGCGCGTTATCCGACGTGGCCGTGGGTCGGGAAGACCCAGGGTCTGATCGCCTCCCCTCCGTGTCAGGCGTGGTCGATGGCCGGCAAACGGCTCGGACTAGTGGACCAGCCGCTGGTGCACCAGGCTGTGGCGGACCTCGCCGCCGGGCGGGACACCCGTGAGAAGCTGCTGGCCGCCTGCAGGGACGAGCGCAGTCTGCTGGCCGCCGAGCCCATGCGCTACCTCCACGCCCTGAACACGGTCGGCGAACCCGAGTGGATCGCCATGGAGGAAGTACCGGACGTCCTGCCGCTATGGAGGCAGTATGCCGCCATCCTGCGCACCTGGGGCTTCTCCGTGTGGACCGGGATCCTCAACGCAGCCGACTACGGCGTACCCCAGACCAGGCGGCGGGCCATCCTCCTTTATCTGGACACTTTCATGTCCTGCGGGGGCGATATCCCTCGTCCGAGTGACACTCGATCAGGCGGGGGCCGGTCAGTGCTCGTGCTCTGCGAGCTCGGCCTCAGCCGCGCTCAGGGAGTCGAAGACCTCAGTAATGGGCCATGGGGCCTGATCAGGGTGCCCGGTCCAGGTGAGATGGACGACTGCCCAGCTGGTCGGCGTCTCGTCGATGCGAGCGAACACGTGGTCACACCCCTCGCAGCGGGCGATCACGTTCGCGGAACGTCCTTCCAGAACATGACCAGGTCCGAGCTCTGCACGAAGCTCTGTCGTGAGCCGGGACTCTTGCTCTGGAGTGACCCGTATCCACGGGTCAGCAAGCAGCTCTGGGCGCCGGCTGACGCCCCGGTCCGTACTTGCAGTGCGGACGGCTTGATCCGTGAACGAACACAGCTTGTCGATCCGCTCCTTCTCGTCCGCAGGGTTATGCCCGTTCTGTGCCCATTGCTCCCAAAGTCCATTGGCCTGCATGAATTGGGTGGCGTGGTGGGTGCGAAGACGCTCATCGATGTGCTGGAGGGCGCCAAGTGCCCAGTGCTGGTCGTATCGGCAATCTGGTCGCCGGAGGTATCGGTCCAGGTAGGTGACGAGGAGCTCGGCGTCCTTTGCCGTGCCGAGGCGGGCCAGCGCGAAGCAGTAGCCCTGGCCAGCGTAGGTGAGCTCGCTGGCCAGCAGCAGCTCTCCAAGTCGTCCACGGAACTGCTCCCGGCGGCTCAGCCCGATCAGCCAGGCCGCGGTGATCCGGGATCTCCACTCACTGTCGAGCAGGACTCCGAGTGCGTAGTCGGTGATCTGCTCGGCGTCCTCCGCCAGCGAGCGGAGGAAGTCCGCCCGTTCTGCCGGCACCAGCGTCACGAAGTTTCCGTGGAGGAGCTTTAGGTATCGCTTGATCTTTCCCTCGCCAGGGACCATGTAGCGGCGGACGGTGTTCATCAATTCGGGGTCGCTGGCGTTGGGATAGCGCATGACCGCATTCTCGCTGGGGCGTCGTCGCTGGTCCACGCGTTTGCGTTCTCAGTGATCTTCGTCCGCCGTAGCGTCATGGGGCTCGCCCAGATCGTCCAGAAGGCTTCGAAGCCGGTCAGCAGTGCGCTGATGCCGTTCGGCCTCGCGCTCCCAGCCACGGGCCTCGGCGTCGTTGACCAACTGCCGTTCCACACCAAGACGTTGACGCAGTCGTGGCGCGTACTGAGGTGTGGTGATGAACTTCGCGCAGGTCAGGTAGAGCTCGCACTCGCAGGGACCTTCCTGCGGCAGGCGCAGGCAACGGCCCAGCTCAAGTTCGGTCTTGTAGAAGTTGGTCTTCAGCCAGTCCAGTGCGTCCTGATCGAGCTGGCCAGCGCGCAGGGTTTCGGCGAGCGGTCCGGCGATGACGGCGCCGGGTTGAAGGACGGACTGGTAGTCGGCCAGGACGCTGGGGTCCGAGATGTGGGTGTACGTCATCGACATGCCGGGGCTTTTGTGCCCGAGGACCTTCATGATGGTCTGCATGCGGGCGCCCTTCTCGGCGAGCTGGGTGCCCAGGGTGTGCCGGAAGCGGTGCGCGTGGATCGCGGGTTTGCCTTCGCCGTTGAGGATCCCCAGTGCTGTGCAGATCTGGCCAAGGGGGTCGGCGAACAGGTAGTCGGGGTGGGCAAGGCAGCCGTTGCGCAGGAACAGGTAGCGCACTGGCTGCCCGAGGTCGGGATCGTAGATGCCCCGGTCGTGCTGGTTGCGCCGCAGCTGGGCAAGGGCGCGGATGGCATCTGCCGCCTCCTCGTGGACGGGGACGGTGCGTTCCTTGAGAGCCTTGCCGGCCGCAAGCCGCAGCCGGGGGGTGCCGTCGGGGTAGGCATCCAGACAGTCCAGATGAAGCTTGCGGATCTCGGTGCGGCGGGCGCCGCTCCAGCGGGCCACCAGCAGCGCGCATCGCTGCAGCGGGCAGGTCAGGGCTCGGATGCGTTCCATGACCGGTTCGAGTTGATGCTCGGGAATGAAGCGGGGAACCTTCTCGATGCGGCGGGGCATGTCCGCGGCGGTGATCAGCGGTCGGGTCGGGACGTCGTCCCATTCGCCAAGTGCGGCATGGCGGAAGAACACCGCGAGGGTGGGGATGATGCCGGCCCGGTAGGCCGGGCTCAGCGGCTCGTCCGGGTGCTTCATCTTCCGCAGCCGGTTGACCTTCTCCATGAAGGCGACCGCGTCGGCCCGGTTCAGCTGGTCGAGACGGTCGATGTGCGGTCGCTCGGTGTCCAGCCACAGCCCGAAGCGCCGCAGACCGCCGCGGGCGCTGCTCATACTCTCCGGCCGCAGCACCAAGGCTCGTTCGGCCAGGAAGCGTTCCATCACCGCGTTGATACGCGGCTTGCAACTCAGGAGCAAGCGCGGAGCGGCGGGCATCCGTGGGGGCGGATGCCCGATGACTCCCGTGTGGAACAGCGCCAACCCGGCTCGGTAGGCGTTGGTGCCCCATGCCGACTGCACGGTGGGCAACCGATGGGGAGCGATGACCTGGTCCATGCCCGGGACGCGCTGAAGGTGCCGGATGGCCTGGCGCATCTCCTCGATGTCGTCGGCGGTGATCGCCGAGATGTCGGGATCACCGCGGTGCAGGACCAGCCGGATCAGGGCCCAAGGCAGGCGCCAGTCTTCTCGGGAGTGGGCGTGCCCAAGAGCGATCAACCGCTCCTGCCGGTCGTTGACGTGTTCCCGGAAGGGCAGTCCCATCTGATCGGCGACCTGAAACGGCTTGAGCACGCCAATGCCCAGCAGCCATCCCCAGTCCAGCCGCAGGCGGCCGGTCAACCCCAGGTAGATCACGTAGTGGCGGGCCTGGAAGTTGATCCATCCGGTGGTCGCATCGAAGTCGGCGTCAGGGCGGGTGCGGCGGTTTTGGTCCTCACCGTTGCGCCAGCCCAGACGCTGCCGCAGCGGCTGGGCGAACCAGGTGGTCAAGTCAGGAAAGGTGTGCACGAACCGCTGGTGGGAGGAGGCGTGCCGACGCCTTCGGGGTTCGCTGACGTCGAGTTCGGCGATGAACGCGGCGTACTCCCGCATCGGGCAGTGGCGCGGCGCGCGCGGATCGGGGGCCGGCGATGAGGCCGGCAGCGGGACGATCGAGCTCACGGCGTCACCTCTCCGATCACCTGCCGGTAGTCCTTGATGACCTCGGGGTCGCTGACCCGGGTGTAGATCTTCATGGAGTCCGGCGTCGCATGGCCCAGCCGTGTCATCAGCGTCAGCTCGCGCATCCCGCCCTCGAACATTCGGGTGGCGTGGGTGTGGCGCAGGCTGTGCGGCGTCAGCCAGGCATCGCGGACATCGGCCCGTGTCGCTGCCCGGGCGAACATCCGCACCAGCCCGTCATAGCTGAGCGGTTCGCCGCGGCGCTTGCCCCGCCCGCCCACCAGGAAGACCCACGGGGTGTCGACATCGGCGGGACGTTCGTGCATCACGTATGCGTTCAACGCCGGCAGCGCACGCCCTTCCAGCAGGTCCACGACCCGGTCCCGTCGGGACTTCTGCAGCACTCCCCGCGGGTGATCGGGACGCTTTCGCACCGTGACTCGGCGCCGTCCGTAGGAGATGTCCTCCAGCTGCAGCCCCAGCACCTCGCCGGGGCGAAGACCCCCTTCCCACATCACCTCCAGCAAGGCCCGGTCCCGGCTGGTACGCAGCTCAGCCAGCAGCGCGGCATAGACCTCGGCCGACATGGGCCGCGGCATCGCCTCAACGGTCTTGACCCGCAGCACCCGGCGGACCGGTTGCTGCCGAGCGGCGTTGTCCAGCGCAGGCCGATGCCGTCCCGGCACCCGGGCAGCCGCCTGATCGACGACCTTGACGATCGGATTGTCCCGACCGGAGTAGCACTCGCTGGCGATCAGGAACTCGTAGAACGAGGACACCGCCGCCATGACCCGGTTGCACGTCTTCGCCGACAGCACCCGGCCCTCGGCGGTGGCAACGCCCAACTCCAGGCGCTGAGCCCGCCGCGCGGAGGAGACCAGCCGCAGCCACTGCAGGAAGTCCATCGCCCGGGACGGCGTGAACTCCTGTGCATTCAGCTCCACTTCACTCAAGAACAGGAACAACTTCTGCAGGTCATAGGCGTAGGCCCGCACCGTGTGCGGCGAGTACGCACGAACAGCCAGCAGTCGCAGGAACTCATCAACCTCGCGTACCGGCTCGCCGGACGCGTCGATCAGACGTACCTGAGGCTTACCAGGTCCCGAATCCATCACCTTCACGACACGCACGGCCGGAACCATATGCCCAACTACCCATACGCACAGTCACCGAGAAGAGGGAATCGTCCAGATAACACCGTCGCCTCCCGGGTCCGTACGGCACAGCCTCCCACGCCCACCCACGCCCAAGTCGCCGAGCCTGACTCGCTGTTCGGTCCGGGCCGCGCCCGCTGGGTCAGCATGGCCGAGGCCCTCGGATGGGGCGCGACTGACCGGCCCGTTCCCACCGTCTGCGCCGGCGGCGGACCCGGCGGCGGACCCGAACCGTTCCCTTCGGGCTCCCGCAAGTCGCTCTCCGACGCCCGGGAGCGCGGCACCTGGATGCCCAGGCCGGACGGTGTGCTCCTGCAGTCCCGCCGCGAAGGAACTGGCTGGAAGGCACGGCACGGCGCACGACAGAACCGTGCCGCCGACGCTCCGGCGCCGACGTTCACCGCCGACGCACACCGCTGGTCCTGGTCCCTGCGCAGCAACAACCAAGCGAACGCCACCGTCCGCCCGCTGTCCGAGCCGGCGGGCATACTGTTCTTCGGGCACCGCGCGAACGAGTGCACCTGGGTCGCCGAACCAGCCTCGCCTCCGAGCGAGGACACGGACACGCCAGCGGTACCCGAGCCGATCCGGATCACCGCCCGCGAGGCCGGCCTCCTGCAGACCTTCCCCGCCGACTACCCCTGGGCCGGCAACAAGGGCCAGCAGTTCTCCCAGATCGGCAACGCCGTACCGCCGTTGCTCGCCGGCCACCTCCTCGCCCCGCACCTCGGCGTCACCCTCAACCCCGACGACTTCACCCTCGCAGCCTGATGCCCCACGTCCCCGAACCCGAAGAAGACCACCTCGACGCCATCGCACCGCCCAGCCGGTGTTCCACGTCGAGCAGGCCCTCCTCGGCGCCCTCCTCCTTCATCCACACCGCCTCGGCGACGTGACCGGCATCGCCGCCGACTCGTTCTCCACCGCCGCGCACGCCGCCCTGTTCACCGCCATCAGCACCCTGCCTCCGCCCGACCCCGCCGAGCACGCGAAGAACACCAAATGGCTCGACCAAGTGCTCGCCACGGGGCGCGAACAGGCGCGCGGACTGACCGCCTCCTACCTGCACACCCTCGTCCAGGTCTGCCCCTGGCCCCGCCACGCACCGGCCTACGCCCGGATGGTAGAGGCCGAACACGCCCGCCGTCGCCTGCAGACGGCCGCCGAACGCCTCATCCAAACCGTCCACGACGCCTCCCACCCGCACCCAGACGAGACAGTGCTCGCCGAGGCCGACGCGCTTACCGCAGTCGTGGACGACATCGCGAGCCGGTTCCCGCCGCGCGCCGGAGTGCTGCCCCGCACCGCGGCACCGCCGCCGGTCAACACCACCGACCGCACCGAGGCGGTCGAGGAGGAGCAGCTGCTCCTAGCGACCGCCACCGCCCACCCCGCCGACATCGAGTCCGTCCGGTGGCTGCTCCCCGACGACCTCACCCGGCCCCTGCACGCCGGCCTGTGGCAATGCCTGACCGCCCTGGCCCGCCGCCGCGAGCCCGTCGACCCCGTCACCGTCCTATGGGAGGCCCAACAGCGCGGCCTGCTCGACAACGCGAGTGAACCCGGCGAGGTGCTCCGCCTGCTGGCCGAACCGGCCGGTTCCGTGGAGCACTGGGGCGAACGTGCCCTGCAGCGCTCCCTCCTAGCCACCGCCGATCACGCTGGCCGGCGCATCTCGGCGTACGCCGGAGACCCGGCGAACACCCCGTTCCAGCTTGTGGTGGGCGCCCGCCGCGCCATCGCCGACATCAGCGCGGTTCGCACCCGCTGGCAGCACGCCACGCGAACTGTCCCGCCACCACGGCCGCGCCCGGCACCTGCCACTCGCGCCGGCCCGCCGACCACGACGGCCGCTCACGCCGCCCGCGCCGCGCGAGCAACCCGATAGCACCCCGCATACGCCGGTGGTCGGGCCCGAAGGCCCGGCCACCGGCAGAAGAGACGACACCCCAACGTGACTCCCTCCATCGACGCTCACGTCCGCCTCGACACCCACCCAACCCATCCCAGCGCCGTGACCGCTGTCCTGACCGGCAGCCAGGCCCGCATCACTCTCATGGCTCTCGAGGCAGCCGACTGGGCCGTCCTCGCCGACAACGTCCTGGTCTTGGCCCGCATCGACCACGAGGAGCCCTACTGGGCTGAGGACGCAGCCAAGCATCTGTCCGCCGGCGGCATCAGCGTCGAAATCACCCCTCGACTCCGGGAGGCCATGGACGAGGAATGGACCTGGGCGGACTATCCGATGCCGTGGTGCACCCGCAGCGAGATCCGCGAGGTCTCCAACCACGCGCAGAAGATCCACGACGACATCCGCCACGGCCATCTCCTCATCCACGCACACGCCCACGACGGCCACACCACCGTCGCGATCGGCACGTACCTCGGCTGTGACGGCAAGTCGGTCTACCTCCACGGCGAGGACCACCTGCGCCAGGTCGCCGACACCTTCGACTCACCCGCTCAGGCCCTGCTCGCCTTCGAGAAGGTCCACTGCACCGACATGCGCCCCGGTCCGGCACCCCTAACCGACGCCGAGCGCGCCGCCGTCGAGGCCCGCACCGCCTTGGACCTCGGCGCAGCGAAACCCGGGCCTCACCGCCCGGAGCCGGAGACCGTCCCCGTCTACCTGGCCGATGCAGGCGACCACGACGCCCTCCTCGACTCCTTCCTCGACAGGCACGGCGAGTTCGAGAAGTGGCGGACCTGGTCCGACGAGACAACCCACGTCATCCACGAGTCGCAGACCCTGCGCATCGAGCGCATCCACGAGACCCCGGCCCACGAGACCGCGTGGACCGTAGCCGCCTACGAGACGCCCGTCTCCGACCGCATGTGGGTCGTCACCGCGACCGGCGCCACCCCCGCCGCGGTGATAGCGGAACTTCTGAATCACCTCGCCGACGGCGACGGCTGGGACACGACCACCGGCGTCCCGGTGGACGAGAAGATGGTCACCGCGGCCACCCAGCCGCTCTCCGACGCCGGATGGAAGCACACCGTGGACGGGCGATGGATCCGCTGGACATCCCCCGACGGGAACGTGGGCGTCCAGTTCGATGCCTTCGCAGCACAACACCCGAATCAGAACCTGGCCACCTGGACCGTCTGGGCCGGCCCCGGACCGGACCGGCCCACCTGGGCCATCACCGCGTCCCCGTATACCCCGAGTTCACTGCTGGCCGATCTCTCCGAAACCCTCGCCCACGAGACCGGCACGCGCCAGGCACAGCCTGCGGGCCGCGAACGCAGGACCAGCCTCGCTACCAGTCCGCCGGCCACGCCCATGTTTACGACCAGCCCAGCCGTCAGCCGTTCACGCTGATCATTGGCGCACACGAGCGCGGCAACGTAGCGCGGGATCGCCGGTTGGTCGAACCGGCGATCCCGCGCACATTCGTTCGCGGCGCACTCTGCCCCGTTCCATCGACGCCACGTCTGGGATTCCGCGGCCTCGGTCGTAGCACGCTCAGGCCGCTCTTGATGTCAGTGACACCCTTTAGGATTCGGTCCGAGGGTTGAGCTGTGCTTCCTGAACGCAGCGGCAGGAACTACGGCAGGCTTACAGACACGGACGGGGAGCCGCATGCTGGAAGACCGGTGGACGACGGTCACCGAGTCCGAGTATGAGCACGAGCGCCGTGGTCTTGAGGCGATCCGCCGGCGTCTGCCAGACGAGGAACCCTGGCGTGCCTGGACGAACTTCATGTTCACCGCGAACAGCGGGCACGTCCGTGAGGTCGATCTTCTGGTGGTAGCGCCGGCCGGGGTCTTCCTGGTCGAGTTGAAGGACTGGCACGGCTCGGTCCACGGCGGCGGCAACGACTGGGTGCAGACCACGCCCAGCGGGACCAGCCGTCGGCACGGCAACCCGCTGCACCTGGCGAACCGGAAGGCCAAGGAGCTGTCGGGCCTGATTAACGGCGTCTCCGGTCGGCCCGCGCACCGAACGAAGATCTGGGTGGGTGAGGCTGTCTGCTTCACGGACGACAAGCTTCAGGTGAACCTTCCGGCTGCCGACATGAACGGCGTGTTCACGGTCAAGCAGCTGGTGGAGATGCTGGCCGTGCCGCCGGGAGACGCCCGCTACCAGATCACAGCCGAGGCATCCCGCTTTGTCGATGCAGCCCTGAAAAAGCTCCGTATCGCACCGATCCGCCGCCAGTACGAGGTGGGCTCCTACCTCCTGGAGGCGAAGGCGTTCGACTCCGGGCTGTCCTGGGCCGACTATCTGGGACGCCATTCCCAGCTGCACGATCTGGCACGGGTGCGGGTCTTCCTCAGTGAACGTGGTGCCTCCGACGACGAGCGGCGCTCGGTGGAGCGTGCCGCCGCCCGCGAGGCATCGGTACTCAGCCGTTTTCGTCATCCCGGTGCGGTACAGCTGAAGAATTATCTGCCGTCGGGGCATCCCGCCGGGCCCGCGATCCTCTTCGACTACCACCCGGAGACGCTGCGCCTGGACGATTACCTGGTCCAGCACGGTGAGGGTCTCGATCTGCAGGGGCGCCTCGCGCTGGTGCGGCAGCTTGCCGAGACGGTGCGCTCCGCGCACTCCCGGCGGGTCCACCACCGCACGCTGTCGGCGCACGCGGTGCATGTGATTCCGCGCGACCGCGGTCCACGCGGGCGGGAGCTCGGCGAGGAGCAGCGCTGGCTGCGTCCGTGGACGCAGATCGCGGATTGGCAGATCGCCACTGGGCAAAGCTCCAGCCGCGGCCGGCCTCTGACCCTGGCTCCGACTAACGTGACGGGGTTCCATGTCGCCGAGCAGGCTGATCCCTATCTGGCTCCGGAGCTGAGGATTCCGAAGGCCGATCCAGTGCGCCTCGATGTGTACGGGCTCGGCGTGCTCACGTACCTGCTGGTGACCGGGCAAGCGCCTGGCGCGAGCCAGAGCGAGGTCATGGCACGTCTGGAGGCCGGCGAGAGTCTGCGTCCCAGCGCGCTCGTCGACGGTCTCAATCCGGACATCGACGATCTGGTGGAGGCTTCCACCGCGTACGAACCGGGTCGGCGTCTGTCCACGGTCGACGACTTCCTGGAGATGCTGGAGTACGTCGAGCAGGCATTCGTCGAGGAGGTCCCGGGCGGTGGGGATGCGGCTGCAGTCGCGGGCGGGGACGGCGGTTCAGCCGCAGGCGTGGGCGAGGAAAGATCCGAGCCGGAGAAGGACCCGCTGGAGGCCGTGGCCGGGGACGTACTTGCCGGACGCTGGGAGGTCGTGCGCCGCCTCGGTACAGGCTCGACCGCGCGGGCCTTCCTGGTGCGGGATCTGGAGGGCGAGCCTCGGCGCAGCGGCGGCCTGCCGGTGGCAGTGCTGAAGGTCGCGCTGAGCGAGGCCAAGCATGCTGTCCTGGATCGTGAGGCGGAGGTCCTGGGCCGGATCCACAGGGACTCCAGCATCATTTCGCTGTACGAGCCGCAGCCCCTGACATTGGCTGGGCGCCGGGTCCTGGTCCTGGAGTACGTGGGTGACAGCCGGGAGCTGAAGGACCAGGACGGCAGTGCGAGTAAGGGGCCGCGCCGCAGGGAGGACACCGTTGCCCGCCAGCTGCGGGACAACGGCCGCTTGGGCATGGACCAGCTGGAGGCGTACGGGAAGTACCTCTTCGGTGCTGTGGAGCACTTGGAGGCGGAGGGGATCTGGCACCGGGATCTGAAGCCGGACAACATCGCGATCCGGGTCCGCCCCAACGGCACCCGTCAGCTGGTGCTGATCGACTTCTCGCTCGCCGGGTACCCGGCGAAGGAAATCGAGGCGGGCACCGAGGGCTATCTCGACCCGTTCGTGGGCGTCATCACGCGCGGCTCGTACGACGGGCACGCCGAGCGGTATGCGCTGGCCGTGACGCTGCACGAGATGGCGTCGAACGAGCTGCCCCGCTGGGGTGACGGCTCGGTCACGGCCCGGCAGACGGATGCGAAGGAATGGCCGTACCCGCAGCTGGCGGCAGACGCCTTTGAGCCGGCCGTCCGGGACGGCCTTGTGGCGTTCTTCCGTAAGGCGCTGGCCCGAGATGTGAAGGACCGCTTCCCGGATCTCAAGCCGATGGAGCGTGCCTGGCAGCGGATCTTCCTGGACGCACAGCAGACCACGGCGCCGAGCACCGGTCACGGTGAGAAGTCGGGGCGCGGGGCGAAGGGCGGCACCGACGCGGTTGCCGGGTCGGCGGCGCAACCGCGGATCGGGCGGGAGGACGACGACGTCTCTGCCGAGCAGGTCCGCGACCAGCAGGCCGAGCGCGCCGACCGGAACACGCCGCTGTCGGTGGCGGGTCTGACGGTCGCAGCGCAGTCGCAGCTGTTCGCGATGGGGCTGAACACCGTCGGGGACGTCTTGGAATACTCGGCGAAGAAGTTCCTCACCGCGCCGGGCATGGGCTCGCGCACCCGGGAGGAGATCCAGCGCCGGCAGAAAGAGTGGAACGCACGCCTGGGCAAGGCGGCTCCCGCGCCGCTCAGCGCGGAGGCCCGCAAGGCGGCGGGCCAGGAGCTCTCCGACCTGGAGCGGGCGGTCGCAGAGTCGGTCGCCGCCGACGGGGACGGCGCTGACCCGCAGGTGCTGGGCGGCCTGAGCCTGGACGCGCTCGCCGCCCGTCTCGTACCGAAGCCATCCAGCGGTAGTGCCCGCTCCAATGCCAAGGAGCGCGAAGCAATCCGGCTGCTGCTGCGGCTGCCCGATGAGACAGGGACGCTGCCCGGGGGCCTGGCCTGGGTCCGGCAGCGGGACGTCGCCGATGCGGTGGGCCTGACCGCGGGCCGGATCCCGCAGATCGTGAAGAAGGCGCGCGAGCGCTGGTACAAGGACGCGGCCCTGGGGCTGCTGCGTGAGCAGGTGGTGGAGCTTCTGGCTGAGCGCGGCCGGGTGGCCCCGGTGATCGAGCTCGCCGACGCCCTCATCGCCCGGCGCGGCACCCAGCACGTGGAGCGGCGCGACCGGCGTGCACTCGCCCTGTCGCTGCTGCGTGCGGTGGTCGAACGAGAGAGTTACGACAACGAGTCCCCGCCGCTCTTCCGCTACTTCCACGCCCGCATGCCCAAGGGCGCCGATCCGGTACTCGGCCTGCTCGCCCTGGATGTCCGGGAGGACGTGGACGGTCCGGACACCCCGGCGCTGCCCGCCCTGCAGGAGTACGCGCTGAACCTGGGCGTGCGGGCCGACCGGCTCGCGGCGCTTGAGTCCCTGCCGACGGCGAGCACGGTCCTCACCGAGCTGGACGCGGTGCGACGGCCGCCGGGCAGCCTGGGCTGGGACGAGCGGCGGACGGCCGAGATCGCGGTCGCCGCCTCCACCCGGGCCGCGCTCACCCCGCGGTTGGAGATCTACCCGCGCGACCTGGACCTGGTGCGTGCGCTGCGGATCACCCAGGCCGGCGTGGTCGCCGTGCAGCCGGGCGTCGAGGAGGAGCGGCAGCCGGGCCTGACGGTGGACGCGCTGCACAAGCGGGTCGCCACCCGCTTCCCCGACCTGGGCACCGATCCGCTGGCGCCGCGCGAGCTGCCCACGGGCAGCGCCCTGGTCCGCGCCCTGAAGCAGGCCGGCTTCGAGCTGAAACTGGCCACCCGCTACGACAAGGTGCTCCGGCTCATCCCGGACCGCCCCTCCGGGGACGCCACTGCCGGGCTGACCTCGGCGAGCTGGGGTGCCTCGGCTGCGCGCCGCTCGGCCCCCACCCAGTACGACGCGGACGCGGCCGTCGCCGCTGCCGTCAAGGCTGAGCAGCGACTTATGCACTCGGCGCGGCAGGACGGCTTCCGGGTCCTGACCGTGCCCCAGCGGCGGGCCGAGGACGCGGTGCAGCGGCTGGCCGGTGAGCCATACGGGGTTCGGCCGGTGTCGGTGACCGGACTGTTCGTGGCCGAACTGCGCGGCGTGGTCAGCGAGGCTGCCCGGCCGACCTGGGAGACCGTCCTCAAGGCGGACGCCGCCGAGCCGGGTAGTCGGGCTCACCAACAGCTGCGCATACGCACCGACAAGGCGTGGGGGCGGATCGAGCCGCGGCTGCGGGAGCAGCTAGCGGAGGCCGATGGTCCGCTGTTGCTCACCGACACTGCGGTGCTGGCGCGCTACGACGCGCTCGACCTGCTCGGGCGCCTCTCGGAGGAGGCTCGACAGGGCGGCAGCCCGCTGTGGCTGCTCGTGGCCCAGTCCGATCCGGCACGGGCGCCGCGGTTGGCCGGGCAGAGTGTTCCCTACCAGGCAGGGTTCGACGAGTGGATCGTTGTGCCTGACGCCTGGGTCGCGCGCAAACATCTCGCGCTTGACGCCTGACCCACTTCTCCCCCTGACCTGATCTCCTTCCGTCATCTCCCTTCTCCACAGGAGCCGTTCGTGATCGACCGCAAGAGCCTCCTCGCCGACCTGCAAACGCAGGTCAAGGCGGCAGAGACGGACCTTGAGCAGCAGGTCAAGGCCGTCCCCGAGGTCCGGACACGGCTGCGCGGCGAGTACGAACAGGCCCGGAAGCTGGGCCGCACGGCGGCGACCTGGAACGCCTGGCTTGGCGAGCGGATCACCCAGGTCGCGGTGGCCTGGGTGCTCGGCACGGTCTTCGTGCGGTTCAGTGAGGACAACCGGCTGATCGATGAGCCGTACATCACGTCCCCTGATGTGGCCGGACGCGAGACCGCCCAAGCCCGGTACGAGGAGTACCTGGAGAAAGACGCCGACCCGACGTACCGAGGATGGCTGGAGACGGCCTTCGCTGAACTGGGCGCCGGGCAGGCCGGACGGCTGCTCTTCGACCGCGAACATAACCCGCTTTACCAGATCCCGCTTTCACACGACGGTGCGGGCGCGTTGCTCGCATTCTGGCGCGAGCAGCGCGTTGGCGCGGGTGGACTCGACGGGGACGGCGACGAAGGGGGCGGCAGCCCGGTGCTCGTGCACGACTTCAGCGACCCGCTGAGCGAGGACGGCACCGAGGGCTGGGACACTCGGTTCCTGGGCGACCTGTACCAGGACCTGAGCGAGGCGGCCCGCAAGACGTACGCGCTGCTGCAGACGCCGGAGTTCGTGGAGGAGTTCATCCTCGACCGGACGATGACCCCTGCCGTGCGGGAGTTCGGCTTCGAAGAACTGAAGATGATCGACCCGACCTGCGGGTCCGGACACTTCGTACTCGGCACGTTCCGGCGACTGGTGCGGATGTGGACCGAGCAACGGCCCGAGATCGGCCCATACGAGCGCGTACGGGCGGCTCTCGACTCGGTGCACGGGGTGGACCTCAACCCGTTCGCGGTAGCGGTGGCCCGCTTCCGGCTCCTGGTAGCCGCCATGGCCGCGAGTGGCATGCGGACGTTCGAGGAGGCCCAGCGGTACGAGTGGCCCATCCAACTCGCGGTCGGCGACTCACTCATCAAGGACCGGCAGCTGGAGCTTCAGCTGGGGCTCGGCCTTGAAGAAGAGGGCAGCAGCACGAGCGGTGACCCGCTGGCCGAGTTCTCGTACGCAACGGAAGACGTGCACGAGTATCCCGGGATTCTGGAGCAGGGGCGATACCACGTAGTGGTGGGCAACCCGCCGTACATCACGGTCAAGGACAAGAAGCTCAACCAGCTGTACCGGGAGCTGTACGACGCGTGCGCGGGGACCTATGCGCTGTCTGTCCCCTTCGCCCAGAGGTTTTTCGAACTAGCCAAGCGGGGCGGAGCCGATGGGAACAGCTACGGCATGGTCGGCCAGATCACGGCCAACTCCTTCATGAAGCGTGAGTTCGGAACCAAGCTCATCGAGGAGTACTTCGCCCACAAGGTCGAACTCACCGAGGTCATCGACACGTCGGGGGCATACATTCCGGGGCACGGGACACCGACGGTGATCCTCGTGGGACGGCCGAGGGCCGGATCGAAGCGGCAGGCGACGATCCGGACGGTGCGGAGCGTACAGGGAGAGCCTTCGACGCCGGAGAAGGCGGAGGAGGGGTTGGTGTGGCGGGCGATCGTCGAGCAGATCG
Organism: Streptomyces sp. NPDC052101; assembly: GCF_040680235.1. Lineage (NCBI taxonomy): Bacteria > Bacillati > Actinomycetota > Actinomycetes > Kitasatosporales > Streptomycetaceae > Streptomyces > Streptomyces sp. NPDC052101. Next base: position 155,609 of record NZ_JBFAWH010000017.1, read on the forward strand.
ACATGCCGGGAAGCTCCAGCAAATGGGTGTCAGCCGATGATCTAGGTCGAGTAGGCATTTTCGACAAACAACCCTGGATCCTGGCCGCCGGCGGCCACGAGATGGTTGAGCAGCTCAACACCACAGCCGCAGCCAGGCTCAAGTCGGTTGTTGAAGAAATCGGTGCAGGTGCCGTTACCCGCGAGGACGACGCCTACATGGTCGGCGCCGGAGCCTTGCGGAGGGCCGGTATCACCGAGGCACATAAACGTGAGCTGGTCGAAGGCGGAGCTGTTCGCGACTACCTCATCGATGGAGCCGAACCCTCCTTGTGGCCGTACGAAGAAGAGACCCTGGAGCCCGACGCCCCCGAGAAAGTGAGTCGATTTCTCTGGCCAATGCGTAGGTACCTCATCGATCGCGTCGCCTTTGGTAAGTCTCAACTCGATCGCGGCCTACGATGGTTCGAGTACTCAATGTTCTTTCGTCGCCGCTACTCCCCAGACGCGACCATTGCATTCCCCTTCGTTTCCACTCACAACCACTTCTCCCTGAATCGACGCTCACGCGTGTTCATCCGCACTGCGCCAGTTTTGGTGCTCCCAGAGGGGTCAACGGAGGAGGAGCATGTGCGGCTGCTGGGGCTACTCAATAGCTCCACAGCCGGGTTCTGGCTGCGCATGGTTTGCCATGACAAGGGAAACCGAGGCGGCGAGCGCGGCACCGGCCGTTACGCCTGGGAGAGCTTCTTCGAATTCACTGGTACCGCGCTGCAGGATTTCCCCCTCCCGGCCGCCTATCCCACAGCCCTCGCCACCGAGCTCGACGCGCTCGCCGAGCAGCTCTCCTCGACGACCCCCGCCGCCTGCGCCGCTGACTCCGTGCCCACTTCCGCCGCTCTTCGCAATGCCCGTGCCCACTACAACTCCACCCGGGCCCGCATGATTGCGCTGCAGGAGGAGCTGGACTGGCAGGTCTACTCCCTCTACGACCTACACTCCGAAGACCTGCGCCTGCCCGATCCCGCCGCCGTGCCCGAACTCTCCCTCGGCGAACGGGCCTTTGAGATCGCACTCGCGCGCCGGGTCGCAACTGGGGAGGCCAGTGACGAGTGGTTCAAACGACACGGGTCGACGCCGATCACAGAGATTCCCGCGCGCTGGCCCGCCGACTACCGCATGCTCGTCGAAAGGCGCATCGAGGTCATCGAGTCGAACCGTGCCATCGGCATGGTGGAGCGCCCCGAATACAAGCGGCGCTGGGCCACCGAGGGCTGGGACACAATGCGGCAGAAGGCGCTGAAGTCCTGGCTGCTCGACCGGGTCGAGGACCGCGCGTACTGGTTCGACGCTAGCGGCAATCCCACCGTCACCACCCTCGCCCGCCTAGCCGAAAATCTGTCCACCGACGAGGACTTCACGTCCGTTGCTGAGCTGTACGCGCCCCGGCAGGATCTCGTGAAGACCGTGCGGGAGCTGCTGTCCGAGGAGCACGTGCCGTTCGTGTCCGCGCTGCGGTACAAGCCGTCCGGGCTGAAGAAGCGTGCCGACTGGGAACAGGTGTGGAAGTTGCAGCGGGAGGAGGACGCCGCGCCCGACGAGCCCGCCAGGCGGAAGGTCCGTGAGCGGACGCCCGTGCCGCCGAAGTACACCTCGGCGGACTTCCTGAAGCCGAGCTACTGGCGTGCGCGCGGCAAGCTGGATGTGCCCAAGGAGCGGTTCGTGTCCTATGGCACGGTCAACGCGCAGTCGCCGGAGCTGTACGGGTGGGCCGGCTGGGATCACCTGGAGCAGGCCCTCGCGCTCGCCTCGTACATCCAGCAGGCTGGGCTCAGCGACGACGACCTCGTGCCTTACCTGGCCGGACTGCTTGAGCTGCAGCCGTGGTTGGAGCAGTGGTATGGCGAATACGACCCGGAGTTCGGGGCGTCGCCGGCCGCCGAGATCCTGGCGTTCAGGCAGCAGAAGCAGGGCGAGCTCGGGTTGACCGACGATGCACTGCGGGCCTGGCGTCCGTCGGCCGCCAGCCGCGGGCGCGGCGCGTCGAAGGCCGCCACATCGAGAACGCGCACGGGCACGAAGGCCGCCGTCCAGACGTCCATCATCGACGCTGACAACGACACCGTCACCGAGGCCGTAAGCGGCGCAGAGTACGCCTGAGTGGCGAGGAGCAGACACACCATGGCGTTCATGAACAGGAACAATCCTCGTCTCGAGGACCGGCCGCTGCTTCGGGAGCTGATCGACATCCCGGAGTCGGTGTCCACCTCCGACTTCGTGTTGAAGCTGAACGAAGCGGTCACGCCCGAGGGGGCCGAAGCGGCGCTGAGGGACTACGTCGTCACACACCGGCTGCTCGGGAACTTCGACGAAGCCCTCGACCTGATCAAGTCCGCGCTGGACAGCCGCTCATCGAAGGCTGCCTATCTACACGGCTCGTTCGGTTCCGGTAAGTCGCACTTCATGGCCGTGCTCTACGCGCTGTTGTCGCGTAACCAGGCCGCTCGGGCGCGCGGCGACCTCGACCCGGTGCGGGCCCGGCACGCCTGGCTGGATGCGGACGACCGCAAGTTCCTGCTGGTGCCGTATCACATGCTGGGTTCCAAGTCCCTGGAGCAGCGCGTCCTCGGCAAGTACGTGGAGCACGTACGGAAACTCCACCCAGACTGCCCGCTGCCGCAGGTCTACCGGACCGACGGGCTCTTCGAGGACTTCGCCGAGCAGCGCCGCCGGAACGGCGACGAGCGGGTGATCGAGCAGCTCGCCGATGCCGGCGACGGCCAGGAGGACGAGTGGGGTGACTCCTTCGCCTGGACCACTGAGCTGCTGGACCAGGCGGTGAACGCGCCGGAGGAACACGAGAACACCAAGGACCTCGACCTGGAGAACCCTTCCACGCCGCGGGAACTGCGGGCCCGGCTCGTGCAGGACCTCACCCAGACCCTGTTCCCGTCGTTCGCGCGCAACGCCTCCGAAGATGCCGACGGGTTCGTCTCGCTGGACAAGGGGCTCGGCATCATCGCCGCGCACGCCAAGTCCCTTGGCTATGACGGGCTCGTCCTCTTCATGGACGAGCTGATCCTGTGGCTGGCCTCCCGCATCCACGACCAGAAGTTCGTCTCCCGCGAAGCCGACAAGATCACGAACTTTGTGGAGGGCGGCGACGAACGGCGCGCTATCCCGGTGGTGTCATTCATCGCCCGCCAGCGCGACCTGCGTGAGCTGGTCGGCGAGGAGATGTCGGGGGCCGCCGAGGCCGCCGTCCAGGACAGTCTGAAGCTCAGCGGCGGGCGGTTCGACAAGATCGTCTTGGAGGACCGCAACCTCCCACAGATCGCGCAGGCCCGCCTGCTCAAGCCCACCAGCCCGGAGGCCGAGGCGAAGGTGGAGGCTGCGTTCGCCGAGGCCAAGAGGCTCGGTCCGGACGTATGGGACACCCTGCTCGGCCACGACAAGTCCACCACCGGCGCGGACGAGGGCGCGTTCAGGCGGACGTACCCGTTCCCGCCGGCGTTCATGGACACCCTGGTACACATCTCCGCGGCCCTGCAGCGCTCCCGCACCGGCCTGAAGCTGATGAGCCAGCTGCTCGTCGATCACCGCGACGACTGGCGGCTCGGGCAGCTTGTGCCGTTGGGTGATCTCTACCCGGCGATCGCGGGCGGCGGCGACAAGGCGTTCAGCGGGGAGACCAGTGTTCATTTCGAGGCCGCCGACAAGCTGTACCGGGACAAGCTCCGCCCGTACCTGCTGAAGACCAACCAGGTCACCGAGGACCAGGTCGAGGCGTACCGACGCCGCCCCGCGACCCTCGGCGACCCACAACTTGCGGCCCGCTGCCGCGACTTCACCGGTGACAGCCGACTGCTGCAGACCCTGCTGCTGTCTGCGCTCGCGCCCAGTGTGCCCGCGCTGGCCGACCTCACCCTGGCGCGGCTACACGCCCTCAACCACGGCTCCATCACCACCCGCATCGCGGGGACCGAGGTCGGCCGGCTCGAGCAGAAGGCGAAGGAGTGGGCGGCGACCTTCCCCGAGATAAAGGTGACCGGTACCGGGCCCGGTGCGGTGGTGCGACTGGAGCTCACCGGCGTCGACCTGGACGCCGTCCTCGCCAACGCCCAGGTCCACAACAACCAGAACAACCGACGTGCCAAGATGCGCGGCCTGCTCAAGGAGGCGCTCGGCGTCAGCGACGGGCCTGGCGGCTTCGACGCGTACGACGTGCTCAACCTGGTGTGGAAGGGCACCGAACGGCAGGTCGAGGTGGTCTTCGGTAACGTCGCCGATGTCGACTCGCTGCCCGAGGCGACCCTGCGGCCCAGCCAGGAGGACACCTGGCGGCTCATTGTCGACTACCCCTACGACGAGGGCGAGTTCGGGCCAATGGATGACCTGCAGCGGCTGCGCGCCCTGCGGGAGAAGCCGGGCGGTGACTCACGCACCCTGGCCTGGCTGCCCACCCACCTGACCGATGCCTCCCGCGGCGACTTCGAGCGCCTCGTCGTCATCGACAAGGCCCTCGCTGACGAGACCCGCTTCGACTCCGACTTCGCACGCAGCCTCAACGCCGACGACAAAGAGCGCGCCAAGGGCATGCTCCAGTCGCAGCTCCTCATCCTCACCGAGCGCGTCACTCAGGCGCTGCGGCAGGCGTACGGGCTCACGCAGAAGCAGGAAGGGGTCGTCGACCTCAGCTTCGACACCCACCTGGTCGCCCAGCAGGACGTGCACGAGCTACGGCTCCCGCTCGGCGCGACCCTGGATACCGCCGCCCGCGACCTCGCCGGCAAACTGCTCGCCCACCAATACCCCGCCCACCCCGACCTGGACCCCGACGGCACTGGCAGGCCCGTGAAGCCCGCCGAAATCAAGACCGTCTTCGAGTATGTCCGCAAGGCCGCCGAGAACCGTGACGGCCAGACCGAGGTCGACTCCAAAGACCGCAAGACCATGGCACGGATCGCGGGCGGCCTCGGGCTCGGCGCCATGCGGGAGGCGTACTACCGGCAGTCCACCGCCTGGCCCGACCACTTCAACGACCGAGCCCGCCGGAACGGCACCGCCGAGCCGACCCTGGTCAAGCTCTCCGACTGGAGCGACCTTCCCGAGCCCCGCGGACTACCCGAGCCGCTGCGCCGACTGCTCGCCGCCGCGTACGCGGAAATGACCGACCGCGTGTGGGTGCGCGGCGGCGTCCCCGTCGAACCCGCGCCCGCACCGCACGAGCTGAAGGGCGACTACGCCCTACGCGAGCAACAACTGCCCACCGAGAGCGACTGGGCAGAGGCGCGCAAACGGTTCGAGACCATGCTCGGCAACCAGGCGCCACAACTGCGGCGCGGCCGGATCGTCAACCAGTTCGCCGCACAGATCAAGCAGTCCGCCGCCTCACTCGGCCAGGACGCCGGACGGCTCGTCGGGGAACTGGAGAAGCACCGCGACTTCCTCCATCTGAACGACGACTCCCCCCGCCTCGTCCTTGCCCGGCGGGCGCAGGAACTGGTCAAGGAGGTGACGGAAGCGGGCATCGAGGCGAAGACCGTCGTGGACCGGCTCGCCCGCTTCCCTCTCGGCGACTTTTCCGCACACCGGTACGGCATGTCGTTGAAGAGCGCAGGGAAGGTCGCCAGCGCGCTGCAGAACACCAGCTGGGACCAGCTGAGCCTGGCCGACACCCTCGGCGTGGACGGCGCGGCCGTCCTGGAGCGGGTGCGGGATGCTGCTGCTGGCGACCCGGGTGATTACCCCGACCTGCCGGGCGTGCTGCACGCCAGCAGCCGGGAAGTGCTGTCCCTGCTGAGGTCTCGCCAGAGCACGACCGAGCGCCCCCAACCGTCGCCCACTCCGCCGCCGAGCTCCGACAGCGTGGACCTGAACGGCGGCTCCGCCCACCCGCAGGTGCTGCCGGAGCCGCCGCAGCAACCGGGGCCGCGCACACCATCCCGGTCCGTGGCCCGCTCCGGCGGCGGGCGGACTACCGCCGCCCGGGCCGCCGCCGAACTGCAGGCGGAGATCGCGGCGCTCGCGGCCGAGCACCCGAACGCCACCGTCGAGGTCACCTGGAAGGTCGTCGACTGATGTCCGACACGGTCACCACAGCCCCCACGACCGCCGGCCCCGCCCGGCTGTCGGCAGGAACCGTCCGTCAGTACCTCGCCGCCCGCAGTCGGCTCGGTGACGGCACGGTCCGCGTACTGCTGCTGCGGGCCGCTCCCGTCTGGGACGGGCCCGCCGTGCAGCGTACAGCTGGCGGGCTGCAGGCGCGGGTGGTCGTCGCGCCCTCGGTGCTGGCCGTGCACGAGCAGATCCTGGGCCACCTCGACGCGCCGACTCCTCCCGACCCCAAAGTCCTGGTCGTCCTCACCGACCGCGAGGACACCGACCTAGACCCCGGGCTGCTCGCCCGCGTCTACGGCGGAAGGATCCGGTCCGTCGACAATTGGGAGGTCGTGCAGGAGGCGTTCGACGCGCGCGGTCTCGACGGGCGGCTGCGGAGGGAGACCTGGGCGGCCGAAGCGCTCCTTGACGCGGCGGCCAGCCGCGGTTGGCCCTCGCTCGGCAAGGGACTGCTCTCCCGAGACGAGGCCCTCACCCGGCTGGCCCGGCGTCGGCTCCGGCTCGGCCGCCGTGACACGGACGCGCTGGGTGGGCCGGCCGCACACGACGACGGGGACCGCATCGACCCCATCACCCTGTTCCGGTGGACCCACATCCCCGGCAGCCCCAACCTCCTGCGCGATCTACGCGGACCGGAACGGGCCGGCCTGGCCCGCTTCCTCGCCGAACCCGAACAGGCCGGCTCCACCGGAAAGATCATTACCGCCCTGGTAGACGCCGACCACGGGACGGACGCAGCCGCCTACGCGGTCGTCTGCGCGGCTCTGTGGGGGCACGCGGAGGCCGACCACGACCTGTACCGGGCGCGCGGGCGCGCCGAGCGATGGCTCGGCGACCAGCCCCCCGCCCAGGGCGACGACCTCGACCGATTCCTTACCTCCTTCGGGCAAAGCGGTGAGGCGTACGTCCGCGGCCTCATCGACCGGGGCGAACACCGGCTCGCCGACCCGGTCCTGAGCAGGGCCGCACAGCTCGTCACACAATTCGGGGCGCAGACCGCCGCCGCTGCCAGTCCCCTGCTCGCCGCCGGACTCGATGCCCGCTTCACCGCCGCGGGCCGCGCCCTCACCGACGGCAGTCCCGAGACGGTCACGGCTGCCATCACCGCGCTAGCAGAACACGCCCTGGCCGTCGACGGCGCCACCCAGGCCCGTATCGAACGGGTACGGATGGCAGCGCGGCTGCGGCGGTGGCTGGCGTCCCAGCCTGAAGTCGACATCGCCTCGGTGGCAGACGGCGCCGACCGCCAGATCCGCGAACTCGGCTGGGTAGACCGAGCCTTGGAACACCTGGACGCGGGCGGCGACGCAGATGACGCACTCGCCAACGCCTACAGCCGGATCGGCGAGCAGGTGCGCAGCAAACGTCGTGAGCTGGACCGCGCGTTCTCCGAGCGGCTCGCGGTGTGGACCGCAGATGGCACCGCCCCCGGCGCCATGCTCACCGTCGAAAGCTTCCTGGACCGGGTCGTCGCGCCCGTCGTGGACTGTCCCGGCCGACGGGTCCTGCTCCTCCTCATCGACGGAATGAGTGCGGCGATCGCAGCCGAACTGGGTGAGGAACTGCACGCACACTGGTCCGAGTTCGACCCGCTGCAGGGCGCGACCGGAGCACCGGTGAGGCGTGCCGTGGCCGCTGCGCTGCCCACCCTCACCACCGTTTCCCGCACCTCGCTGTTCGCCGGCACCCTGATGAAGGGCGACCAGAACGACGAGAAGCGGCTCTTCCCCCAGCACCCGTGCTGGAACGGGGCCCCTGCGGCCGTCTTCCACAAGGACGATCTGCGCAGCCCCGACACCGGCTCGCCCTTCTCCACCGCCCTGACTGAAGCGCTCGCCGACGAGCGCACCCATGTCGCGGTCGTCCTCAACACCGTCGACGACCGGCTCGCCAAGGAGCAGAAACTCGGCGACGGCGCATGGGAGATCAAGGAGATCGGCGGCCTGGAACCGCTGCTGCGGGCCGCCCGCGCCAACAACATGACCGTGCTCCTCACCTCCGACCACGGCCATGTGATCGAGCGACGCGGCAGCAAGATCGACACGGCCACCGGCGCCATAGGGTCGGCCCGTCACCGCACCCCCGGCGGACCCGTCGCACCGGCCGAAATTGAGCTGTCCGGACCGCGGGTAGTCTGGCCGGAGCCCGGATCGCGGATCGTCGCGCTGCGGGACCACGACGCGCGGTACACCGCGCTGAAGGCGGGCTACCACGGCGGGGCAACCCTCGCCGAGTTCACCATCCCCCTCCTCGCCCTACTGCCGTTCGGCGCGGAGCCACCTACGGGGTGGCGGGAACTGGGCGACCTTACGCCCGCATGGTGGGAGCAGGACAACGACGCCACCACCGGACTCGAGGCCGAGACGAAGGCCGGAGCCGATGCCATCGCAGCACCCGAGGCCACCGCTGCACGCCCAAGCCGCAAGCAGGCCAAGAAGTCAGCCCCGCCCGTGACAGAGGGCGCTATCAGTCTCTTCGGCGAGGACGAGGTCGCACCCTCCACACCACAGGAACCTGTCGCCCCTGTAGTGAAGCCTGCGGCCGTACCCGTCTCCGATCAAACAGAGGACCCTGCCACCGCACTGGTGAATCGCCTCATGGCCACCGACCTGTACCAGGAACAGCTGGCACTGCTCGCCCGTGTGCCACGCGACAAGGCGGTCCTGCCGAAGGCTCTGGCCGCGCTGGTCGAAGCGGGCACCCTGCCCATGACCGCCCTGGCCGAACGCGCCGGCCAACCCGCCACCCGAGCCCCTGGCCTCGCCGCGACCCTGGCCCAGCTCCTCAACTATGACGGCGCCCAGATCCTGGAAATTCTCCCCGACAACCGCACCCTGCGCCTGCACCGGGGCCAGATGATCGAGCAGTTCGGACTGTGAACCGGGGGTCTGCGGCCATGCCGGGCGGTGCAGTCGGCCCGCCCGGCCGCTCCGAGCACCGGCGGCGCGGTGCACGGCCGGGTGTCCGGCCAGGTGGGCAGCCGGATGGGAGACTATTCGGGTGAACGCGTTTGGATCTTCAGCATCCGGGGCTACCACCCCGGTCAGCGCGGTGCGGCGGCGTGCTGTCGTGGACGCGCTGCGGCGCGGCGCCGTCCCCGAGAGCGGCCTCGACCTGCTCGCCACCGGACTAGACCGCTTCGAGCGGGCCGTCGATGAGGAACTGGACACTGCCGCCGCAGGCGGTTCGGTGTTCAAGGCCGTGCGCGGCGAGTACGGATCCGGCAAGACCTTCTTCACTCGCTGGCTCAGCGAGCGCGCCAAACGGCGCACCTTTGCCGTGGCCGAGGTGCAGGTGTCAGAGACCGAGACCCCACTGCACAAGCTGGAGACGGTCTACCGGCGACTCACTGAGCGCCTGGCCACCGCCAGCTTCCCGCCCAGCGCCCTGCGGCCGGTCGTAGACGCCTGGTTCTACGCACTCGAGGAGGATGCACTCGCCGACGGCGCGAGCGAGAGCGAGCTGCCACAGGCCGTGGACCGGCTGCTCACTGCCCGTCTGGCCGAGGTGTCCCGACACGCCCCCGCGTTCGCCACCGCCCTGCGCGGATACAAGCAGTCCCTGGATGCCGGCGACGAGGCCACCGCCGCTGCGGTGATGGCCTGGCTCGGCGGCCAGCCGCACGTCGCCGCAGCCGCCCGGCGCAGTGCAGGCGTCCGCGGCGACCTCGACCACTTCGGTGCCTTCGGCTTCCTTCAGGGCCTGCTCACCGTGCTGAGAGACGCCGGGCACGCCGGCCTCGTCCTCGTCCTGGACGAAGTAGAAACCCTGCAACGGGTCCGCTCCGACGCCCGCGACAAGGCACTCAACGCGCTGCGGCAGCTCATCGACGAGGTCCACTCCGGCCGCTTCCCCGGCCTGTATCTCATCATCACCGGCACGCCCGCCTTCTACGACGGGCAGCAGGGCGTACAGCGACTCGCACCGCTCGCCCAGCGCCTCGCCACCGACTTCACCACCGACCCCCGCTTCGACAACCCGCGGGCCGTCCAGATCCGGCTGCCCGGATTCACCGAGGCATCACTGACCGGCCTGGGCGCCACCATCCGCGACCTGTATACCGAAGGCTCCCAGTCCCCCGACAGGATCAAGCAGCTTGCCGACGACTCCTACCTCACCGACCTGGCCCGGGCTGTGGGCGGGGCACTGGGCGGGAAGGTCGGAGTCGCACCACGGCTGTACCTGAAGAAGCTGGTTGGCGACGTACTCGACCGGATCGACCAGTTCCCCGACTTCGACCCGCGCAGGCACTACAAGCTGACCGTGGGCAGCAGTGAGCTCACCGCCACCGAACGGAACTTCGCCGCGCCCGCACCGGCCGCCTCGGCTGACGACCTCGACCTCGACATCTGACGACCCAGTCCCGAAGTCCCGAACTCTGACGAACAGCCCGGGAGTTGCAGACGTGCAGGAGCAACCGCGCGGCACCGACCCGCTGGAGCGCCTTGACCCGGTAGTCCTGCACCACATCGTCAACACGCTCGGGTGGCCCGATCTGCGCCCGCTGCAGAAGGCGTCCGTGCACCCGCTGATGAACGGCGAGGACGCGGTCCTGCTCGCGCCGACGGCGGGCGGGAAGACGGAGGCCGCCACCTTCCCCCTGCTGTCCGCCATGCGAGAGCAGCGCTGGACCGGCACCTCAGTCCTCTACCTGGCCCCGCTCAAGGCGCTCCTGAACAACCTGGTGCACCGGGTCGACAGCTACGCCCAGTGGCTGGGGCGCCGAGCCGCCCTCTGGCACGGCGACACCCCCGAGTCCGTACGCCGTCGCATCCGCACCGAATCCCCCGACTTCCTGCTCACCACACCCGAGTCGCTCGAAGCGATGCTCATCAGCGTCAAGACCGACCACGCACACATGCTGGGCCGGGTGCGTGCCGTCGTCGTTGATGAGGTGCACGCCTTCGCTGGGGACGACCGCGGCTGGCACCTGCTCGCCGTGCTCGAACGCCTGGAACGGCTCGCCGGCCACCGTATCCAGCGCATCGGGCTGTCCGCCACAGTCGGCAACCCCGACGCCCTGCTCACCTGGCTCCAGGGCGCACGCCCCGCCGATCGCCCCGGCCTGGTCGTCGCCCCCGGCGTGACTCTGCCCGCCACAACCGGCACCACCGAACACCCGCGCCCCGCAGGGGAGGTGGAGCTCGACTACGTCGGATCGCTCGCCAACGCCGCCAAGGTGATCTCCGCCCTGCACCGGGGAGAGAAACGGCTCGTCTTCTGCGACTCCCGCAAGCAGGTGGAAGAACTCGGTGCGGCACTGCGCGCCCGCGACGTCACCGTGTTCCTCTCACACGCCTCGCTGTCCACCGACGAACGCGCACGCTCCGAGCAGGCATTCGCCGAAGCCCGCGACTGCGTCATCGTCTCCACCTCCACCCTGGAACTCGGCATCGACGTCGGCGACCTAGACCGTGTCATCCAGATCGACTCACCCAGCACAGTGGCCTCGTTCCTGCAGCGCATCGGCCGCACCGGGCGTCGCGCCGGCACATCCCGCAACTGCCTGTTCCTCGCCACCCGGCCCGACACCCTGCTCCAAGCCGCCGGCCTGCTCACTCTGTGGGCCCGTGGCTGGGTGGAACCCGTCACCCCGCCCCCCTCACCCCGCCATCTCGTCGCCCAGCAGCTCCTCGCCGTCACCCTGCAGGAACACCGCGTCGGCGACCGGTTGTGGCCCGAGCAGTGGAACGGCCTGGCTCCCTTCGACCAGTCTGCCGCGCCCCTCCTGTCGCACCTGGTCGCGGAAGGCTTCCTCGACAGCGACGGCGGCATGCTGTTCATCGGCTCCGAAGCCGAGAAGCACTTCGGCCGCCGGCACTTCATGGAGCTGACCGCCTCCTTCACCGCACCACCCGAGTTCACGGTGCTCGCTGGACGCACCGAGATCGGCACAACCGACCCCACCGTCCTCACCGAAGAACGACCGGGCCCGCGCCGCCTGCTGCTGGCCGGCCGCAGCTGGCAGGTCACGTTCATCGACTGGGCCCGACGCCGTGCCTTCGTGGAACCCGTCGAGGACGGCGGCATCGCCAAATGGCAGGGCAGCGAAGCCCGCGGGCTGTCCTACGTCCTCACCCGCGCCATGCGCGACGTCCTGCTCGGCACGGATCCCGACGTCCGCCTCACCCGCCGCGCCGTCGCGGCCCTTGCTGAACTCCGTATGGATCGCGCACCCCACGAAGTACACCCGGCGGGCACCCTGCTGGTCCGCGACGCGGACGCCACCCGCTGGTGGACCTGGGCCGGGTATCGCGCCAACGCCACCCTCGCCGCCTCCCTCGGCAACCTCGCCGACCCCGTCCAGCGCCCCACGGACACCCATATCCGGCTCCGCCAGGACCTCTCCCCCACCGACTGGAAAACCGCCCGCGCCGAACTCTCCGACTCCCTCACCCTGCCCACCGTTGACCCGCGGGCAGTCCGCGGCCTCAAGTTCTCGGCGGCCCTACCGCCCCGCATCGCCACCGCCACCCTCGCCGAACGCCTCGCCGACTTCGACGGCGCCCTCGCCGCAGCCCGCGAGCCCGTACGGATGGAATGGGGCACCTGAACAACCCGGAACACAGGCGAATTTTCGGGCGGCTGAGGTCCTTCTCGGCCTGGAGGACGCTCGCGCTTGTCTCGATGTCGATGCGGTGTCCGGTGCCGTCTACCCACCTAGGCTTCCACAGCGAGGGGCAGGCAGGTCCTGCTCACCAAGGTTGAGGTCCGCCTCCAGCAGCCACGCCCCGGTTCCAGCCTTGGTACCAACGCACTTACTCGAGCTCAAGAGATCGCCCATTTGAGATGGAACCACTCAGGTCGCCATGACCGCGTCGAGATACTCTTGCACCGGCTCGAACAGCCCATATGGCACATACTGTGAGATATCGCCATGGGCGACCCACGCAAGCTCAGCCAACTCCTCGGCGTCCGCGACATGGGCAGTACCGCCCACCACCTCACAGGCCGTGTACGACATCAACCGACCTGTCTTCGGGTGGACCCGCTCGCCGAGCAGCTTCATGGCGGCCACCTCCACCCCGGTCTCCTCGTGGGTCTCTCGTACGGCGGCGTCTTCGCGGCTCTCGCCCGGCTCAATTTCGCCGGCCGGGAACTGCCACGAGAGCTGTCCCTCGCTGACCCGGCGCCGCACCATGAGCACGCGCCCCTCGCTGACGACGATGGCCGCGGCGATGCCCGGCTGCTCCTCCGCGTTCTGCTGCGTCACGTCTACTCCTCCAGGACAGCCAGGATAGGTGAGAAGATCGTATCGACGGGGATGAAGCGGGGGACCGAGTTTCTTGGGACCCACATGACGTCGATGTTCTCGACTGCGTTCGTTGCCGAGGCGTAAGGCGGACTGCAGCAGGCAGGCGTAACGGCCGGTCCAGCGCTCGACCACGTCCATGATGCTGCCCCCTCATCGTCGCTCTGGTGCAGGAACCTGCGCGCGGAAGGTGCACTCCTACCGCACTGGCACTGCATGGTCACGCAGCTGGAGCGTCGGAAGAATCGGAGTCGCCAGGAGCCAGGCAAACACCCGCCACAGGCTCAGCCCTTGGGCAGGCCACAGAAGGGACGAGTCACGCTGCCGCGTAGCTCGCCAGGAACAGATTTTGCGCCCGCTCCACATCCCTCAGCGTACGCAACTGCACCTCCAGATCACCCGTCCCATGGTGACCCAGACCGGAGACATCCCGGGTGAATCCCGGGACAAGGTCGACGTCCTTCGGGTCAACCTTCAGGTAGACCAGCAGCTTGCTCCGCTGCGGCGGACAGAGGCAGGCGAAGTTCCGCAGCCGCTGGTACGCCCGGTACGTTTTGCGCTCGACGCGGTTCACACCGTCCCCGAGCCCGAGCAATGCCTCATCGACCGCGCTCGCCAGCTCAACCATCGACGCGTCCTGGATGCCGGCTGTCGCCCGGGCAACCGCCTGGCGGCGGGCTCGGCGTGCCGCCTGCATGCCGCCGCTCCCGGACGCAACGGTCTCAAGCCCGAGCAGGTCGCTCCCGAAGAGTCGGTAGCGAACCAGGTCGATCGATCGCCGGTGCTCGTGCACGGCGTGCACGTCGTAACGCGTGAAGTCGCCGGCGATACAGATCAGGCGAGGGCTGCTCCACAGGACCTGGGACGCGGCCCTCATCCCGAGCCGGTCGCGGACAAGGTGCTCGAACTCGGCACGGTGGTCCATTAGCCACGCCAGGTAGAACAGGCCCTGGTTGATGACGCCGGCGTCGATGCCGCGCTTGTACTCGACGATGACCGGCGATCCGTTCTCGTCCAGCCCGAGGGAATCGATCCGGCCCTTGTGGACCGGCCCGGTGCCGTACTCGCTCGCCAGGAATCGGACGCCTAGCAGCGTCTCCATGTGCGCCTCGACGAGACCCTGCACATCTGCCTCGACCTCAGCAAGACGCGGCATGACCTCGCTCACGCCGCATTTCGATGCGTCCGTCCGGAACAACTTCAAGCCGACCACCCCCGTTATCGCATAGGAGATCGACAACGTCGGACGGGCAGAGATTTGTTTCCGCAACCGGCGCGAGTCACGTGAAGAAGGTGTGCCGGACGCCCGATCGACTGGGTCAGCTGCCCCGGCGCGCAGCACGCAGGCCGGTGGTACCCGTGATTCGTCGGTGTCCAGCACCAATCCAGCACAGTACAGGAGATGCGGAGTTGACGGCAGGTGACGAGAGGTCAGGAAATCCAGCACCTATCCAGCACGGTGAAAATTAAGGGGCCTGACCCCGAAGAGCCAGACCCCAATTGACCTGCAGTGGTGCAACGGGGCGAACTGCGACCCATGCAACACCCAACTCATCCGTGGTAACCGCTCGTCACAGTGCTGGGCAATGCAGTGAAGTGCTGGACTCTGCCGACTCCTCTCCGGCATCGTGCCTCACGCTGCCAGAGTGAGCCCCTCCATGGCGAGCGAGGCAACATAGCCCCAAATCGCCGGTTAGCCAAACCGGCGATAACGCGGAGTATTGACGGTCACCGCGATGACCGGCGCATGCGGTGTCCGTAGGCCCGGCACGGGCTACCCGCCAAGACGAAAGTAATCGGAATGCACACGCAGATCGAAGAGACTCTGGGCCCTCGCTATAGCCCCGCTCACATCCGCGCCACCTGGGACGGAACGGGGAGCGTGGAGGACGCCTCAAAGGCGCTGGGATTCTCACGGGCCAAGGGATACGACCTGATCCGCAACGGGCAGTTTCCGTGCCGTGTGCTACGCATCGGCCGTAAGACGCGTGTTGTCACGGCGTCCCTACTCCGCGTCCTCGAAAGCGGAGATCCGGAGTATAACGATGCGTGCGCCGGATTCCGCCCCACGCCCTAAGCCAGCTTCGACGAGGCTCCGCTTCCGGCGGAGCTTCGTCGTTCCAAGCGCGCCCTTTCACTACCCCGCTCTGAAGGCAGACTGGCCAGCCGTGTCACCGTCGCTGTCGTACCCCCACGCTACGGTGTCATCATCTTCGGTGAAGACGATTTACGGGATGGCGCCAGTGCAGCTCACCACCTGTTTCAACACGCTCCTCACGGACACGGTCAACCTGAGCCGGTTCAAGCTCGACATGCTCGACGACCGAGTGGACAGTGTCTACCGAGCCCTCAAGGCAGACGAGGAGATCGGACACCTCGTCCTCGACAAGATCCCTCAAGGTTCGTGGGCGCAGAGAACCATCATCAACCCGGTCGGCGACAAGGAGTTCGATGCCGACTTCCTCCTTCTGATGGAGGAGAACCCGGATTGGCACGGCAGCCCCAAGACCTACATCGACAAGGTCTACGCGGCACTGGACCGCCACAGCCGTTACCGCGAGATGGCGCACTCGCGCAAGTGCCGTTGCGTGCGTCTGGAATACAAGAACCTGATGCACGTGGACATCGTCCCGTACGTCCAGCTCAGCGACGGCCGCGACGTCATCGTCAACCGGGACGACAACTGCTGGGAGGCGACGGACCCCGAGGGCTTCACGGCCTGGATGCGCAATCAGGACGACATCACCGGCGGGAACCTGCGCAGGGTCATCCGGCTGCTGAAGTACCTGCGCGACCACAAGAACTCCTTCACCGGAACCCGGTCGATCATCCTCACGACTCTGCTCGGAAACCAGGTCAGCGACACCAAGATGCTGATCGATCCCGGCTACTACGCCAACGTCCCCACGACACTGCTCCACCTGGTCCAGGACCTCAACACCTACCTGCAGGCCAACCCCACCAAGCCGTCCATCGCCGACCCCTCCGGGTCGGGCGTCACGTTTGACCACCGCTGGACCCAGGACACCTACGCCTACTTCCGCGAGCGGATCCGCGTGCACACGGAGGAGATCGAGGCTGCCTACCACCATGCGGACAAGGAGACCAGCATCGAGCTGTGGCAGGGTCTGTTCGGCACGGGCTTCAAGGAGCCCGACGCCCAGCAGAGCAGCGCGAAGTTCCCCGGCGCGGCCGCGTCCGTGGCCGCCGTGACGACGACGGGGCGGTCGGGGCGCGCTGGATGAGCAAGCGAAAGCCCGGGCAGCTCGGCGCTCCCACACCGTGGCAGAGACAGGCGCTCGCGGATCTCCGCGCGATCGGCGCCGAGCAGCCGGACACCCTGCGCGTGGTGGGAGTGCCTGACCGTACGGACGACGGCGCCCTGGCAATCACGATCGAGATCGACATGAGGGGGACCGTCTCGGTGGAGGGAGGGATTCGGCTTCGGCCGCGCGAGCGGTTCGTTCTGCGCGTCCCGTCCTCCCCGCTACTCCCCCCGCAGGTCGACGTCACGCACACCCGGTTCATCGGATACCCCCACGTCCTGCAGGGCCACCGGCTGTGCCTGTACCTGGACCCGGCGCGAGAATGGAACCCGGCAGGCGGCATCCGCTCCAGCCTAAACCGCCTGTGGGCCTGGCTCGGCGATGCCGCCGGCAACCGGTTCAACGCCTCAACCGCCCTCTATCATGCGGTCGGCGGGGTCCTGCATCAGTCCGCAGGAACACCCACCATCGTTGTGCGTGAATCCGTGCTCGGAAAGTGCGTCCAGGCCGCATACCTGATCCCAAGGACCGCTCAGCGCCTGGACCTCACCTTCACTCCACAAGAACCTCCCACGGCACGCCTGCCGGTCATCATCCTCCCCGCGCCCCTGCCAATGGGAGCCGGCACCACACTCGTCGAACTCCTCCGGCAGATCGATGCGCCACTCGCCAGCCGTGCCCCCACCGCCAGGCCATTCGCGCCGGCCGTGCTGACCTCCCTCGCGACCAGCGTGGTGAGAAACGCTGAGGACACACCCCAATACCTCCTCCTGGCCGTGCCCCACCCCGCCGGCGGCCCACCCCATCTGCTCGCGGGCCGAATCCCCGCAAGCGCCGCCAACGAACTCCGCAGCCACGCAAGGCGCCAGCCCGGTTGCCTGAGCACTCTCACCCCCAGCGCGGTCAACCCGGCCCTCCCGATCGAGTGGTGCCGAGTGTCCGACGAACGGCATACCGTCACAACCCGCCGCGACGACAACCGCCCCGTCAACAGCTACCAGAACAAGCACATCCACATCTGGGGCTGCGGAGGCATCGGATCCTGGACCGCTGAGTTCATCGCACGCGCAGGAGCAGCACGCATCACGCTGTGCGACCCCAGCGTCGTCACCGGCGGGCTGCTCGTCCGGCAGAACTTCCTCGAGACCGACCTCGGCGCGACCAAGGCCGCCGCACTGGCTGACCGACTACGTAACATCGACGACCGCCTGACCGTCGACATCGCTGAGGGCCTCGTCCCCGAGGACGCCGAACAGATCATGAACCGCGCCGACCTCGTGATCGACGCCACGGTCAGCCTGGCCATCGGGCAATGCCTCGATGTCCTCGCCCGCACACCCAACCGCAAGGCAACCCTCGCCCAGATCGCCACAGACACCCGCACCGGGACACTTGGCATCCTCACCGTCTGCGCACCGGGAACCCTCCAAGGCCCCCACAGCTTGGACTCCCTAGCTGGCCTTTCGGTACTCGACGACCACCAACTCGAGCTGTACCACGCCCTGTGGCAAGAAGCAGAGCCCGACGACGAACTCATACCGACCCGCGGCTGCTCCGTTCCCACCTTCCACGGATCCTCAGCCGACCTCGCCGCCGTCGCCGCCACGCTCACCACGTTTCTCGGCATGCAGCTGGCCGCGTCGAAGTCGGGAACCCACCTGGTCGCTCTTCCACACGCCCGCAGCGGACCGCATCATCACTACGTTCCCCATGTCCCCTAGCCCGGCCGGTGCGGCCAGACCGAGCGCCCATACCCCATACTTCCGCTGCACGGCACCACAGCAACAGACCGGTGTTCCCGAACCAAGGCCCACGACATACTCAACCCCCGCCTGCGCCAAGAGGAGTCGACCTGTGGCACGCAAGTCCATCCCCGACGTCGAGCGGCTCAAGGTCTGGGTCCGCGCCGGCGGACGATGTGAACTTTGCGGAACCTACCTTCTCGAGGGAAAACTCACCTATCAGGACTTCACCCTCGGAGAGCTCGCCCACATCGTGGGGCAGGACGCAACGCCGAAGTCACCGCGCGGCATGGACCCCCTCCCGAAGGACCAGCGCGACCTGGCTGACAACCTCATGCTGCTGTGCCGCGGCGAGCATAACGAAATCGACCGCAAGGGCTCTCTCGACGTCATGACGGTCGAACGGCTCCGGCGCATCAAGCGCGATCGGGAGGAGTGGATCCGGCGGCTGACCGCTCTTAACCCGGAAACCGGCACCGTGGTAATCCGGCTGATCGGACAAGTTCGCGGCCAGGAAGTCGAACTCACCAAGCCCACTGCCGCCGAGGCCGTCATCCGCTCCGAAGAGCGATTCCCCGACTTCCCCCTCAGCCTGCACGGCGACGGCTTCGAGATCGATCTACGACGCATACCCGGTGAGAAGGCCGGCGGGCCAGCGTACTGGGAACAGTGCCAGCAGCAAATCGATCGGGTCCTGGAACACAAGCTGGCGGAAGCGCTGCGTGAGGACTCAGTGCACCACGTGAGTGCCTTCGCCTTCGCCCGCTTGCCACTGCTTGCCTATTTCGGCTCCCGCTTGGACGACACATTCACCGTCTCCATCTACCAACGGCACCGCAGCACGGAATCCTGGTCCTGGCCCGACACGACGGACCGGATGGTGCGCTTCGTCACCGAGCCGCCTATCTCTCCTGCCCCTGACGCCTCTGACGGAGTGCTGATATTGAACATCTCCGGATCGATCCAGGCAGAAGAGCTACCCCAACAGCTTGCCTTGCTTCCGCGCTGGACGATTCACCCGCACGACGTCACCCCGTCCGTCGACGTAATCAATTCCGTTCCCACGCTCAACGAGTTCACCTCGGTGCTCCGGCAACTGCTCTCCGAGCTGGAGGCCAACCACAAGAACCTACGACGACTGCACATACTGGCAGCTATCCCCGTGTCAGCTGCGGTGACGCTCGGCCGCGTCCACGATGCCAACGTTCACCCCGACCTGGTCATCTATGACCGCACCGCCGGCCAGTACACGGCAGCGTTGCGCATCTCTTGACGATCACGCACAAGGCGGCAAAAACCTGCCGCAATGATTGCGTGCCCCAACTGCCGTGCGATGACCCGCAG
Source organism: Streptomyces sp. NPDC052101 (assembly GCF_040680235.1). Taxonomy (NCBI): domain Bacteria; kingdom Bacillati; phylum Actinomycetota; class Actinomycetes; order Kitasatosporales; family Streptomycetaceae; genus Streptomyces; species Streptomyces sp. NPDC052101. Next base: position 175,311 of record NZ_JBFAWH010000017.1, read on the forward strand.
CACCGTGACCGCCGAGTTCCGCTGCCGCGGTGACCGCATCCTCACATGGCCAGCCTTCTCCATACCGAGCGGGCCACCGAAGAGCGCTGACCGATCCGGCGGCGCGCCCATACCCCGCCGCTCTCCCCGGGACCGGCGGCGCAAGTCCGCTTCTTGCCGTGGTGAGGGCGGATCCACCAGTTCACGGTCGACCCCACCCCTCACACTCTCAGCCCGTTAGACCGCCCCTGCGTTCCCGCGTACGTTCGGCCTGGGTCGTGTCGTCGCCGATGAGGCCGGCGAAGACCAGTGCGCGTGAGCCGTCGAGACTGGCCTTGATCTGGGCCTGGATGATGTCACTGGCCCTGCCGCGGGTTCCGATCCAGCCGTCCTGCACGAGTTGGGTGAAGGTCGTGTTGTCGAGATACCGGGGCACCGTGTGGTAGCCGAACAGCTCACCCCCTTTCGGGCCGGTGGCCAGTCCGGGCCGCCCTCGCAGCCACTCGACGTGTTCGCGCGTGAGGTACATCCCGCCGATCAGCGCATCTCCCTTCGGCGCCACTTGTTCGGACTTGCAGAACTTGATCCAACATGGCTGGTGAACGAAGCGGTAATCGGCCGGCGGATCCTGTTCCAGCCGCATACACGCCTCTTCTACCTGCCTCATGCGCTTAAGCTGGTCGTCAAGATCACCGTCCGGCCGATATCCCCACTCGCTGCGCCCGGCTCCGACCTGGACCATCTTCTTGTACTGAACAAGGATGAAGCTGTCCCGGCTCACATGGTGATAGATCAGGTCGACCCCCAGCGTGTCCTCAGCCGGCAGGCGGTTCACGTTGGCGATGAACAGTTGCTGGTCGCCCTTGTGGAATACACGCTTCGCGAGATGCTCCGCGTCACTTCCGATCCAGTCAGAGAAGCGTTGCGCATCGTGAGCGACGAGGTGATCCTCGTGCGCCGGATGTCCCGGCAGGGTGACGGGGATCTGATCCCCGCCCTCTTCCGGGAACTTCGCCTCTTCAATGATGCTTCGGTCGAATCCGCCCAGTTGAAGTGCCAGTCCGGTGGCATCTCTCTGCTCCAGGAACAACTCCCTCACCCTGCCGAGGATCCGGACACCGCCCACCCTTTCCTGTAACTGGGCGATGACCGCGGCCAGATCCGCGCGGAGCGTGGTCAGAGCGTTCAGCAACTCTTCGCCGGACCGCTTCGTCAGCACGCCGGACCGGTCGACTACGTCCCTGTGTCGGAGCGGAAGCTGGTCGGACAAATCTTCCATCGGGACCGGAGGCGCGACTCGATGGAGTTGAGTCACCTCGACCACACGCCGGAAGGTCCCGGCGGGGCGACCGCACCGGGCCTGCCCCACGTATTCGACTCGCGGTCGACCTCTCTCCTGCCCGGTCACCACCAGGACGACATGTCTGCTCTTCCACTCGTCCCGTTCTCCGACCGACTCCCAGCCGGCATCGAGTTGCTCCTGCCGCTTCCGGCTGCCGAGGAACTTGGCCTCGCCTGGGGTGCACCGCAGTATCGCCACCATTCGATCACCGTACGCCGCCCTTCCCGCGGATTTCCACGACTCGTCGCCGGCATCGGATACATCGCCAACCCTTGGGACAGCAAAGGGAATCGGACCTTGGCACTCCGCGCCTCATACGGGCGTCCCTGCTCTCTCCGATCGACGCCCGCGACCGCTCTGCCACTCCAGAAGCGCATTCGCTGGGAAGCCGCCATGGAACAGGCCCGCATCCGGTACGCGGAGGCGTACCGCGTCAGGCACCTAGAAGCTCATGAAGCGGCATGGCGCCACGCCACCCGACTGACCCAATACGTGAGCGCCGTACGCACGCGAGTCGAGGCCATGTCACCGGGGCAGACCAGAACCGAAGCCGAGGAATGGATCAGCTGGGCAGCGGCCACCGTTGAGCGCCTCGACCCACTGAACGCACGGCCCCGGCTGCCCGACATTCCCAAGCCACGAGCCGACGACCTGAAACCCTTCCTCGGACACTGGAGCCCTTACGGCCCCACCTACTGAACGCCCGCACCGCACATTGTGCACACACAACCGCAGTTCAGGAGGTCTTCGCACCGGTTCAAGGATCGCGGCACACCGACGGGGTGGGTCATCGGAAACATGTGGCAGGAACGCCAACCTGTCATAATCGCAGGTCAATTAGGGTCTGAGGCCGCTTCGAGCGGATCTGTGGATGCACGGAGCGTCAAACGAGCGTCATCGGTCATCAGTTTCCTGCGGCATATTGGTGGCGTCGGACACGGGGTACGGCACGAAGGTGCTCGTGTTCTGGTCGATCCGCAGCTGATGACCAAGAGGTGGCGCGGCCCGCTGGGGGCAGTCGAGGCGCTCGCAGACGCGGCAGCCCATGCCGAGCGGGGTGGCGGCTGAGGCGCTGGTGAGGTCGAGGCCGTCGGAGTAGACGACGCGGTGGGCGTGGCGGATCTCGCAGCCGAGCCCGATGGCGAAGGTCTTGCCGGGTTCGCCCCAGCCGCCGCGGTGCCGGGTGACGGCTCGCGCGGTCCACAAGTAGCGCTGGCCGTCCGGCATCTCGGCGATCTGGACATGGATGCGGCCGGGGGCGGCGAACGCCTCGTAGATGTTCCACAGCGGGCAGGTGCCGCCGGCCCGGGAGAAGTGGATGCCGGTGGCCGACTGCCGCTTGGACATGTTGCCGGCGCGGTCGACGCGGACGAAGGAGAAGGGCACACCTCGCAGGCGGGGGCGCTGGAGGGTGCTCAGGCGGTGGCAGACCGTCTCGTAGCCGAGGCCGTAGCGGTCGGTGAGCCGCTCGATGTCGTACCGGACTTCTTCGGCTGCCGCGTGGAAGGCTCCGTACGGCAGGATCAGGGCCGCCGCGAAGTAGTTGGCGATGCCGATGCGGCCAAGGCGTGGGCGGGCGAGCCGACCTGGAAGTCTTCGGCGGCCTGCCGGTCCAGTTCCTCGCCGTACTCGAGAAGGGCTAGCTGCGTAGCCATCCGGAAGGCTCGCTGACCGGGGCGCAGGCGGCTGGACATACAAAGGGTGCGGGTGGCTTCGTCATAGCGGTAGAGGTGGTCGCCGGCGTCGGCCGAGAGGTGGATGCCGTGCCTCTTGGTGAGGCTGTTCGTCAGGGCCTGTACGACCTCGCCGGGCCGGATGCCGACCTCATCGGCCAACCGCTCGGCCGCGAGGTCGGTGTCGTGGAGGTAGTTCTGGCGGCGGTAGAAGAAGTCGCGGATCTCCTCGTGGGGTGAGCGGGGTGTCTCCCCAGCCGGGTCGCGGCCGTCAGTCGTGCCGGTCAGGCGCTCGGCCAGCAGTTGGTTGCGGCGGCCCCAGGTCGAGTAGGACCTGCGCGACCGCAGGCAGCCGCGAGGCCAGTTCGGCGAGGTCGGAAGAGGAGATGCGGGCGTTCGCGATGTCGCGCGTCAGCGCCTCGCGCGCGTCGGCGACCAGACGGGTCGTATCGCGTTCCGAAAAGAAGCCCGGGTCGACGCCGAACGTCTCCGTCAGCCTGAGTAGAACGGGCACGGTGAGCGGACGGGAATCGTGCTCCATCTGGTTGAGGTAGCTCGGCGAGATGCCCAGCACGCGGGCGAGTTCCGCCTGGCTCATGCGGCGCTCTTCGCGCAGCCGCCGCAGGCTTCACGTCCAGGTCGGCCAGGATCCGGCCGACCTGGGAGGCCGATATCGCGGCGGAGACGGTACCCGCAACCTGGGCGGCGATGGCCGTGTGGGCCAGGTGGCGGCGGGTCCGGGCGGAATGCTGGTGGCCGCGGCGACCACCGCGACGCGCACCAGGTCGTGGTAACGGCGCGGCCGGCCTGAGCGGGCGGCGTCCTTCAGGCCCTCCAGCCCGTGCTCGGCGAACCGTCCGCGCCACTTGCGGACCGTGTTCACGCCCACTGCCAGACGGCGCGCGATCGCCGCGTTGCCTGCCCCGTCCGCTGCGGCCAGCACGATCTGGGCCCGCAGGACCTGCCTCACCTGTGCCTTCGCCGACGAGGCGATCCGCTGCAGTGCACCGCGCGTATCCTCGTCCAGCACCACCGGTATTGCCGCACATCGCCCCGAGCCCTCGGTCATGAGCAATGATCATGACCGAGGACCGGTCAGGGGCGGCAGGATGGGGCCGTGCCGAAGAACCCGCCCGAGTCCTGCAGCACCACCTGCGCCAGCGGCTCAACGCCCACACCACCGAGCACTGGCCGCAACTCACCCGGGTCCACGTCCGATTCCGAGCCGGCTTCGCCTACGTAGACGGCGAGTTGAAGGACGGCGAGCGACTGCCGCTATGCCGCCTGCGCTTCACCGGCGTCCTGCACACCTGGGGCTTCGCCCTCTACGAGGCCAGCAACGACAGCTACCGGGACAACATCCTCCCCAGCGGTCTGCCGGCCGGCTCAGCGGAAGAGGCCCTGGACTGCGCGGGCGACCTCTACCTCAAACCTCACCCGCCGGGCGGCTCCGGGCCGACCAGCGTGCCAGCGGGACTCGTGCTCCTCGTCGGCCCACCGGCTTCCGGCAAGACCAGCTTCGTGCGGGCACTGATCGCGCACGGCCAGATCGAGGAGGACGCCGTGGTCTCCAGCGACGAGATCCGCGCGGAACTCTTCGGCACCTCACCCACCGACGCGGACCCCGACACGGCGGACGCCCGAGTCTTCGAGGAACGCGACCGCAGGATCGCCGCCCGGCTCGCCGCCGGACAAACAGCAGTCGCCGAGTCCACGAACGTCACCCCACAGGCGCGCGCCCGACTCATCGCCATCGCCAGGCGCTTCAACGCCCCGGTGACCATGCTGCGATTCACCGCGGACCTCAGCGCTCTCCTCCAACAGCACGCAGAGCGAGACCGTACTGACATCACCGCCGCAGACGTCGTCGCCTAGGCCGCAGTCATGGCCCGCCACGCCACGGGTGACCAACTGCGCACCGAGGGCGCAAACGCCGTCCACGACGTCCCCGGACGCCCTCAACGGGCCACGCCCGCCGAGGCCGCAGCCCACTTCTCATTCACCTGACAACCCGACGCATCCAGACTCGACTCCCCCCCCTCACGAACTTCTGCGGAGCAGCACTAGCGCGCGCCACCGCCTGCCAGTTGGCAGTGACACGCCCTCGAACCGGCCCCCGCCTCCGCTGTACTGATGGGACGGACGCCGCCGAGGCAAGGCCGGCAAGCAGGCGAGACAACGTACATCGATCGCATCAGAACAGCGCTTCTCTGGCACCCGTGGAAGGCACCGCATCTGGGAGCGGTGCGCCTGCGGGAAGCGGCAGGTTGGTCACGACGAACTGGTTCAGGATGTCATCGCGATCCATGAACATGATCTGGCTCCGCTTCGCCGCGTCCAAAGCGTTGCCCAGCCAGTTGCGGGCAGCCTTGGTGATCCCCCCGCCGGCCACGATGAACGCGTGGTCGACAAGGACGCGCCGGTTGGTCTCGGGGTCGAAGATCTCGTGCGCCAGCATCATCAGGGCCTGGTTGTGGATCTCGGCGATGTTGGCATTGCCCGCCCTGGACTTTCCGGTGGCGTCCAGCTTTTCGCGCTTCACCTGGATGCCGAAGTACAGGAAGTGCTGGGTCGGCAGGGTGTAGCGCATCCAGATGTCCTTGCCGTACTCCAGCGCCTTGTCCCGGTGCCCGGCCGCCGTGATCCGGTGAAAACCCAGCTGCCGGAACAGCGGCAGCAGCACTTCCTCAATGAGTGCATCCTCGCTGCACGTGTCCAGAAACGCGGCAAGTGCGGTACGCCGCTGCATCTCGGCAACGCTCAGCGGACGATGTGGGTTCTTGGCCAACATCGAGACAGTGTTCGTTCCGATGTGGCGCAGGTAGCAGTGCTTGTCCTGCCCGTGGAAGGCTTCGAACCCTTCCCGGGCGAGCGCATTGTTCAGCAAGCGCAAGGCATTGGGCCGGTCGAGACCCTCGTTGAGGGCATCCGCCGGATTCATCAGGTGGTCGATCACCCGGCAGAAGGACTCCGGCGGATGCGCAGGCCCCTCGTGCGGCTCCGCCAACAATTGTTCCAGAGCGTCAGATACCTCGAAGCCCAGGAAGCGGCATGGCGCCACGCCACCCGACTGACCGAGTACGTGAGCGCGGTACTCGCACGAATCGAGGCCATGCCACCGGGTCAGACCCGAACCGAAGCTGAAGCATGGATCAGCTGGGCAACAGCCACCGTGGAGCGCCTCGACCCACTGAACACGCCGCCTCGGCTGCCCGGCATTCCCAGCCCACGTGCCGACGACCTGAAACCCTTCCTCGGGCACTGGATCCCCTACGGCCCCGCCTACTGAACGCCCTCTCCGCAAAAACGTCCGGCCCTCCGAAGTACGGCGCAGCGCGACAGCCGCCGCCATCAGCGGCGCCGGAACTCGGCTGCCTTCCTCCAGCTCCCGCAAGGACAGCCTGCGGGGCCCTCACCTGGCATGAGAACGGCGACCTTTCGTGCTCATGAAGCACTACCCGCTGGCGTTCGAGGCGGACGCGGTCGCGCCGTACCAGTCGCGCCCTGAAGCGCAGTCAACCGCAATCCTGTGAGTCAGATCAAAAAACGCTAAGGGTGGTCACTCATCCATCATTTCACATGACCCGCGCCGGGCATGGACGACTGTCGACGGCGCCCTTCGACAAGAGGGCGCCGGCAACAGATCTCGTCCGCAGATCAGGCGGCCCCCACGCACAGCCGAGCGAGTGCGCGGGCGCCGTGACGCGATCAACGCCCAAAGCGTGCCCGCAACACCCCTACCATCGCGTCGAGCTCCTCGATCTTCATACGCCGTGCCGCGACGTAGAAGAGAGCCACCAGCACGGCCCCGCCGCCGACCAGGGCGACGAAGCCCCCGAACACCCCGCTCCCGACGAGGTGCATGATCAGATAGCCGACCGCCCCCGCAGTGAGTGCCGCGGGGACGGACGCGACGCACAGGCGGGCATACGTGCGCCTGACACGTGCGCCGTCCAGGTCTCCGTCCAGCCGCTTGCGCAGTCGGCGCCAGGCAACGCCCACTCCGACCGCGTAGGCCAGTCCGTAGGACGCCGCGATACCAATCACGGCCCATCGCGCGGGAAGCACGTAGAAGCACACCGCGGACGCGGCCGCATTGACGGAGGCGATGACGACGGTGTTGTAGAAGGGCGTCTTAGTGTCCTCGAAGACGTAGAAGCCTCGCAACACCACGTACTGCACGGAGTACGGGATCAGGCCCAGCCCGAACGCGCTGAGGGTGTAGCCGATGTTCTGGGCCCCGTTCGCGCCCGATCCTCCGTACAGCATGTTGGCCATCGGCACGCCCAGCGCCAGGAAGGCGAAGGCACTCGGGACGATGGCGACGGCGGAGGTCCTCAGTCTGTCCGAGATGTCGAGCCGCACCGCCGCCAGGTCACCGTCGATGACGGCCCTGGACATCCTGGGCAGCGCAGCCGTCATAAGTGACACCGTGATGATGGCGTGGGGCATCTGCCACAGCAGAAGGGCGTAGTTGTACGCGGTGATGCCGGTGCCGGTGTGCCCCTGCTTCTCCGCCACCGCGCCCGCCCACGTCGCAAGCTGCGTCACGACGATAAGGCCGATCTGGTTGGCGAGGACGAAGAACAGGGTCCACTTGGCCAGTGCCGCGGCCTTGCCCAGTCCCTGGCCCTTCCAGTCGAATCGAAGGCGGACCCGGAATCCGGTCTCCCGCAGATACGGCAACATCGCGCCAGCCTGAACGGCGAGCCCGAGCAGCGTACCCACGCCCAGGAGCCTGACCCCTTCGGACGGGAGAGTGGACGCGCTCACCCCGGAGCCCGGGTAGCTGCCGTAGGCCCAGATGAAACCGCCGAAGGTCATGATGACGATCAGGTTGTTCAGCACAGGTGTCCACATCATGGCGCCGAACCGACCGCGCGCGTTGAGAACCTGTCCCACTACGACATGCACGCCCATGAAGAACATCGTCGGCAAGCAGTAGCGGGCGAAGGTGACCGCGACCTCCATCTGGTGGGGGTCATCGGCCATCTTCGGCGCGAGCATGCTGACGAGCGGGCGTGCGCCCAGAACACAGACTGCGGTGACCGTCGCCATGAGGACCATGACGAGCGTGAGCAAACGATTGGCGTAGGTCTCGCCCCCGTCGTCGTCATCCTTCATGGCGCGCACCAGCTGGGGGATGAACACGGAGTTCAACGCGCCACCGCCGACCAGTACATAAACCATGGTCGGCAAGGTGTTGGCGACTTGATACGTGTCATTCAGCGTGCCCACGCCGATTCCGGCCGCCATGACCAGCGTGCGCAGAAAGCCAGTGACCCTCGAAACGATCGTCCCTGCGGCCATCAGCGCGCTTGAATTCAGCAGACTCGCCGCGCGCCCCGATTTCCTCGGGGGCTCCCCGTCGGTCCCGGCGGTGGCATCGTCAGCGTCAAACACCCCTGCTGGTGTCGTCATGGCCGTCTCCGACGAGGCGGGAGCAGGGACTGCGGTCTGCCCGTGAACAGTCCCGCTCACGCTGCCGCGTTGGTCCTGGTACAGGTAGGCGAACGCGTCCGAGTCATGCTGGCCGGCGTGGGCGTGAGGCGCCGGGTCGTAGGGGTTTCCGGATTGCGTCGAACCTCCGTCACCGCCATACCCGAAGTCACCCTGCATCCCTTGTTGTTGAGGATGAGGAATCGACGTCCCCGTGTAGGAGCCGGATGGGTAAGAGGTCGGCGGCGGCACCGCATAGGGCGATTGCACCGCTGCGTCGTCCGCGGTGGTGTTGGGGTATTGATCCGCGTCCTGGCGATAAATATCGTGGGTGTACCAGTAAGGGTCGGCATATGCGCCCTCGACCGGAGCCGAGCCCTCCGGCTCGTGCTCGTACCCGCTCCCATGCGACTCGCTCATCGTAAACCCACCTAATCGTCCTCCGGTAAGCTCCCGCGACGCCGGTTACCGATCGACGTCCAGGCTAGGCCAAGCCACACAAAATTGACCGCTCCCCATACCTGGGGGTGCAGGACGATCACCCGAAACACTCCTGGATGGGTGATGTGCACCTTTTGGGTGCCGGACTGAGGTGAAACCCAGTCACGCTATGGCGGCTTTGACCAACACGGCTAGAGTAGTGGATCTATTGGCCGCCGTCGGTCGGCTCTCGTCAGGTCACGACATCGCCCCCCAGGACGACCGCCTGCAGCTCACCCTCTGGGGACTTGGATGCCGCAGTTTTCGGATCTGTTGAAGGTGGTGTAGGAGCGGGGCGGCAACGGCGTGCTGCGGGGCCGGCTGTACTGGTGTGGCTGTCGCCATTTGGGACGACCGAGGATCGCAACGTCACCCACTGCGGGGCCACGCTGCGCGGTCCGGAACTACCCTGCCGGGCACCCAGCGAGGCGACCGTGCGCCGGGTACTGCAACGCATCGACGGCGAGGCGCTCGACGCGGCGATCGGTACCCGGCTCACCGCTCGTGCGGACGCGGCCGGACCGCCGACCAGGAAGAACACCTGCCATTTCGACAGGTGCGGGCGGCCACATCGCGATGGACGGCGAATCCCTGCGCGGCGCTGTCCGCGCTGCGCGGGGACAGCATCGTACTGGCCCAGCGCAAGGTCGACGCCAAGAGCAACGAGATCACCGCGTTCCGGCCGTTGCTTCACCCGCTGGACCTCACCAGTTGCGGTGGTGGCCTTCGATTGAACTGCTGTCCCAGACCGACCAAGCGAAGTACCTGGTCGAGGAGAAGGGCGCGCACTGCATCGCCGTGTTCAAGGCCAACCACCCGCACCCGACCCTGCATACCCTGATGAAGGGTCCTCCCTGAAAGGACGTGCCGCTGACACTCCCACCACCGCCCTCGGCCGTGACGAGATCCGCCGCCTGAAGACCGTCACTGTGCCGCGGGTGCGGTTCCCATACGCCAGCCAGGCGCTGCAGATCGTCCGTCGGCGGCGCACGGTGTAAACCAGGAATGTGCCACTCGAACGTCTTTACGCGGCCACCAGTCTGGCGGTTCACCAGGCAGCAACCGCTGACCTGGTGGCTCGGCCGCTGGCAACCCTCGGACTCACGTGATCATTCCCGGCAGATAACGAGAACGACGGAGCCCCGGCGCCCTGGACCGGCGTGATCGCCGACGCCCTGCAATGACTCACGGTCACGCCGAACCCCGGCTGACCAACAGCTTCCCGCCCCTCCGAGCAACACCACCCGACCGGAACCATGGACCCGGCGCACACCCGACGCGATAGACCGGCCACCAACCCGCCCACCAGCAGGATCTCCACCCCGAACGAGCCGAAAGGGTCCGTCACCAGAGTGACGGACCCTCAGGCAAGATCGGGGCTAACTGAAGTCCGGAGCAAGAATTGCAGCTATCTCCCGCATGGACTCGGGTGCACCCATCTGTCCATGAGTAACAGGGAGATCATAATTCCGAATGACGCCGAGAATATGCGGAGTCCAGTCAGTCAAGATGGGATCACCCTGCACCTTCCCCTTGGCAGCGGTGAAGAATATAATGTCGCCCTTATAGCGTTGGGGACGAAAGCTGTACCTGAGGCCGATATTATTCGCCAGCACTCTCACAGAGGCCTCTAGTTGCGCTTCGTCCACCTCATCGATCAGAACTGTGTCATCTTCAGTGGTACCCACAGCGTTAGATGATCCTGCAGTCATCCTTGTGTGAAGGCGAAGATCCTCCTGCACCTCGGCCCGCAGCACCTCTTCGTCCGCAGTGAAACCCATCTCCGTACTACGCACCGGATACGCGTCCATGATCGCTAGCACGGAAATTTCTTCGCCAGAGCGTTGAAGTTGCACGGCCATTTCGTGAGCAACAAGCCCTCCAATAGACCAGCCCAAAATATTGTACGGCCCGGAAGGCTGGATCGCTCGTACTTGCCGAATGTAGTCAGCGGCCATCTCTTCGACTGTGTTCGGCAGATCCGTGTCCCCGTCGAGACCTCGAGCTTGTATCCCATAAATCGGCAGTTCCTCAGGGAGGTAGTTTGCCATCTGCGTATACACCCAGGCATAGCCCCCACCAGGGTGGATGCAGAACAGCGGAGACATGCTTCCCTTGCTTTTGATGGGTACAAGGGTTCCTGCGTCTTCGTGCATCGAGGCTGCACTGATTGCCCGCGCGAGTCCCGCAACAGTTGAGTTCTCGAAGAGGGTGCGGATGGGCAGTTCGCAGCCCAGGGTGGTGCGGATGCGGGCGGCGAGGCGGGTGGCGAGCAGGGAGTGTCCGCCGAGGGTGAAGAAGGAGTCGTCGATGCCGACGTGGTCGAGGTTGAGGATGTCGGCGAACAGGCCGGCGAGGACCTTCTCCGTCTCCGTGGTCGGCCGTCGGTCACCTGTGGCGGCCTGGCGGTCGGGGGCGGGCAGGGCCTTGCGGTCCAGTTTCCCGTTCGGTGT